>CALLYK010000512.1 GCA_937858365.1 uncultured Isosphaeraceae bacterium | reverse complement strand
CGGCGCGATCCGGTGGCGGCTGATCTTGTGGAGGAACTTGTCGGGACCCTTGGACTTCTTCATCAGTCATGAAACTCGCATGGTTCCGGGACGTTCAGGGCATGTCTTGGCCGACGAGGACCCGACCGACCTCGACCCCGGCGAGGACGACGGGCACCCGGTCCTTCCCCTCGAATCGCTCGACCTTCCGATAGCGAGGCCGCTTGGCGGGACCGGTCGGGTCGGTGTGGACCTCGATCGCGCCCGCGTTCAGGTCGATGAGCCAGGAAGCCGGGACATTCGCCCAAGCATAACGCTTGAGCATGATTCGATCTTCATGAAGGGTCGAATCGGAAACTTCCACGAGAAGTCCCGCGTCTTCCCCCGAAGGGTGGCGCTTGGAATAGGCGCCGAGGTCTCCGCGGACGACGGCCAGGTCGGGTTCGGGAAGGCTGTCGGCTTCTTCGGGGCCGGAGGGCAAGGCGATGGGGTCTTCCTTGCGCAAGTGCCAACCGAGCGGCAGGACCGCCTCGATCGCCTTGTACGCCTTGCCCGTCGCCGTGACGTGGCGCGTGCTTTGGGTCAGCTTCGTCACCAGCAAGCCGTCGAGAAGGACCACCGGTTCCTTCCCGCTCAAGAGACCCGCGCGGACCATCCTTTCCACCTGTCGGATGCTCAGGCGGTAGGTCGTCGCGGTCGTCGTTCGGGTGATCGTGGCCATCTCGGTGCGACTCGCTTCAAGGCAACAGGTCGCGGACGGCGACCCGTCCCACTTCAAGACCATCAAGCACGACAGGGACGGTCTCATTGTCCGCGAACCGGGCGACCTTGCGATAGCGCGGGCGCTTGGCGGGACCGGTCGGGTCGGTGTGGACCTCGACGACGCGCGTGTTCAGGTCGATCAACCAGGTCGTCGGCACGTTCGCGTGGGCGTAACGAAGCAACATGCCCCGGTCCTTGCGGACGGACGTGTCGGCCACTTCGACGATGAGGCCGACATCGGCTGGACCCGGCTTGCGCCGGTCGTAGTCCTCGATGTCTCCACGAAGGACGCTCAAGTCGGGTTCGGGGACACTCTCTCGACCCTCGCGGCCTTTCGGCAGGACGATCGGGTCTTCCTTGCAAACAAGCCAACCGGCGAGATCAAGGTGCTGAAGGGCCCTCAAGGCCCGGCGCGTGGCTGCGACATGGGGCTCGTTCCGGGGAATCTTCCTCACCAGGGCCCCATCGATGAGGACCACCGGATCGTGCTCATCGAGAATGCCGTGGCGTGTCATCCTTTCGTATTGCTTGATGGTGAACCGATAGGGCCCGGTCGGGGGTTGAGTGCGCGCGGGTCCCCGAGGCGCCCGGCGGGTTGGGACCGCCGGGGGGGACTGGTCCGTCTCCAGACGTCTCGGGAGCGTCGCCATCGATCGTCCTTCAACTCGGCCGACCGTCGCTCAAGGAAGCAAGACGGCGGCGGCGACCACCGTGCTCCAGAGCCCGTCTTTGTTGCCGACGGCGGTTTGGGTCACTTCCTTGGTCTTGTAGATGACGTCGGCGATCTTCCAGATTTCGCGTTTCTCGTCCCAGGAGCTGTCGGGGTTGAACTCGACACCAAGGACGGTCGCGAGCATCTCGGCGGCGAGGTCCTCCGCGTAGTCGGCCGCCGCCTTGGCCGTTTGACCATAGGCGTGATGTTCTGAAAGGTAGCCAAAGAGGCTGCGATCGCGGGGGATCGCCACGCCCACGCTGGCGGCGATCAAGCGGTTGGGCTCGGCCGTCGCGCTCTCGCTCATCACCACATGGACGATCTGGCCGGGACTGAGCTGGGGCAGCCCCTTTTCGATCGGGATCTCCTGACAACCAGGCGGGAAGATGCTCGACACTCTCACAAGGTTGTAACAGGCGATCTTGGCGTCCCGCAGGGCCAGCTCGAAGCTGGTCAGTTTCTCGCGGTGCGTGCCGACCCCTTTGGTGAAAAAGAGCTGCTTGGGTACGTACATTGGCTTCGCTGACACCTCCTGGTCCGGCCCCCCCGGCTCGCGAGGGCTTGGCCGACGACGAGATCCCGCCGCAGGATGTGAACCGGCCGCTTCCCCCGCCCACACGCGAAAGGCCAGCCGGGCCGCACAAGGTAGAGCATTGTAGCAGGAACGCCCCCCGAGGAAACCGCCAACGAACCACGACCGCAACGAGGGGCAACGAGGCATGACGTCCCCCGGGACCAATCAGCCCTCCCTTGACTCCGTCGCTCGGAACCCGTAGGCACTGTTAGAGAGCACATCGTCCCGTTCCCGAGGAGGAGGGAAGATCATGTCCACCCTGGCGATCGAGCGCGAGTCCGCGTTGGGCATCACCCCTTCCGTCCTTGAGGCGGTGGGCCGCACGCCCCTTGTCCCCCTCCGGCGCCTGGCCAAGGGCCTCTTGCCGCGAATCATGGTCAAGCTGGAATCGGCCAACCCAGGCGGCAGCATCAAAGACCGCGTCGGCATCGCGATGGTCGAGGAGGCCGAGCGCCGCGGCTGGCTCCAACCGGGCGGCACCATCATCGAAGCGACCGCCGGCAACACCGGGGTCGGGCTCGCCTTGGTCGCCGCCGTGAAGGGGTATCGTTGCATCTTTGTCTTGCCCGACAAAATGTCCAGTGAGAAAATCCGATTGCTGAAGGCTTACGGCGCCGAGATCGTCGTCACGCCGACTTCGGTCCCGCCCGACTCCCCGGAAAGCTACAACGGAGTGGCCGACCGCTTGGCCCGCGAAATCCCGGGGGCATGGCGGCCCAACCAGTTCGCCAACCTCGCGAACCCGGAAATCCACTACCGGACGACCGGCCCGGAAATCTGGGAGCAAACTGGCGGCGCGATCACCGCCTTCGTCGCCGGAGCGGGCACCGGCGGTACGCTTTCCGGCGTGGGGCGATACCTGAAGGAACGAAACCCCGAGGTCCGGATCATCGGCGCCGACCCAGAAGGGTCGGTCCTTTCGGGCGATTCGCCGAAGCCCTGGAAGGTGGAAGGGATCGGCGAGGACTTCCTGCCCAAGACCATGAACGGCCAGATGGTGGACGAATGGGTCCGCGTCGGTGACGCCGAGAGCTTCCAGACGGCCCGGGCCCTTGCCCGCAAAGAGGGCCTGCTCGCGGGTGGGTCGTCGGGGACGGCCGTGGCCGCCGCCCTGCGCTACGCTCGAAGACTCGGCGCGGACGATCTGGTGGTGGCCCTCATCGCCGACACGGGTCGGAACTATCTGAGCAAGTTCTACGACGACGCTTGGCTGGCGGAAAACAAGCTCGTCCAAACCGAGCCGAGGATGCAAACGGTCGGCGACCTGCTGAAGGCCAGGGGCCCGCGCACGCTCGTCACGATCGACCCTGACGCCACCGCTGCGGCGGCGGTCGAAATGATGCAGGCGACCGGGATCTCGCAATTGCCGGTCCTCCGCGACGGACGGGCCGTGGGCAGCATCCAGGAGGTGACCCTCGCCCGAATCCTCCACGACGAGGCCGACCCCGCGCAAGTCCACGTGGCTGACATCATGGCCCGCCCCCTGCCCCAGGTGGACGTGGCGGTGAACCTTGACGAGGCGTACCGTCTCCTGATGGCGGGCAACTCGGGCGTGCTGGCCGTCGCGGGCGACAGCGTCGTCGACATCGTCACGAGGATCGACCTGATCCAATTCTGGAACAAACACCGTGAAGCCTGAACCGAACGAGCAAGGGTTCGCCACCCGCGCGATCCACGTGGGCCAAGAGGCCGACCCAGCCACGGGCGCCACCGTCGTCCCGATCTACGCCACTTCGACCTACACGCAAGAGGCCCCTGGAAAACACAAGGGCTACGAATACTCGCGGAGTGGTAACCCCACGAGGACGGCGCTGGAGACGTGCCTGGCCTCACTCGAAGGAGGTGAGAAAGCACTCGCGTTCGCGTCGGGCCTGGCCGCGACGACCGCCGTCTTGACGACGCTCCAACCGGGCGACGAAGTGGCCGCGGCCGCCGACCTTTACGGCGGGACCTTTCGTCTCTTGGAACGAGTCTTCCGACCGTGGGGCCTCGTGCCGCGTTACACCGAGGACGCCTCGCCAGCCGGTTTCGTGAAGATCATCGGTCCCAAGACGAAGCTCGTCTGGATCGAGACGCCGACGAACCCACTCCTCCAGGTGCTCGACATCGGGGCGATCGCCAAATTGGCGCATGCGGCGGGGGCGATCCTGGCGGTGGACAACACGTTCGCGTCGCCCTACCTGCAACAGCCGATCGCATGCGGGGCCGACCTGGTCGTCCACAGCACGACGAAGTATCTGGGTGGACACTCCGACGTGATCGGCGGCGCCGTGATCGGCGGGACCGAACTCGTCACGCGGATCGCCTTCTTCCAAAACGCGGCGGGCGGCGTTCCCGGCCCGTTCGACGCCTGGCTTGTCTTGCGAGGCGTGAAGACTCTGGCGGTGCGCATGGAGCGTCACTGCGCGAACGCACGAGCGCTGGCGGCCTGGCTGGCGGACCACCCCAAAGTCGAGAAGGTCTATTACCCTGGACTGCCCGACCACCCCGGCCACGAGGTCGCGAAGAAGCAGATGCGCGATTTCGGTGGGATGATGAGCGTGCGTCTGAAGGGCGGCGCCGAAGCGGCGCGGCGCCTCTTGAGCGGCACGAAGCTGTTCAGCCTGGCGGAAAGCCTGGGAGGCGTGGAATCGCTGATCGGCCACCCGGCGACCATGACCCACGCGAGCATCCCGGCCGAAGTGCGGGCCGCGCGAGGCGTCGACGACGGCCTGGTGAGATTGAGTGTCGGGATCGAGGACCTTGAGGACCTGCGGAGCGATCTGGAGAGGGCGCTCTCGGTATGATGGCACCGGGCGCCGCCGACCCACTCCTTGAGAGGACGGCTTCGTCTCGTCGGACTTGGGTCGCTTGCGTGCGAAAGAGAAGGGGACCACTTATCGCGCCGGCGCCGCATCCTGTTCTTGGCGTTTTCGCCATTCAGCGGCTTGCTCGGGGCGGCCCCAAGCCTCGTAGAAATCGGCGACCTTGGCGGCGGCCTTGCGAAGTCCCCGGAGCCTGATGGGCGGGCCCTGGCCGAGTTGGACGGCGAGTCCCTGGTAGGCGTCCAGCAGCAGCGGTTCGGCCTCCGCCCAACGTCCCTGTCCAGCCAACGAGGCCCCGAGCCGGCCCATAGTTGGGAAGCGCAGTGGGTCGTCCGGCTGCGTCCTCACGCGGACCTCGAGACATTCGCGGGCCAGGGCTTCGGCGTCCGCCCAACGTCGCGCGTCAACGTAGGAAGCGATCAGATTGTCGACGGCCGCCAGTGTCATTCGGTCTTCGGGACCGCGCTTGACCCGGTTGATCGCGACGAGGTCCTCGAGGATTGGGACGGCCTCTTCGGGCAGTCCGTCGGCCGTGAGGGCCTGGGCCAGGTCGCGCCGGACCCCCTGTGTTTGCGAGTTCTCGGGGCCGAGCTTGCGTTCCGCGATCGGCAGGGCCGCGCGCAACAAGCGAACGGCCTCCCCGGGTCGGCCCGCGTCTCGATGGACGAGCGCCAGGTTGGACTTGGTCCTCAGCGTGGTGGGATGGTCGTCACCGAGAATCGAAACCTGGCGCGAGAGGGCGTCCTCGAGCAATGGGACCGCCTTGTCCGGCTTGTCCGCTTCGTAGTAGTCCATCGCCAAGTTGACGATGGTGCCGGGCAGATAGGGGTGGCCTTCCACCAAGACCGCCTTCATCCGTCTTACCGCCTCCTCGTGCTTCGCGATGGCGATGTTGAGTTTGCCGGCGTCGCGATATGCGGCGGCCAGATTGCTCAGGGCCAGAAGGGTCTGATCGTTGTCCGGGCCGGACTGGGACACCATCTGCGCATACACGGCCTCATGCAGCGGCACGGCCTCCGCGTGGCGTCCGACGGCGGCGTAGGCGACGGCCAGATTATTGCGAACGACCAGTGTGTGCGGGTGCTCTTTCCCGTGGACCTTGTCCATGAGCTGGATCGCCTCCTCGTAGAGCGGGATGGCGCGTTCCAGCCGACCGGCGTGATGGTGCGCCTCGGCCACTCCGCACATGGCCACGATCGTGGAAGGATACTCGGGCCCGAGCGCGGCCCGTTGGAGTTCCAGGGCTCGCTCATACTGCTTAAGCCCCTTCTCAGGCTCGCCGAGGTAAATGTAGCTTTGGCCCAGCGCGTCGCGAATGCTCGCCTCCGCCTCGGGCTCGTCGGAAAAGCGATCGACGATCCCGGCCTCGGCATGGTCGAGGGCTTCTCGAAGTTTGACGTCGCGGCCGAGTCCGCCGTCCTGGCCGGGCGGTCGCGCCGCGGCGATGACCTTATCGCGAAAAAAGTCGGCGATGGCCTTGGCCTGGGTTGCCGATTTCCGGGCCTTGGTCTCGGAGGTCTTGGCCTTGGTGAGGTTGTCCTCCGCCGACGATTCGGCGCGGAGGGCCCGGACGGCCTGCCATGAGCTGAAGACCGTTGTCACCACAAGAAGAACGACGAAGGCGGTCGCCGTCGCGAGCGCGGCGCGGTGCTTCCGGGTGAATTTTCGAAGCCGATAGGACGCCGACGGTGGTCCGGCCTCGACCGGGTCCCCGTCGAGGTAACGCTGAACGTCCAGCGCCAGGGCGTCGGCGGTGGCGTATCGCCGGGAACGGTCTTTCTCCAGGGACTTCATCACGATCCAGTCGAGGTCGCCGCGCACGAGTTTCGCCAGTCGCCCCGCGTCGGTTCGTCGCAGGGCCGCGATCGATGGGAGCTGTTCCGCGGACCTGAGGCGCGTGCTCGGGGGGGGCGGCTCCTCTTCGCGGATGCGGCGCAGGACCTCATCGAAGGCGGCCTCACGAAGACGCGACCGTTCCAGCGGTGTGGTGCCGGTCAGCAACTCGTAAAGCAGGACACCCAGGCCGTACACGTCGCTCCGAGTGTCAACGTCCCGCCTTGAGAGGTCGGCCTGCTCAGGACTCATGTACTCGGGCGTCCCGATGACCACTCCGACTTCGGTGAACATGGTCCGCTCGGTTAAGCGCCGGTCGATCGCCTTGGCGATGCCGAAGTCGATGACCTTGGGAACGGGCCGGCCGTCGACCAATGTCACCAGGACGTTCGAGGGTTTCAGGTCGCGGTGAATGATCCCCTTCTGGTGCGCGTGCTGGACCGCGCGGCAAATCGGTAGGAACAGGGCGAGTCTCTCGCGCGGGGCGAGGTGGTTGTGATCGCAGTAGACGGTCATCGGGACGCCATGGACCAGCTCCATGACGAAGTAGGGGCGACCGGAGGCCGTTGTCCCGGTGTCATGCACCTGGGCGATGTTGGGGTGGTCCATCATCGCCAACGCCTGGCGCTCGGCCTCGAACCGGGCCAATACGTGGCCCGTGTCCATACCCGGTTTGATGACCTTCAGGGCGACACGTCGTCGGACCGGCTCGCGCTGTTCGGCGAGGAAGACGACACCCATCCCTCCTTCACCGATCTGGTCCACGAGCAGATACGGGCCAACCCATTCGCCGCGACGCTCAGCGGTCGGTTGATCATCCGGGGCGCCGACCTCCTCGGGGCCACGCTCGAGGATGCCCTCGGTACGGGCGTCGGCCTCCAGGAGCAGCTCGATCCGCAGCCGTCGCGCGTCGTCGGCGCCGCAGACCTCGTCAAGAAACGCCCGCCGCTCGGCGCCTGGGGCCTTCTCGAGGGCGGCGAGAAAGAGCGACTCGTCATCCATCGCGCCAACCTCTTCTTGGGTTCGGGTCGGGAGTGGTGGCCGTTAGACTCGATCGTCCGAAGTCGGGCCGCTATGGCGCGGCCGCAGGTCGACGAGAAGTCGGGCGATCATCGGACACTTGCCTATGGGAATCATAAGCGCACCTTTCTTGATGCCGCGGATTGGGTCGCCCCATCCCCTCGATCACCACGAGTCGCTCGGCCTCGCGGGCCAAGTCTACCAGTGCAGTTGGGACGACGTAACACATGCTGTTGGAACGAGTCGCTCGGGAGGGCGGGACTCGCGACGAACCGCGAATCGACGATCCAACGTAATCAACTTCCCCCTCTTCGGCGACTCGCTTTCCCGGTTGACTCACAGCGTCCCGAACCGGTTGCGGACGTTCAGGCCGCTTGAGTCGTTCGACGTGTAGGTGACCAGGTACTTCCCGGCGCCGTTGATGCTGACGGCGGGCTTGGAGCGGACGCCCGCGTCGACGATCGTGACTTGGTCGGAGGCCGAGACCTCAGCCACGCGCACGCGCGTCACCGATGGAAAGGGGAAGGTCCGGAACTTCCGCTCGTAGGTCACGACAAAGGTGCCGCCGCCGTTGCGTTTCAGGGCGACGGACGGGTTGGACTCGCTGAACAGGGCATTCTCGACGATCAGCTCGTGCCCTAAGTTGCCTGAGGCGTCGGCGCGACTGAAACGGACCTCGCTTCCTGACCCAACCGCGTTTTGCCACACGACGACGGCCTTGCCGCTGTTGTCCATTGAGACGGACGGGGCCGTCTCATCGGACTGGCTGTTGGCCACCTCACGGGTCCACGAGAGAGCGCCCGAGGCCGTGAACTGCTTGAGGATGATGTCGTTGAAACCCGGGCTGAAGGCGTGTTCGTAGGCGATGTCGAACCGGCCCTCCGGTGTCATGGCGACCTTCGCGTGGTCGGCGATGTTGGGGTCCGTGTCCACGTTGACGACGTTCGTGAGCTGGTTCGAGCTGTTGTACTTCTTCGCGAAGACATCGGGGTTGTTGTTGTTCGTGTCGCGGGTGTAGGCGACGATGAAGTTGCCGCGGCTGTCCATGGCGACCGAAGGGTCGTGCTCCTTGAACGTGCCGACACCGACCTGGACGACGGCACCAACGGCTGAGCCGAGGGAGTTGAACCGGCGAGCGAGGACGTTCGTGTCGCCGTTGCTCTGCCTCTGCCGCCAGGTGACGACGAAACCGCCCCGGTTGTCCATCGCGACGGCGGGCTGGGAATCGTCGAGTAAGCTGCCGCTCACGATGATCTCAGGACCGGTCTTGTTGCCCGCCGCGTTGAAGCGCTGGGCACGGATGTCGTGATCGGTGGGGCTGAACGTGTCCACCCAGACCGCCACCGAACTCCCGTTGGACGAACTTGCGTTGGCCGAGTCGAACTGGTCGTTGATTGTCCGCGTGTTCACGGTCGCTGGGGACTCGGCACCCAGCGACATCAGCTCCCGTCCCTCGAGTGACTCGAGGAGAGGGCGGCGATTCAAGTCGCGTCGGGCCACACGGCCATTTAGGCGGATCATCGGGTGCTCCTGTCGAAGTGTCGTGTTCGAGGGTCGAGAGGTATTGGAAGCGTGGCGCCCGCCCCCGGAGGCCCGGGCGACTCGGTGACGGCTTACGAGACCGTCATGGGACGTGATCGCGCGGGGCCGGGCCTTCCCGGCCCCTGGACGGGTCCCTCGGGGTAACTCCCGAGGCCGGCGCATGGATCGCGGGTCGGACCGAAATCGTCGAGATGGGATGGGCGACACCTCGACATGCGCCCCCGGCGCGCCGAAGGCGTCAGCGCCACGTTATTTTCTTTCGGGCGTCCGCCCCGCCATGGCGGCGTAGAGCCAGGCGCGCGCGTAACGCCATGCCCGGTCGGCGGTGGACGGAGAGTAGCCCAGGCACTCGGCGGCCTGCTCCAGAGTCAACCCGGCGAAAAACCGTAGCTCGACGAGCTTCGCCTTGGTCGCGTCGTGGATCGCGAATTGCTCAAGCGCCTCGTGCAGGCCCAGCACATCCTGATCGACACCATCGGCCTGCACCACGTCCAGATCGACCGACTCACGACGACGCCCACCACCATGCCGCACGCGGCCCTTGCGACGCGCGTTTTCAACCAAGATGTGCCGCATCGCTCGTGCTGCAGCCCCGAAGAAATGGCGACGACCCTCCCAGCACGGCGCCGCCGCTCCCTCAGTCCCGAGGAGGCGAAGGTAAGCCTCGTGGACCAGCGCCGTCGCCTGAAGTGTCTGACCGGGGGCCTCGCGCGCCAAGTGCTGCGCCGCGAGCCGCCGCAACTCATCGTAAACGAGGGGAAGGAGCTCGTCCGTGGCGCTCTGGTCGCCACGCTCGATCGCCGAGAGGATGCGGGTCACTTCACTCATCGGGGGGGTCGACTCAAGTCGTGGGAAGACGGAGCGTCAATCCTCATCACTTTACTCACATCCACAGCAAGGAAACACCCGATCGGGGCGGGAAGACGTCAGGATTTGGTTCTCGCCCTTCCATCGACGCGCATGGGCCCACGGGGCCAACGCCCCGACCGGGGCCGATAACGTCTCTGCACGTGAAGGTGCCTGGAGGCGTTCCGTCGATCGACCGCGACGGTCCTCGTTGATTGCCGCAGGAAGAGGACAAGATCGCCGTTTTTCGCCCTGTGGCCCCCCGGCCAGCGCATTCCAGTCGAGTCGGCGACCGGTCTTTTCCGATAATCCCAACGAATCGATCGCTCGGTTTGTGCCGCCGGAGTGCGGACACGTTCCCGTGTTGGATCGCGCGGGCGTCGGGCCGGGATTGTCAGGAGGACGACCATGTCGGATCGGACACCGCGAGGACATCGCAGACCGAAACGCGCCATGACCCCCTTCGTCGAGGGGCTCGACGCTCGACTGCTCCTCTCCGGAGCGACGACCGCAGCGCCCCAGGAGCACACGCTCGGCGAGTTCCTCAATCCAGGGGTCGCCAAACCCTCCCGCTTGGCCACCCATACACGCTTCATCGCCCCTCGATCGGCCCTGAACGATTACCTCTCGGTCTTGCTCGGCACGAACTTGAACACAACCCGCCGACGCGCCCACATTCAAGGGGTGCTCGTCGGCAGCGATTTGGGCGCCGATGTCGTCACCAATTCGTTCGTCCGATCGGTCGTCTCCAATCGAGACACCTACCGGCTGCTCGCGTCCCAAGGCATGCAGCAGTTGTTGAACTACCAGCCCGGTGGGGCCGGTCAGCGCAACGTCGACACGGTCCTCTATACGCTTCCCAAAAACGCAGTGGAAATCTCGACGGGTACGAGTCTGGTGACCGTGCCGCCCGGGGGCGGTCTCGCCGGTTTCTTCGCGTCCGTGCCGACGGAGAACATCCGAGACCTGGGTAACGGTCTGGTCACCGTGGCCGTCCCGCTCTCACAGGTGCCCAAGAACGCGCCCACACCCACGAGCGTATCGCAAGGGGCACTCATCGACGCCTTCGCGGCCACAGGCCCGTTGATCAACAACGCGATCGAAACGAGCAACCCGCGGCCGTCGCCGAACCGACCGATGTCCGTGCCCGGATTGCGCCTGGTGGATGCGTTTGAGAAGAACACGTACTTCCCGGTCAACGAGTTCCGAAACGTCCGCAAGCTCTTCCGCCTGGCGGGCGAGCGCCACCTCTTCGACCTGACGGACGATCAACTGCAACAGGTGCGCAACGCGTACGACCAGTTCGCGGCGGCCGTGCAAGGCCTTCAGCAAATGGGGTCGTTCACGCCGGACGTGCCCCCGGACGCCCCGCCGCTACCGACCGGCACGCTCAAGGGTACGATCACCGTTTCCAACGGCGCCTGGCGAAATCTGGGCTCGGTGGCCCCGCAACTCTCGGGCCTGCCCATACCTTCAGTGGGCAACTTCCCCGGGCGGATCGACGTCGGCGTCGTCTTCGCGAGGAATGGGGATTACGGGCTCGTGCTCACGGCCAGAGGCCCGCTCACGAGCGCCCCGCAGGTCTTCACGTCCAAGGACGTCGTGGGCGGCGACACCCGTGTCGAGGTCTCGAACGCCACAAAGCTGGCGGACCTGAACGGTCTGAACGTGACCGAAGGATACACGCAGGGCTCGGTGCTTTCGGGCTCCCTGGCGAACACACGCAACCAGAACACGGGAGTGCAGAGCTTCGCGGCCTCAGTCGGCTACGGCGCGGGCTTCGAGTTCGGCACCGGGATTTCCTACACTCAGGTCATCCCGCTGGGCAACGCCTACGCCCTGATCCCGTGGGCGCCGAAGACCTGATCCAAAAGGTCTCAGGGACGGGTTGGGCCCCTTTGTCCGTTCAGCCTTCGAACTCATCGATTCGGCGGGCGGGCTTGGGGGCCTTCGCCGCTTCTGGCGTCCGGACGAGTTGTGGGACGAGTTCGGCGATCGGCACGTCCCATTTCATCGAGCCGATCGCCACGCTCGCCGTTTGCTTTCGCGGGTCGATCTTCACGACGCGGCCGGGCCGGTCGTAACCAAAGCGCGGGACGACGACGCGATCACCCGGTTGCAAGCGGGCCCGGGCCTCGTCCAATCGGAAATCGTTCTCGGTTTGACGTTGGAGGTCGGCCAAACGCTGGTCCAGGGCCTCCTTGGTGCGCTGGGCCTCGGCCTGTGCGGCGAGCGCCGCTTGACGCGCCTGCTCCGCCTCGCGCCGCATTTTCTGAATGAGGTCCCATTCCGGGACCTGGTCGCCGCGCGTTCGCTCGAGATAGGCCCCCGCTCGTTCAATCAGATGCTCGGGCATGTTCAGACGGCGCGCGATCCGCAGCGCGTTCGACTGGCCGATGTCGCCGATCCTCACGTGAAAGAGGGGCCTCAAACTCTCCACGTCGAACTCGACGGCCGCGTTCTCGGCCCGCGCGTTGGTGAACGCGTAGGTCTTCAGGTCGCCAATGTGGGTCGTCACGATCGCCAGACAACCGATCGAGTCGAGTTCGTCAAGGATCGCTCGCCCGAGCGCGGCCCCTTCCGCGGGGTCGGTCCCGGCGCCGAGTTCGTCGAGCAGGACAAGGGAACGGCTGGTGGCCGTCGCGAGGACCTCCGAAACGCGCCGGACGTGAGAGGAGAACGTCGAGAGCGATTGTTCCAAGCTCTGCTCGTCGCCGATGTCGGCCAGGACATGATCGAGGATGGGCAGTCGCGAGCCTTGCCGCGCAGGCACATGCAAGCCGCACTGGGCCATCATCGCGAGAAGGCCGACCGTCTTGAGGGCGACCGTCTTGCCGCCCGTGTTCGGCCCCGTGATGATCAACATTTTGAAGCGCGCCCCAAGATGAACGTCGATTGGCACGACTTCATTCGGGAAGCGCGGGTCGGGGACACCGCCCGATCGTTTCAGTCGATCGCGAACGAGGGCCTCCAATAGAGGGTGACGCGCGGCCCGGAGGGCGAACTCCCCTTCGGTGTTGAGGTCGGGGGCGGTCATCCGGTAGTCGAGGCTGTATCGGGCCCTGGCGAAGACGCAATCCAACTCCGCGAGCGTCTCCAAAGTGCCGAGCAGGCTGTCGGCAACCTGGCCAACCTGAGCGGAAAGCCAGCGCAAGATCCGGCGGACCTCTTTCTCCTCTTTGGAGCGTAGGTAAGAAAGTTGGGCCGACTGCTCGGCGATGGCGCGCGGCTCGATGTAGACGGTCTCGTTGCTCGCGCTGGTCCGATGGACTGACCCTTCGATCTCTCCTCGATGGTCTTTGGCGATCGGCAAGACGTAATGATGGCCGACCATCGTGAAATTGGGGTAGCGAAGGATGCGCTTGATCTCGGGAGAGCGCAACATCCGTTTGAGGGTGTCTTGAATGCGTTGCTCGACTTCGCCGATCTCACGACGGAGGTTGGAAAGGCGGCGGCTGGCCGAGTCGAGGACGGTCCCGCGTTCGTCGAGACAACCGCGGATCGCCGAGGCGACGCCGGAGAACTCGCCGACGCCTTGCTGAAGGGCCCCAAGGCGGGGAAAGCTGTCGGCGAGGCGGGCAAGCCAGCGATCAATTTCGGCGATGGCACCAAGGACCTCGACGATCTCGGCGAGTTCCTCGGCTTCGAGGCACGCGCCGGTCTGGGCGCGTCGGACGTTGGGTCGAACGTCATGGACGCCCCCGAAGGGGGGTGAGAGGCCGGACATCAAGGCGTCAGCCATCTCCGACGTGAGGGCCTGGGCCTGGCGGATGACGCCGGGCTCGCCGCTTGGTTCCAGTCGAGCGGCCTCCGCTTTGCCCAAAGCGCACGCGGCATACCCGGCGACGAGTTGGCGGACCTTATCGAACTCGAGCAACTCACGTGTGTGTGTGTCCATGACCCACCGTCCCGACCTGGCCCGCCTCTTCGCCTCTTTCGAGGGCGACACGGCCCGCGTGGTCGAGGTTCACCGGCGTAGTTCCATGTTCGCACAGGTTGCGGGTCGCCTGCCAGCGACGTCGCCTCAGCGTTCGGTCGAGGCCCTTCGGGTCCCCGGGTCGCTTGCCGGTCCTTGGGCCTTGTTCCCTTGCGCGAGAAACTCGCGCCAAGGCTCAGGCACGACCCCAAGGTCCTTCTTCGTCAGCTTTCTCAGGGCCCTCAACGATGCCAGGCGGATCGACGGGTCGTCGTGGTCCATCTGGTCCACGAGCATCCCTAAGATGCGGGAGTCGCTCGCGTGGAGTTCCCCGATACCGTCGATCGCCGCGAGCCGGCAGTCGAGGTTGCGGTCGACCGTCATCAATCGGGCGAGCAAGGCCGCGTCCTCAATCGTCCCCACCTTGCCCAGGGCCCGAAACGCTTCGCACCGAACGATCGGGTCGGGGTCCTCGGTCGCCTTGACGAGCACCTCGTGGGCCTCGGGGCGACGGAGTTCCCCCAGGGTCCGGCAAATGATGGCCCGCGTCGCTGTCGGTTCGCGCCCCGGCTTCATGTTTTCGACCAGGAGTTCGACCGCCTCGTCCTTCTGCTCCTGGCGGTCGTAGCAGCCCATCGACCCGAGCTTGCTGTAAGCGAGGTAGCGGATGTTGGGGTCGTCGCTCTCGCGGGCCTTCCGCAGAAAGCTCGCCGCGGTGGTGCCGATGAACGGGGAACAACCCAAGCCGAACCCGACGGCCGACACAATCGCGAGACCGACAAGGAGTCCGACCGCGCGGGGCGTTTTCATCTGGCCGTCCATGACCGTGTCTCCCGCCGATTTTGTCCCCGAGCATGATAGCCCCGCGTTGGTTTCCAGCAAGGTCAACCGGCTCGTTGCGACCGTCCGCGCGGCCGGTTAGGCTGTCGCCATTCGACCGGACAATCCCCCTTCCCTTTCTTATTCCCGGAATGCCCCCATGAATCGCCGCGCCTTTCTCTCAACCACGGCCGCGAGCGTCGCGACCACCGCCTTGGGGGCGTTCCCCCAGAAGGCACCGGGCCCCAAGAGGCCCTTGGTCGTCTCCAGCGCCAACGGCCTGCGGACGGTCGAGAAGGCGATGGAGCTCATCCGAGCGGGGGCCGACCCGCTCGACGCGGCGATCGCCGGGGTGGCCCTCGTCGAGGCCGACCCGTCCGACCATTCGGTCGGCTACGGCGGCATCCCCAACGAGGACGGCATCGTCGAACTCGACGCGTCCGTGATGCACGGGCCAACCCACGGCGGCGGCGCGGTCGCGTCGTTGCGAAACATCATGCACCCGGCCGCGGTCGCTCGACTCGTCATGAAGCGGACCGACCATTGCCTCCTCGTGGGCGAAGGGGCCTTGCGGTTCGCCAAGATGCATGGTTTCCCCGAAGTGGACCTCCTCACCGACGAGGCGCGCAAGATCTGGCTCTATTGGAAGGAGACCAATAGCAAGGAAGACGACCGCATCCCACCCCCTCCGGAGGAA
The DNA here is from genome assembly GCA_937858365.1 of uncultured Isosphaeraceae bacterium. Lineage (GTDB taxonomy): Bacteria > Planctomycetota > Planctomycetia > Isosphaerales > Isosphaeraceae > CALLYK01. Next base: position 2,104 of record CALLYK010000512.1, on the reverse strand, counting down.
CTCGACCCAGCCGTGCGCCGGTTCTTCGGACCCGACTACATCCGGAAGCACGGGACGATCCACTGCTCGGCCCTCGACACCCACGGCGACCTCGGCTGCACGACGACGACCTCGGGCCTCTACTACAAGATCCCAGGCCGCGTGGGCGACTCGCCCATCTTGGGCGCCGGCCTGTATCTCCATAACGACGTCGGCTCGGCCGGCTCGACGGGGCGAGGCGAGGCGAACCTCCTCAACCTATCCAGCTTCGCGATCGTCGACGCGATCCGGCGCGGCGCGGCGCCTACCGACGCGGCCCTCGCGGCCTGCAAGCGGATCGTCGAAACGAACAAGGACAAACGCTTGCGCGACGAGAAGGGGCGGCCGAACTTCCAAGTGCAATTCTACGCGATCACGAAGGACGGCCAGTTCGGCGGCGCGAGCCTTTTCGCCGGGTCGAAGATGTCGGTCCACGACGGCGAGCGCGCCCGCCTGGTGGACCTCGCGTCCTTGTACGAAGATCGGATCGTCGAGTAAGCGAGGCCGCCGATGAAGGACCTGATCGCGGGCGTACGCCGCTTCCAACGCCACGTTTATCCCCAAAAGCGCCGGCATTTTGCCAAGCTGAGCAAGGGCCAAAGCCCCCCCTACCTGTTCATCACCTGCTCGGACTCGCGCGTGCAGCCGGCCGAGTTCCTGCAAAGCGACGCGGGCGACCTGTTCGTGGAACGGAGCATCGGCAACATCGTGCCGCCGGCCGGCTCCGACGAGACCGAGGCCCAAGCGGCCGTCGAGTACGCGGTGAAGGCGTTGGGGGTCTCGCACATCATCGTCTGCGGCCACGCACGTTGCGGCGCGATCCAGGCCCTGCTGAGTCCCGCGAAGCTGGAAGGGATGCCGATCGTGAAGCGTTGGCTGAGTCACGCCGAGGAGACGCGGCGGATCGTGGCGGCGAAGCACCGAGATTTGGAGGGGGATGAACTCCTGGACGCGGCCATTCGAGAGAACGTCGTCGTGCAGATGAAGCACGTGCGCGCCCTGCCGATGATGGCCGAACCGCTGGAGTCGGGACAAGTGAGCGTCCACGGCTGGGTGTACGAGTTCGAGCACGGCCGAGTGGACGTGTACGACGAACCGTCGGGTTGGTTCGTGCCGATGGCCGTCGCCTATCTTGGGGCGGTGCCCGCGGCGCGACCCGTGGTGAAGCGAAAGCGCGGCCCAGCCACTTGAAGCGCCAGAGAGCGTGGGGCGAAAAGGCGAACGCCCTCAGCCCGGCGAGGTGCCGGACCGAGGGCGTCCTTCGTTGTGGCGGTGCGGGGCCAGCCCGCGTGTTTCTTTCCGGTCAGGACCCGATCAGGGCGCGGGAGGCGGAGAGGCCAGGACCTTCTCGCCCGTCTTGGAGAGCATAAAGGGCGCGGCCTTCTTCTCCTTGTCTTTCGGCCCCTTCTTCAGGAGCTTCTTTTCGACAAGCGCCTTGAGCGAGTTCTCTTCGGCCTTCTTCTCGGCGAAGTAGCCGGTCGCGCCGGCCCCTTGGACCTTGGCCAGAGTGTCGCGCTGCTTGGCCGTGACCTTCGGCGCGGACTTCTTGGTGGTGGTCTTCTTCGCCTTCGGGGCGGTGGTCTTCTTGGCGGCCGCCTTCTTGGGGGCCGCCTTCTTGGCCTTCGGAGAGGCCTTCTTGGCGGCCGCCTTCTTGGTGGTCGCCTTCTTGGTGGTCGCTTTCGGAGCAGCCGACTCGGTCGTCTTCTTCGCCATCTGGTCTCACCCCTCTGTTGTGGAATCCCGGCGATCGACTCCGCGACGCGGCCGAGTTCGCAAGGGACTTCATAGCGAAATATATCGCCCGGGGGAAGACGAAGATGCGAGGAAATCGCATTTTTTTCGCCGAAAACGACGATTCCGGCGCCGCGCGAAGGTCGCGAGTGGCGCGCTCGGACCTTTTTGATGACGATGAAATCTTGACGTAGTCACGTGCATTTTTGCGACTTTCACAATGACGATTGAATTTTTTCAGTTAGTTTTTTTATTTTTCGCATTTTGCGTTTGAGCACGGCGCCGCGTTGCCACGAGCGGCGATGCGCTGAGGCAGTGTGCGATCGCGCGCGCGACGCGCCGCGGAAAATTTTTT
>CALLYK010000511.1 GCA_937858365.1 uncultured Isosphaeraceae bacterium | reverse complement strand
GGAGGCCGTTGCTCCGGGCTGACGCCGGTTGTGCCACTACGGTTGACACGCTACAGCCTTCAACGGTCATGTCTTGATGGCGACGGAACGGACGGGCCTAATGGGGCTCGAAACACGGGGAGGGACTCGCGATGGAGACGAGGAGAGGGCGGCGAGCTGATCGGCCAACGGCCGGCTTCACTTTGATCGAAGTGCTGGTTGTGATTGGCATCGTAAGTCTGCTGATGCTCTTGCTTGTCCCGGCCGTTCAGAATGCGCGCCAGGCCGCGCGACGACTGCAATGCGCCTCCAACCTCCGGCAAATCGGCTTGGGGCTCAGTCAGTACATCACCGTCGAGGGTCAGTTGCCGGCCGGGGACCTCCCAAACCCTGGGGGCGAGTTCGTCGCCCGGAGGAGCGGGTTTGTCGCCATCTTGCCGCATATCGAGGGGCAGGCGATTTTTAACGGTTTCAATGTCACGGAAGACATGAACGCCATCGCCAACCTGACGTCGGAACTCGCCCGACCCGCTCTTTTCGTTTGCCCCGCTGACGCGGGGACGGAACGACTCTTGTCCTGAGGTCCGAACACTCGTCCCTCGCCCGACCCTCCCTCGGGTCCCTGGCCGGTGGCCTGCACGAGCTATGGACTCATGTTCGGAACACTGATTTTTCAATGGGAAACGCTGCCGAACCCCGAGTACGATCCGCTTGGTCAAATGAACGGCTGTTTCAACGAGTTCCAGCGGATCACACCCGCGCAGATCACCGATGGCCTTTCACAAACCATCTTCGCGGCGGACCGCGCCGCTGGGTTTCTGAACCGGGACCGGGTCATACCACTCGGGCGATGGACAATGACGCACGGAGACACGCTGATTTACGGTTGGCACCCGCCGAATCGTGTCTTCAAGGAGTGGGGCCGCGGCTGGTATCGAACCTCGCTCTTGCCTTTCGGATCGGCGTCTTCTCAGCACAGTTCCGGCATCAACGTCTTGATGGGTGATGGGTCGGCGCGCTTCGTCAAAGACACCATCGAGAGTTGGCCCCTCGACCCCGTGACCCTCCACCCCGCCGGAATGCTCAACGCCGTGGATGGGTTCGAGAACGTCCCCAGGGCCGGGGTCTGGCAGGCGCTCGTCACGCGCTCGGGGGGTGAGGTGATCGGCTCGGGAGACTACTGATCGGCAAGAGCAAACCAAAGCGGGGCGTCGTCATTCCATCTTCAACACTTCGCCAGGTCCGACGAGACCGCTTCGGCGATGACCTGAGATAGCAGTCGAAGCGTCACGCCGAGCCCTCGCTTCGCTCGAGGTCATATCGCACGTTGAGGGTGGATTTCGCATCCGGTTTCCAGATATCGCTTTGGTCGCCTCGGCGCACGTTTCACGGACCCTCGTTCGCTGATGAACTAGGTTTTGATTAGGGCGGGACTCGCTTCGAGGAACGCCGTGACGTGTCGATAAAGGTAGCCCGAGCATGTCGTTGGACGAACCACGTCACAACGTGCCGGAAGGACCGTCTCGTTCCGCGTACTCGACAGATGAGGCCCGAACGCATCGCGGCCCCTGCGCGGACTGGTCCCTCGGCTCGTTGGAAGAGGACCCATGCGACACGACCCACGGATCGAGCGGCGAGGGGAGAAAGTCCGTATGGCTTGATCTGTTCGAGGGAGGCAGGGCGAGTCAAACCGACGTCCCCAACGGCGAGGGCGACGGTCTTGCTCAGGCGTTCGATGTCGGCTCCCTGGGCCCTCCGGACGCGCCATCCGATTTCTATCCGGACCTCGGGCAGTTCGTTTCCTCGCCATCCGGCCCAGGGTCCGGCGACTCGTTCCACTCACGAACCGACCCGCGCTTCCTCGTTCCTAGCCCCATCAAGGCCCGTCGATCGCGTTACCCGGAAGTCCCCGGGTATGAGGTCTTGAGCGAGTTGGGTCGAGGCGGGATGGGGGTCGTCTTCAAAGCGCGACAGGTGCGCTTGAACCGCGTTGTTGCCCTCAAGATGATCCTGGCGGGTGACTACGCCGGTCCCGACGCCGTGGACCGCTTCCTGGCCGAAGCCGAGACGGTCGCGAAGCTGCGGCATCCCAACGTCGTTCAAATCTACGCGATGGGCGACTGGGAAGATCGGCTCTATGTCGAGCTCGAATACGTCGAAGGGGGAAGTCTCGCGGCGCGGCTCGACGGGACGCCCTGGCCGCCGCGCTCTGCGGCGCGGCTCATCGCCGACCTGGCCCAGGGGGTCGCTGAGGCCCATCGACTGGGGATCGTCCATCGCGATTTGAAGCCCGCCAACGTACTCATCACCGATGAGGGTGTCCCCAAGATCACCGACTTCGGCCTCGCAAAGACGCTCGAACGGGACCTGGGCCTGACGAAGACCGAATCGGTCTTGGGTTCGCCCAACTACATGGCGCCCGAGCAGGCTGTGGGCAAGGCGAAAGACGTGGGTCCGGCCGCGGACATCTACGCCCTAGGGGCCAATCTGTACGAACTCCTGACGGGGAGGCCCCCCTTCGTGGCGCCCACTGTCCTGGGCACTTTGGACCTGGTCAAGAACGCCGACCCTGTCCCTCCCAGACGACTCCAACCCGGGACCTCGCGCGACCTCGAGACGATTTGCCTCAAGTGCCTGGAAAAGGAACCGGCCAAGCGTTACGCGTCGGCCAAGGCCCTCGCGGACGACCTCGAGCTCTATCTGGATGATCAGCCCATCAAGGGCCGACGCACACCGCGATGGGAGCTCGCGTTGAAGTGGGTACGGAGGCGACCGTCCACCGCCGCCTTGGTCTGCGTCAGCCTCCTGACCGTGCTGGGCACGTTCGGGGCCTGGGGATGGCATCGCGCGGACGTCGCCCGTCAGGCATTGGTGGTGCGGACCCGTCTGGAGAACGCCCGGCGAGAGTGCCACGGGCTCCTCGTCCTGGGAAGGGAGGCGATTCGGCGGGGCGATTGGGTATCGGCGCGCGGACACTTGAGCGGGGCCCTGGTGCTTTGTAACACGGGGTCGGGACTTGAGGCGGAACGAATCGACGTGGAAGGACTGCTCGCCCGAACCGATCGATCGATCGCTGAGCAAGAGTGCCGGGCCGCCTCCCAAGCCAAACTCAGGGCGTTTCAAACATACTATGACGAGACCGTTTTCTACGAATCCCAGTTCACGGGTCTGGCTCGAGAAGCCTGCCTGGAAGCCGGCCGATTGTCGGCCCTCAAGGCCCTCGCTCTGTTCGACCCCACGGGCGGGGGCACGTCAAAGGTGGCCCTCTCGAGGATGGGTTTCGATGAGGCCGAGGTCGCGGAGATCACGTCGCACTGTTACGAACTCACGTTGATGCTCGCCCATGTGGTCGCCCGACAGCCGGGCGCGGGTCCAGCAGGGAGCGAAGTTGTGGCGGCCCTACGCATCCTCGACCGGGCGGTCCAGTTTCGTCCGCCCACTCCTGCATTCCACCATTACCGGGCGACCTACCTTGAACAACTTGGCGACAAGGAGCGCGCGGCGGAGGAACGACGGCTCGCCACGTCGGCGGGGACTTCCGATGTCTCCGCGATCGACAACGTCCTCAAAGGCGAACTCGCGTTGTTGCAGCAAGACATCGACCACGCGACGGCCGCCTTCCAGCGCGCACTGGTCGCGCAGCCCGACCATTTTTGGGCCCAGTACCTTCTGGGTGTTTGCAACCTCAAGGCCCATCGGCCCGCCGAGGCCCAGGCAGCCTTCATCGCTTGCCAATCGCGGCGCCCCGCGTTCATCTGGACGTACCTCCTGAAGGGCTTCGCCGAGGGCGAGATGGGTTCCTTCGAGTTGGCCGAGATCGATTTCCACAGGGCCGAGGAATTGGGTCTCAACGACCAAGAGCGTTATGTGCTGTTGGTCAATCGCGGTGTGATGCGGGTCCGCGCCGGCCGGAACGTCGAGGCCGTGGCCGACCTGGAAACGGCGGTCGCGCTCGAGCCGGAGCAATTCCAGGCCTACATCAACCTGGCCCAGGCGCAAGAGAACTTGGGTCGCATGGAGAAGGCCCTGGCGACGCTCGCGTCGGCCCTGGAGCGGACGCCGAGTCAGGCCGTCTTACATCGAGCCAGGGCCCGCGTCCTGACCCGCCTCCACGATTCGGACGAGGCCCTTCACGAGCTGGGTCAGGCGATCGCGCTGTCGGCCGACGACGACCCTCGTCGCGGTGACGACTTTCTGGAGCGAGGTCGTATCCTGCGTCATGTCGGTCGACTTGAGGAAGCCTTGGCCGAGTGCGATCGGGCCCTTGAAGTCCGACCGAAATGGCCGGAAGCGGAGCGTCTGCGTGGCGCCTTGCTTCTTGCCTTGGACCGGTTCGGCGAGGCCGTTCGCGCGTTTGACGTTTGCCTCGCAGCGAGTCCCGCCTCGCCGACCCTGCGCGAGGCCAGGGGCTTGGCCTTGGCGCGCCTCGGCGCCTACGACCGTGCGATCGCCGACTACACCGCGGCCTACCTCGCCGGTCGCCAGACTCCGGGCCTTCTGGCCAATCGAGGCTGGGCCTATCTCTTCGCCGAGGCACCTATGCTGGCCCATCGCGACTTCGACGCCGTCTTGAACGTCGAACCAGGCAATATTGACGCCCTCCGAGGTCGGGCCCTGGCGTCCATTCAACTTCACGAGCCGGTCCGGGCGGTCGCCGACGCGAGGGAGTCGCTCCGAACCGGACATCCCGAGGCCCCATTGATTTACCATGCCGCGCGCATCTTCGCCCTCGCTGCCTCGGCCCTCGAAACCGACCCGGCGCGTACCCAGCGTGATCTCAACGCGGCCGAGGAGTATCGCGTGACGGCCATCGACTTGCTCCGCAAGGCGCACGACGCCCTGCCAGCGGCCGAGAGGTCCGCCTTTTGGGTGGACACGGTTCGCAGGGACGTGGCCCTCTCGCCGATTCGCGGGGCCCGCGCGATCGCGAACCTCGATGTGCATTACCCGCGTGGGCCGGCCCACGGGGGCACTGCGCCATGAGAGCTCGACGGCCAGGGACAGAGCGAGTTAAAGGGAGTGTCAGGCCACGTCTCGAAGCGCTCGAAGGGCGCCTCTGCCTCGACGCGGCCCCCTTCATCGTCGGCGACCTGAGCGTCGGCGCCCCGGATGTGAAAACGGGGGCCTTGGCGCTGCCCAACGCGCGCGACGTGTATCGGCTCAACGTGGGCTCGAATGGTCGGCTCACCGCGGGTGTTCATGCCGAGACGGGATTGTCCACACGGCTTTCGCTCCTCGACGCGAACGGCGGACTCCTCACCCTGAGCGAAGCGACCTCGCCGACCAACGGTGACGATCGGATCGACCTGCATCTGACACCCGGGGACTACCAGCTCGCCGTGGAAGGACTTCAAGGGGCCGGGACCTACCGGCTCACGACGATCTTCCATGACGCGAGCCGTCCCCTCGTGCCCATCTTCGGTAGCGACGGCTCCGAGGCGATCACCAACGCCGACCTGAACAGGGATGGCTGTCCCGACCTCGTGTTCGCCGACTACTACTTTGGCCAGGTCGTGATCCAGTTCGGCCTCGGCGACGGCACGTTCCAGGCGCCGGTCGAGTGCGACGTCGGCCTCAAACCCGAGGGCCTCATCGCGGCCGACTTCGACGGCGACGGCGCGATCGACTTGGCGACCGCCAATACGAGCAGCGACGATGTTTCCGTGCTTCTGAACAACGGCGATGGCACGTTCCGACCCGAGGAACGGGTCGCGAGCGGGGGCGGGCCGGTGAACCTGGTCGCGGCCGACTTCGACGGCGACGGTGCCGTGGACCTGGCCGTCGCCAACTCCAAGGAGGGGAACGTCGTCATCCTGAAGAACATGGGTGATGGCTCGTTTCTCAGGACGACGGTCTTGCCCGCTCTGGGAGGGGCCGGCGGCTTGGCCGCCGCGGACTTCGACGGCGATGGCCGGATCGATCTGGCCTGCGCGGAGACCAAAGCGCGACGCTTGACGTTTTTTCGAGGGAACGGCGACGGCTCGTTCGTCCAAACGACGAGTTTGGCGATCGGTGAGGATTGCATGTCAGTGGTCGTCGGTGATTTCAATGGAGATGGGCGCATCGACGTCGCCGCGGCGAACGCGGGCGACGACACGGTGATGGTCTTTCTCAACCGTCCGTCCGGCTTTACCTTATCGGCTACGCTCCGCACAGGGACCACACCGTACACGCTCGTAGTGGTCGACGCCGTCGGGGACAATGCCCTGGACCTGCTCACGAGCAACTACAATCGAGACGTGAGCGTCTTCGCCGGCAAGGGCGATGGGGGCTTCGCGACCTTGCCGCGCCTTCCCGTCGGTCTGGGTTGCAACTCGCTCACGGTCTCCGACTTCAATCGCGACGGTCGGCCGGACGTCGCCACGGTGGACTTCATCTCGTCGACGGTCTCGGTGGTCCTCGGAAACGCTGAAGGCACGTTCCTCCACCCGTCCCAAGAGGTCCGGCCCACCTCCAACCCCGCCATGGCCGCGGCCGACCTGAATGGTGACGGTGTGCCGGACCTGGTCGTCTGCGGCGAGACGACCAACACCGTGCTCGTGCTCCCGGGACGCGGCGATGGGACCTACCGCGAAGCGATGAGCTTCCCCACGGAGACCGGCCCCTACGACGTCACGATCACCGACCTCAATGAGGACGGCGCCCCCGACCTCGCGGTCGCCAACTACATCGGCAACACGGTGTCGGTCCTGATCGGCCGGGGCGACGGCACCTTCGCTCCTGGTCCGGTCCTCGTATGCCACGTCAGCCCCGACATCATCTCGGCCGCGGACCTCGACGGCGATGGTCACATCGACCTCGTCGCGGCGAACTACGACTCCAATGACGTCTCGGTCTTCTACGGGAGAGGAAACGGCAGCTTCGACCCGCAGCGCTTGATCGCGGTGGGCGGCGGCCCATCCGGGGTCGTCTTGAGGGACCTCAATGGGGATGGCCTACTCGACATCGTCACCGCCAACACCTTCACGGACGACGTCTCGGTGGTCCTGAGTAGACCCGGTCGGGCCTTCGATGCGGCGACGAGCTTCCCCGCCGGAGAGGGACCATGGTGGGTCGTCGCGGGCGACCTCGACGGCGACCATGTCCTTGACCTCGCGGTCTCGGACTACGACTCGGGCCTGGTCTCCGTACTCCGTGGCCAGGGGGACGGATCATTCGCGTCAGCCGGAGGGTTCGGTGTGGGTGAGGCGCCCTACCCCTCCGTGCTCACCGACCTCAACGGGGACGGCCGGCTCGACCTACTGGTCGGCAACGCAGGCTCCAACGACCTTTCGTTCCTCGCGGGGCGCGGGGACGGCACCTTTGGGCCCGAAATTCGCCTTCCGGCAGGGGTGGCGCCTTATCGGGTCGTGGTCGCCGACCTCGACCGCGACGGCCGGCCCGACATCGCCGCCGGGAACTACCTCTCGAACAGTGTCACGGTGATGCTCGGGACTGGTCCGGGCACGTGGGGAGACCCGAGGTCGGTGACTGTGACTTCCACCGCGACGCCGATGGTGGCCGCCGACTTCAACGCCGACGGTAAGCCCGACTTGACCGTGGCCGACCGCTCCTCGGACAGGGTCATCGTCCGCATGGGCCAAGGAGACGGCACGTTCGACGACGGCCTTAGCATTCCAATCGGCCTGGGACCGTCCGGTGTCGTGGTCACCGACCTGAACCGGGACGGCCGGCTCGACCTGGTCGCCACCTGCGCGGGGTCCAATGACGTTTGGGTCCTGCTGGGCCTGGGAGATGGGACCTTTCAAACGCCTTACCGACTGCCTGTCGGCAGGTCCCCGCGGTCTCCGGTCGTCGCCGATTTCAATTCCGATGGCGCCCCGGACGTCGCCCTCGTCAATTCGGGAGACGGCACGATTTCCGTCCTTTACAACAGCGGCGACGGCAGGTTCGGGGTCGTGCGTCAAATCCTCGTCGGCATTGAGCCAACCGGCCTCACGGCCGCGACCTTCGATTCCGACTCGATCATCGACCTCGTCGTCGCCGACCGTAGCGCGGGGCGATTCATCCCCTTGTTGGGACTTCCCCAAGGAGGGTTCGCCGCGTATCCCTCGGTATCGCCCATAGCGGCGCCCGAATCCGCGCTTCGGGCCGACCTCAACGGCGATGGCTTGCCCGACATCGCATCGTACGACGACCGACTCGGTGTCATCGCCTTCTGGCTGAACAACCCTCGTGGAGATTACGCGAATTCGGTCTTGGTCCACGTCGGAACAGGGCTCGCGTTCCTTTCCTCGGCCCGATTGGATGGACGATCGGGCGAGGACATCGTTTTCGCCAACAAGTACGAGGACCGGGTCTACACGTTCCGCGTCAACCTCGATGGCTCGGTGAGTGACGTGAGAGTGTTGGCGGACAAGATCTCCCCTGATGGGACCACGTTCGCCGACTTCAACAACGACGGCAACCTGGACATGGCCATCAGCCATTTCGGTGGCCGGGTGGAGGTCCTCCTGGGCGATGGTCGGGGGTCCGTCCTGGCACCGGAACACACGGCGCACACGGCGGCCCCGGAGCCGGTCGTGACCGATTGGGACGGTGACGGCGCGGTCGACGTCTTCAACGTTGACGCCCAGGGCCATGTCCTGTTGCGCCTTGGTCGCAAAGTCTCTCCTGGGGAGTTCGGAGCACCGAAGGACATCGGCCCGGCCGGTGTGTCCTTCCGCGACATCGTGGTGGCCGAGTCGATGTCAGGACCAGTCCTGCTGGCGCTGGAAGCGGGGCGACCTCGCGTTTGGAGCTTGCGGCGAACGACGAATGGGGCCATGAGGTTCGACGTCGACGTCATTCCGGGCGCGGTCCTGCCGGTCCACTTGACCGCAGGCGAGATGGATCGCGACGGTGATGTCCACGTCGTCGTGCTCGACCGTGGACTCAATCAGGCGATCCTCCTCCAACTCGAGGAGGACGGACACCTCGAACTCAGCGGGCCCCCGCTCGCGGTGGGCTTCGGGCCGACGGACCTCACCTTGACGGACCTCAACCACGACCATCTGTTCGACCTGGTCATTTCCAACGCATACTCGGGCGACATTAGCGTCTATCATCAACTCCCCAATCACACGTTCGCCACGGAGGAGCGGCTGGCCGGCGGGATCGGCCTCGCTGAAATCAGTGGCGATGGGGAACGCCCGGTTCGGCACAGCCCTGACGAACCCATGGGGGTCGTGACCGGCGTTTTCGGGACGTCGGGACTGACCGACATCGTCTCTGTCCAACGAGGTTCGAATCGAATCTCACTCTTGAAAGGGGCCCTGGACGGAAGCATCGCCGACCCATCACTCGCGACGACGTACACGACGGGCCTCGCCCCCACGCGCGCCGTACCGATCGACGTGAATCATGATGGCCGCCTCGACCTCGTCGTCCTTAACGAAGGCACCTCGGACGTGTCCGTCTTCCTCAACGACGGGCGGGGCGGGTTCATCACGATGCCCAGAGTGGACGCCGGCAACCGGCCAAGCGGGCTCGCCGCGCGCGACGTGAACGGCGACGGCGTACCCGACCTCCTTGTCACCAATGCCGCCGGTGACCTGCTGATCCTGCTCGGCAAGGGGGATGGCACGTTCCTCCCCTATCAACGCGCCGATCGGTCCGTCAGCATCGCCGTCGGCGACCTCACCGGCGACGGCCTGGTGGACGTCGTCCTCACCGACACGTCCAAGGACTTGCTCTCGGTCCAAATCAGCAAGACGAACGAGAGCTTTCTTCAAGGCCGCCAGGACGGCCTCCTCGCCCCGGGGCCGATCATCATCGCCGACCTCAACGCGGACAAGGTCCCAGACCTCATCGTCGTCAACCGCGGCGGCAACAGTGTCCTTGTCTATGTGGGTCTCGGCGGGGGACGCTTCGCCGCGCCGCGCCGCTATTTCACCGGCACCGCGCCGGAGGGACTCACCGTCGCCGACCTGAACAAGGACGGCGCGCCCGACTTGGTCGTCACGAACACGGGCTCGAACGATGTGAGCATCTTGCTCGGTCAGGGGACCGGGCCGACCTGGGACCTCAAGCCGGGCCCACGGCTTCAAGTCGGCGAGCGGCCCGTGGCTACCACGGTCGTGGACCTGAACGGCGACGGCACGCCTGACGTCCTCTGTGTCAACGAAGGAAGCGACTCGGTGACCCTTCTGCTCGGACTCGGCGGAGGTTTCTTCGACGATCGGTCCCCGCCGACCGAGGCCACAGGCATGGCACCGATTCGGGCCTTCGTCGGCAGGTTCAACAACACGTCCGAGCTGGGTGTCATCGTCGTCAACTCGGGGTCCAACGACCTCACCTACTATCCCAACTTCCTCTCCTACAATTCCCACCCGGGCGTGGTCCCGTCCGGAGGCATCGACCCCATCGCGGCCGTCATGGGCGACTTCAACAAGGATGGGTTCGACGACCTCGTCGTCGCCCACCACGATGACTCCCTCATCTCACTGATCCTCGGCGGCGCCGATGGCCCGATCCTCGCGAGGTCCATCCGGATCGACGGGCCGGTGCATCTCACCGACCTGGTCGTCTCGGGCTCCAACGCCGGCCAGATCCAGTTGTTCCTGGGAGCGGAGGGCCTCAGACAGGCAATCCCGTTGATGTTCTCCCTCACCGCCCCGACTTACGCCTCTCAAACGATAGGGGCCAACGGTCTGGCTGCGGTGGCGACCTACTCCGCGACCTCGAACAACGGTGCCGACGAGGGCCGCCTCTCAGTCGGACAGCAGTTCGCTTTCGCCACGTCCGTCGTGAGCTCAGTCACGTTCGCTTTTCTGACGGGGCAATCGAGTTTCGCCGCGTTGGCCATCTCCAGCGCCCTTCAGGTGACGACCCCGCCCTCATCGGATTTCCTGGGAGCGCTGGCGATCAACCTGGTCCAGGTCGGTCAGGCCCAGGTCTCCGACATCATCCCCTTCCACGAGACGGACCTGGCGACCGTGGCCATCATCCAGGTCGTTTCCAACAGTCCGGACACCAGCGAGCCGTGGGACATGCTGGAAGGGAACGAAAGTCCCCAGAACATGGATGCGAACACGGATTGGGCCGGCCAAACGCCCCTTGAGCGTTTTCTGGTCGGCGACCTCGCGCGCTCGACGACGATGTCGCTGGACATCGCCAATCGCTCGACCTCGACCCCGGCCCTCGGGAGCGACTGGGTCTGGTTCGCGGCGGGGAGTGCTCGGTCTCCGCTCCTGGCCCTCCGATCGACGGACCACGACCGCGTCTCGGGCCCCGACGACCTGTCCTCCTCGGCAACGACAGATCCAGGGACCATCCTTGAGGAGCAATCCTACGGGACGATGGAACTCGGCTCGGCAGGCGCGTTGTCGGTCGTCAATTCCATCTACCTGATCGTTTCCTGCGCCGTGTACACGGGCCTACGAGCGGCCTGGGTGCGTCTGGGACAGCGCAACGATCCGAAGATGCGTCTATCCGCGGGCACGAGTGCTCACGCTTATTCCGGAAGGTCCTCGCGATCGTCGCGACGGCGGCCGTCCCTTCGCGGAGACAACACGGGTCGAGACCTGCCCCCATGGATCCAAGCTCGGAACCGAAGATCGCCTCCGCCTTCGATCTTCTCCCAGCCGTCTTGAGGAAACGGGCTGGATGCGGACAAAGGGAAAGACCGACGTGTCAGACCGGAGGGACCTTGGCCTCAAGGTCCATCGGCGGCCGCAATTCGACTGTTCGTCAAGGAGGAGCCTCGAATCGTCGTCCCGTAGGCCACAGCGAGGCGACTTTTTCAGGAGAAAGGGCGCTAGCGACCCTTCCTCTAAGACATGCCGCTAAGACATGCCGCTCGCTTGCAGGAGCGTTTCCATGACGGTCCGCTCGTGATCGAGACTCGTGGAGAGGGGCCTCTGGCCGCGTACGGCCGCAGCCAATTCCGCGAAGTCGGCCACGTACCTGTGATAGTTCGGCAAGTCCACCCTCTGAAGGCCCTTCGCGTAAGGGCCCGCGGCTTGTGCCAAGTCGATCTCGAGAGTCGGGGGCTCGATTGGCCGCAACCTGGCTAGGCCGTTCGTGCCGAGGACCTCGAAGTACCGTTGCGGGCCACTCGTCGCCTGAAGGGCCGTGTTCACCACCAGGGCCGTCGCGCGCGGGTACTCGAAGACGGCCACGTTGTTGTCCTTGAGCGTGTCCTCAAAGCGCCCATGGTGCCCCAGAAAAGGCGTCACCTTGCTCGGCTTGCCCAAGAGCCTCACGACGGCGTCGATCAGGTGCGAGCCCAATTCGAACATCGAGCCCCCGCCGAACTCGGCCCAATCAGGGCGACGCTCTTTCGCGAGGGAATTGCCGATAAGCCCGTTGACCATGTACGGGTCGCCCAGCCATCCCTGAGCCACGGCCTCGAAGATGGCCAGGAACCCTGGATGATGACGCCACATGTAACCCGTTTGGAGAAAAACCCTCTTCGCGCGGGCCGCCGCGATCATGCTGTCCAGGTCTGCCAGGCGGCTTGCCGGCGGCTTCTCGACATGCACGTGCTTGCCCGCTCCCAGGGCGAGCAAGGCTTGCCGGGCATGGTCGCGGACCTCAGACTCAACCGCCACGACGACCGACTTGCTCAGAAGCTCGGACTCGTCGATGATCCGTGCCCCCAGCTTTCGGCACACCGACCGACCCACATCAGTGGGGTCGCAAACGCCGACGAACTCCCAATCGGGCGAGGTCATCGCGAGTTTGATCTTGTCGGGCGCGTGCGAGTGTGTCGCGCCGAAGAACCCGATGGGGACTCGTTCCCGCGTCGTCTCTCCAATACCATGTCGCATCGCGCCGGTCAGCGCGCCGGCTGCCAGGTTGGCTCGTACGAATTCCCGTCTTCTCATGGGGAGGGCCCTTCGGATTCGTCTCGTCTTGGCAGGTGTTTGAGGCTAGGCTACTCGTCGCGCGTCGGGCGGTCCAGTTTCGACGAGATCACGGTGGTCGCGAATCGCGATGGATCGACAATTGGCCGCGCATGGAGCACGTCAGCCATGAACATGCGAGCGTACGCCCTGGCGAGTGCAGTGATCGTTGGGGGGTCCATGACGATCACGGGCGCTTGGGCCCTTCAGTCTCCCACCAAATCCAACGACAACAGCGCGAAAGACGCCCCACCCCGCGACTCGACCCGTCCCAGGTTGGAAGCGGCCCTCCCCACCCTTGAGGACCCACCCCTTCCCGATACCAAGGCGCCGGGCGTCGAAGACACGAGAAGGCGCGACACGGGACCCCCTCTTCTCGTCGAGACAACGTCGACCAAGCCGACGGACCCGATGAACGACGTGGACGAGTTCGTGCGGCAAGGCCGCGAGCGCGTCACCAAGTCCATCGCGGCCCTGACCGCCGAGCGTCAGGCCCTGCGGGAACGCCTGGCGCGCGTGGAATCCGCCTTGTCTCGTTGGGAGGGACTGGCCCGGTCTCTCCAAGAAGCACCGCCGACGCCGACTGAAATTCCGCCGGTCCCACTCCCACTGCGGGAAGACGGCGTCGCCTTCGGCCCCGCGCTCGAGCTCGGCGAGCCCCCCGCTCGACCCTCCTCGAATCCGCCCGCTCCGCCCCTCGTCTTACCCGACAACGCGCCCCAGCCGCCCCCCGTGCCTCGCTGAGCGAGGCCCGCTCTCTTCGACCCGGTCGCGTTTTTTCCGGCACAGACTCCTTGAAAGCGCGAGACCCAGGGCGATACACTGGGTCTTTCCTCGTTCGAGGTCTTCCTCGGCGAGTCTCGCCGCGCGTCGCCCACCGACTCGCGGTCCCTGGCGGGAGTAGCTCAGGGGTAGAGCACCACGTTGCCAACGTGGTTGTCGTGGGTTCAAATCCCATCTCCCGCTCCATTTTTCTCTCCTTTTCTTTGGACTGCCACCCCTCCTCAAACGGTCTGGGTGGGTCCAATCCAGGGCGGTTCGGCGGCGCGGGCGCGAGGCAAGGCGGCCGATCGTCGTCGGGGCCCGCAGTGAGGATCACCGCCGATGGACACCGAGGAGAAGGTGGAAACGCCCGAAACGACAGCCGAAAACGCGCCCGACGCCGAAATGGGCAAAGAAGAGAAAGAAAAGCGCAAGCTCAACCTCGGCGTCGAAATCACCGACACCGCGCCTTGTAAGAAGCACATCAAGATCACCATCATCCGCGAGGACATCGAGTTCCAATTCGAGGACGCCCTCAAAGAACTGCGTCGCGAGGCGTCGGTGCCGGGTTTCCGCGTCGGCCGCGCCCCCAAGAAGCTGGTCGGGCGCCGCTTCCGCAAGGAAGTGTCCGAGAAGGTCAAGGCCCAACTCGTCATGGCCAGCATGGAACAACTCGAAGCGGACCACAAGCTCAAGGCGATCAGCCAGCCCGACCTCGACGTCGAGGCCCTTGAACTCCCCGAGTACGGCCCACTCGTTTACGAACTCGACATCGAGGTCCAGCCCGAGTTCGAGTTGCCCGACTACAAGGGACTCGTCGTCAAACGACCCGTGCGGGCCGTCACCGAAGCCGACGTGGACAAGCAACACCAGGCCGTCCTGGAACGAGACGCCCAGATCGTCCCCAAACTCGAAGGCACCGCCGAGGTTGGCGACCAGATCACCGCCAACGTCATGCTCGAATACGAAGGGGTCCAGGTCCAGACCTTCCACGAGACTTCCTTCCGGGTGTCCAAAGACCTCCGGATCCCCGACGGCGTCGTCCCCAACGTCGACAAAGCGCTCGTTGGCGCCAAGCCGGGCGATCACCGGACGGCCGTCGGCCACATCAGCGAAGGGGCCGCCGACGCCGCCCTCCGTGGCAAGTCGATCAACGTCCACTTCCACGTCCTGGACCTCAAAGAATACCGCCTCCCCGCTTTCGATGAAGAGTTCCTCGACTCCATGGGCTTCTCAACCGAAGAGGAATACCGCGAGGCCCTCCGTAGGGTCCTTGCGCGACGCTTCGAGTTCAACCAGCGCCAGGCGATCCGTCAGTCGGTCCTGGAGCAACTCCACCAGCGCGTCAAGTTCGACCTGCCCTCCGACCTCGTCGCCCGCGAGGCGCGCTCGGTCCGGTCCCGCTTGATCAAGCAACTGGAGGAGGCCGGTGCCACCGATCAGGCCCTCCGCGCCCGAGAGGCCGAAATCCGCGCCAACGCCCACTCCGTCAGCCTCAGCAATCTTAAGGACTTCTTCCTCCTGGCCAAGATCGCCGAAGTCAACGAACAGCTCGACCACCTGTGCAGCCTGTCCTTCAGCGAAGAAGAGCTGGCCTACATGGGCGGCCTGCGCTTCATCAAGTCCGACTTCGTGGACTTCCTGCGCATCTTCCGTTTCCAGCGGCGCTTCGTCTCCGCCAGCGCCGGGCCGCAAGGGCTGGAGATCGTGGCCCGCGGCCCGCAGGTGCACGTGATGGGCTTCGAGATCTATGTG
>CALLYK010000510.1 GCA_937858365.1 uncultured Isosphaeraceae bacterium | reverse complement strand
AGCGACGCCCCCGAGACCACCACCACGGCCAGGTCGAGACAGGCACTCACAGTATCGACCGCGTCGAAGAGGGGCGATTTGTCCTCTTGCAAGTCGCGGTTGTAGGCCAAAGGTAGCCCCTTGACCAGGACCAGAAGGCCGGTCAAGGAACCGATTACACGCGCTGTCTTACCTCGAATGAGTTCGCATACGTCAGGGTTCTTTTTTTGAGGCATGATGCTGCTGCCGGTGCAGACGGCGTCCGGGAGGGCGAGAATGCCGAACTCCTGAGTGCTCCAAAGGACCCACTCTTCGGCCCAGCCGCCGAGGTGCTCCGCGATCAACGTTAGCGCGAAGACCGTCTCCAGCACGAAATCGCGGTCACTAGAAATATCCAGACTATTGGATGCAACACCGTCGAAGCCAAGGGCCTTGGCCGTCAGGTCACGATCAATCGGCAGCGTCGTACCCGCCAATGCGGCCGCGCCCAGGGGCGACACGTTGAGACGACGGCGACAGTCGGCCAGGCGTGAACGGTCCCTTTCCAACTTCTCGACATAAGCCAAGGCGTAATGGGCCGCGAGCACCGGCTGGGCCCGCTGCATGTGCGTGTAACCGGGCAAGACGAGGTCGCGATGCCGCTCCGCGAGGCCCACAAAGGCCCTCTGCAGGGCCATCACTTTCGCGACGACCGCGTCGATCGCGTCTCGCGTCCAGAGCTTGAGGTCGGTGGCGACCTGGTCGTTCCGACTCCGCCCCGTGTGCAGCTTCCGGCCGACGTCTCCAAGGCGCTCGATCAAGGCGGATTCTATGTGCATGTGCACATCTTCCTTGTCAATCGAGAACTCGAAGGCCCCTGAGTCAATCTCCGCCTCAATGTCCTTGAGGGCCACGATGATTTGGCCGCATTCGTCCGAAGAGATCAACCCCACGGCCGCCAGCATCTCCGCGTGCGCGATCGAGCCTCGAACGTCATGGGCGTAGAGGCGGCGGTCAAACGAGATCGACTCCGTGAACTCTTCGACGCGACGATCGGTGGCCGAGCCAAAACGCCCACCCCAAGGTTTGCCGGACAATCCTCGGCCTCCACGAAGGATGCTCATGTTTCGCTGAAATACGATTGAGATCGTACCAGTCTAGGCCCCTCGATCATGGGCCGTCAACAATAAGGATGAAGGCATGAGTAAGCCACACCGGTTGCTCGCCATTACCATCCTTAAGCGCCTACGCGCACACGTCGGACTTCTTCCCGAACACGCGTGTCATCCGATACCGCCAAGCCGGCTCAGTCCTTCTTGCGGGCCTCGTAATGAAAGAGGACCACATGAGATGACTGCTGGACAATCTTGCTGATGATTCGAAATCGAGAAGGACTGGCGCGTTCGATCGTCACTTTCAGAAGACCCCCGAGGCGAGGCCCTTGCTCGATTTCCCCTTGGAAAACGATGGAACGGCCATTGGCCTCGTGGCCGCGCATGACGATCAGTCTTCCCCGCTCGCCGCTGTGCATGGTCAAGGTCGGTTGATCACCGGGACCGAACGTGACCGACATGCCCCAAGCAACCGGGATCGGTGACGGCCGTTGACCATCCAACGTGATACCGACGCCACTGGGACGTACCGACCACCGGTCGACGGATTGGATGGTCAAGCCCGGTAAGCCCCGACCGACGTGGGGCCCCACCCATTGAGAGATCGGAAGATCAACCTGAGATGACCAATGACCATCAATCCATCGCCATCCGGCGGGACCGTTCCAGCGGGCCGTTGGCGAGGGACGATTCGCAAGGCCGGACTGCTTCTTGCGGAGACCCGGGCCTCGCTGAGCACGCGAACACGCGCGGCTGATCGCCACCTCGGACATGGACAACCTCCTGTCGTCGCCCTAACCTTTAACGCATGAGGGGGTCGCGCGGAAGGCTGGAAACGATACCGGTCGCCAGGCCCCTCGTCCAGACCAATAGGGCATTTTCGGTCAGTCGTCAACGTCCGAGTCGTCACCGGTCCCCCCCACGATCGGGCCGGGGCCGTCGATTTGATATTCTTGTATTTTCTTATGTAAAGTGTTGCGATTCATGCCCAGGCGGGCCGCCGCGGTGATTTGGACCCGATCGCAAGCCGCCAAGACTTGCGTGATCAATTCACGTTCCACCGGACCGACAACCTGCCTCTTCAGGTCAGTCGGGTTAGGACCGCCGTTGCGAATCCCTTGACGCACCAACTCGGTAGTCAGTGTGGCCAGGTCGCCTAGCTTGGCCGCCCGGATCGGTCGGGGCGGGGGCTCGCCTCGAAGCTGAGGCGGAAAGTGCTCGGCGAGCAGCTCCGGCCCATCCCCCAACACAACGGCCCTTTCAATATAGTTTTGCAACTCACGGACGTTACCTGGCCAGTGATAGACCTCCAACAACTTCAGGGCCTGGGGATGGATGCGGCGAACCTCTCGCCTGTTCTGGTCCGCGTAGCGCTTCATGAAGAAGTCGGCCAGCGGGGCCACGTCCTCCCGCCTCTCACGCAAGGGCGGCAAGTGGATCGGCACCACGTTGAGCCGGTAGTAAAGGTCCTCGCGAAAACGGCCCGTCTCGCATTCATCAACCAGGTCGCGATTGGTCGCGGCGATGAAACGTGTGTCGACCTTAATAGTCTTGGTGTCACCAACGCGCTCGAACTCCCCTTCCTGAAGGACCCTCAACAGCTTGACCTGGAGCTTGGGCGAGGTGCTGTTGATCTCGTCCAAGAAAATACTACCGGCATGGGCCGCCTCAAAACGTCCAGTTCTGTTCTCCACAGCACCTGTGAATGAGCCTTTCACGTGTCCAAAGAGTTCGGACTCCAAAAGGCCTTCGGTCAAGGCCCCGCAGTTGACCCGAATGTACGGCCCGCTTCGGCGAGGGCTGAGGTCATGG
Organism: uncultured Isosphaeraceae bacterium; assembly: GCA_937858365.1. Lineage (GTDB taxonomy): Bacteria > Planctomycetota > Planctomycetia > Isosphaerales > Isosphaeraceae > CALLYK01. Next base: position 793 of record CALLYK010000510.1, on the reverse strand, counting down.
ATCGCCCGCGCGATCAACTCCTTCCCCGTCCCCGTCTCGCCAACAACAAGGACACACGCCCGCGAGGCGGCGACCCGACGGGTCGTCCGCGCCACGTCGAGCAGGCAGGGACTCGCCCCGATCACACCCGGAAGAGGTGCGTCCGAGTCCCCTCGGTCGATTGGTCGATCGGGCATCAAGGCCATACGAGGTGCGTCCCCACGGAGTTCGGGTAGGCCATCGGCAAGGCCGGAGGCACCGGTCCGACGGGGGAGAGGACCGTCGCGAGACCGAGACAAGCGAGGGACCTACAGGGTGCGGCCCATCGGCCCCCTTCTAGGATACACACCGCCCGACGATTTGGCAAAAGGACAGGGTTTTTGTGCAAGCAGGACGTCTAGTCCACCCTCTCATAGCAATGTGCGATATTTTTTTTATGAGACGTTGATCGCCTTATGGCCTTCATTGCCTTGTCTTTGAGCAGGGTGCGGGACACTCGCCTCAGGCCGTGTATCGCCGCCCGAGTTGCGAGGGACCCGCCCAAGCCGCTCCCTTCATCCTCTTGCCCTACTCGTTCGGGCCCCGCGATTCTCCTTTGTGGATCGATTTTCTTTTGAAGATCATAGAATCAATACTTGAAGGGAAATAAGATCCTCTTGTGATCGATCAGCCTTCGGAGCGGGACCGCATTCTTAGGAGCGTATCGACCACGATCTGGGCGCTTTCGTCGATGGTGAGTCGGGACCCGTTCAGGACGATGTCGTAGAGGAGCGGATCGTTCCAATCCTTGCGAAAGTGGTCCTTGATGAAACGG
>CALLYK010000509.1 GCA_937858365.1 uncultured Isosphaeraceae bacterium | reverse complement strand
CGCAACCGCAGCCGCAAGCGAAGGACAGCTCCGGGCCGAGGATGGCCGCGAGCGCTCCGGGGACCGACAAACGCGGCAGCTCCGCGCTCAGCGAGTCGCTGTTGGAGAAGGCGATCCTCAAGAAGGGCCTGGCGACCGCCCAGGAAATCGAGGCGTGCAAGGCCCATCGGGCCAAGCTCGCCGGCACCAAGGACGAGAACCGGGGCCTGCTCGACATCATGGTTGCCGCCAAAGTGGTCACGCCCAGTCAAGCGGGCCGCCTTGTGAAAGAGATCGGCAACGAGGCCCCCAGGACCCTCAACATCCCCGGCTACACCAACCTGGAGAAGCTCGGGAAAGGGTCGATGGGCGTCGTTTACAAGGCCCGCCAAACCAGCGTGGACCGCGTCGTCGCCATCAAGGTCTTGTTGGACAGCCTGGCCCAAAACAAGGACTTCATCGGCCGCTTCCAGCGCGAGGCCAAGATCGCCGCCAAGCTCTCCCACTCGAACATCGTCAACGCGATCGACGCGGGCGAGGTCGACGGCCACTATTACTTCGTCATGGAGTATGTGGAAGGGAAGAACATCAAGGACGAACTCGACGCGGGCAAGGTGTACGACGAGCCCGAGGCCCTCCGTATCATCCTCTCCGTGGCGGAGGCCCTGAAACACGCCCACGAGCGCGGCCTGATCCACCGTGACATCAAGCCCGAGAACATCATCCTCACCAAGGACGGCAATGTGAAACTGGCCGACCTTGGTCTGGCCCGCCTCACCGCCGACGAACAGCAGGCCATGTCCGAGGCCGGTATGGCGATCGGCACACCCTACTACATCAGCCCCGAACAGGTCCGCGGCCAGGTCGACGTCGACATCCGGGCCGACATCTACAGCCTGGGGGCCACCTTCTATCACATGGTCGCCGGCCGGGTCCCGTACGATGGGGAAACACCTTCCGAAGTGATGAAAAAGCACATCGGTAAGAACGTGGTCCCCACGCCCGTCGATCATGTGAACACACGCCTCTCCAGCGGCCTGGGCGAAGTCGTCGAGACGATGATGGCCAAGGACCGCAACGACCGCTATCGCGGCCCTTCCGACTTGATCCTCGACCTGAAGTGCCTCCAGCAAGGCGACCCGCCCATGATCGCCCAGCAAAAGGCCGACGACCTCGCCGGACTCGCCGAGGGCGACGCCGACGGCGAAGATGGCGGCGGGCAGATGTCGGACGCGCAAATGCGCGAGGTCGCGGGCTACATCAACAGCCGTACCACCATCATCATGACCCTGGCCATCCTCCTGGCCGTCTCGGTCGTCTCCAACGTCCTTGTGATCGCCACGCGCTGAGAGGAAGACATGAGGTGCGTCTCGCAGCGCACCTCATGTGTTTATTCATAGAATATCAGACATTCTTGGCGAGCGTGCCGAGGGACTTCTCCGGGGCCTCTTCGCTCTTGTAGTCGAACCACTTCTCGTCGAACTCGATCCGTTTGTTCGTCCTCATGGCGAGATTGCTGGTCAACGCGATGATCGCGTCGGCCATCGCGACTTCGCCGTGGCAGCGCGGGATGAGCGACACCTCGCCGCGCTTGAACGGCTTGCCCTGGTCGGCGTAGAAGTCGCTCGGGTCGCCGTTCCGGACGCAGAACGCGAAGTGTTCAAGTTCCTCGCGATAGCCGCGCGAGACGTTGTTGGTCGCCAGGGCGCCGAGGGCCTGTGCCTCCGAGGCGCTCGCCGGGCCGCCCCACGTGGCGCTCGCCTCGATCACCGGCTTGCCCCCCTTGCTCTCGACCGTCACGGCCGTCGTCGCGGGCGTGTTGGCGGGCTTGTCGAAGTTGCGGTCCTTCTCCTTGAAGAGGTAGATGTCCTTCTCCCCCTCCACGATCAAGGTCGCCCGCGAGCCCAAGATTTGCTCGCCATAATTCTCAAACGAGTTTGTGTTGATCGACGAATAGGTCACCACCACGGTGTCGGTCGGGTGCTCGCCGGGAAACTCGAACATCGTGAAGACGTGGTCATCCACCTCGCGACCGTCCTTGTAAAAAAAGGTCCCGCCCACGCCCGTCACGGCCCTCGGGTGTTTCTTGCCCAGGAAGATCGAGCAGGCGTCAAGCTGGTGACTGCCCAACTCGGCCATCAGGCCGGCCCCCGTCTTGTTGTAAAGACGCCAGCGGATGAGTTGGTCGATGCTGTCGTAACCGTATTCGGCCTTCTCCATCACGCGGGTCTTCACCAGGTCCACCGACTCGTCCTTGGGGTCGATCGTCCGGCGCCAACTATCGTAGTAAAGAATGTTTCCTTTTTCATCTTTTTCGTATTCCCAACCGCCGTTGGCGGACCTCACCGGGTTTCCCTTGGCGTCCTTCTTCACGACCGGCACGGCGTTGTTGCGGTGCCAGAGGGCCCGGATGTGACGCACGTCGCCGAGTTGGCCGCTCTGCACCAGGGCGTTGGCATTGTCGTAAAGCGCCGAGTAGTGCCGCTGGTGGCCGATCGCCAGCAGTCGATTGTTCTCCTTGGCGACCCGGATCATCTCCTTGCATTCGGTAATGTTATGGGCCATCAATTTTTCGCAAAAGACATGCTTGCCGGCCTTCATGGCCTCGATCGCCACGGGGGCGTGGAGGAAGAGCGGCAAGGCGATGACGACCACTTCGACATCCGGGTCGGCAATCATCTCTTTGTAGGAGGGATACCAGCGGATCTTGTCGACATCAGCCTTGGAATAGTCGTTGGTCTTGCCATCGGCGGGGTCCTTGTGGTCGAGGAACTCCTTCTTCGCGCGTTCGACCTGACTTGGCCGGATATCGCAGGCGCCGATGAAGTCGATGTAGGCCCGGTTGTGGTAGCGGATCATGGCCTGGCAGCCTTCGTCGCCCGTGCCGATGATCGCGGCCCGGACGGCGGGCTTCTCGCCCATCCGTTCGTAGCCGAAGTAGAAGGCGCCCGCGGCCGGGACGGCGGCGGCGGCCTTGAGGAAGTCGCGGCGGGGCGAGCCCATGGCGACCTGGGCGTTTCGCTGACCCAAGGCGCGCTGCTCGGCGGTGAGATGACCGGTCATGGACCTTGCTCCGAAGGATGAGAAAAAGGGTCAGCGACGTTGGGAACGGGAACGGGTTCGGCCCCGAGGACTTGGTTCGTCGTCGTCATCCTCGTCCTCCGACTCGGCGGCCCGGCCCCGGCCGATCCAGCCGAAGAGGAGGGAGTCGAGGCCCACCCAGAGCCCGCTTGGCGTGGCCGCGATGAGCAGGCAGGCGAAAAACTCGACGACGTTCTTGTTGACGATCCAGTAGTGCCCCTCGGAGTTCGGCCCCTGGGGCTGACCGACCTGGAGGGGCGGCATGCTGAAGTAGAACATGGCCAGCAGCGTGGCCCCGCCGAGCGCCGCGAGCGGCGTGAAGAGGCCCAGGATGAGACACGCCCCACAGACGATGAGGCCGTACATGGTGGTCATGTTGACCATGTCGAGTTGGGTCATCGGTTTGGCGGGCGTGGCTCGTTGGAGCTGTTCGGGCTTGGCCTGTTTGGTCATCGCCTCCTTGAACGCCTTGCCGAAGCCGTCAACGGTGCCGACGAGTTCGCGCCGGGTCGCCTCCAGGGCCTTGCGACGATCGGCCAGGCGTTCGCGTTCATAGGAGAGGGGCGGCAAGACGGCCTCGCGGGCGTTGATCGCGGTCACGTCATCGCGATACTTCTTCACCTTATCGCTATTTTCAGGCTCGTTGAACCAGGCCTCGGCCTTCTCGGTCTGGGCCTTCAGCGCCTCTTCAGCCTTGGCCTTTTGCTCAGAGTCGAAGCCGTAGGCTTGGCCCACGCGATCGAGTTCGCCTTGCCATGCGTTCTTGAGCTTGTCCAGGTCGAGCTGGTCGAGGCCGTCGACGTCGGGGACCAGTTCGCGGAAATTGGCGGCGAAGGGGCCGGTGGAGGCGCGCAAATACGGTTCGGCCGACCAGGGGCGCTCCCCGCGCTGGGTGGACTGGTACTTGTCCAGCCCTTCGTAGAGGAAGTGCCAGCCGATCGCGATCCGGAGCAGGATGAGGAAGAGGGCGCCAAAGAACCCAGGGTAGTAGCGTTTCACGGTTGAGGTCGATCTCCGGGGCCCACCTCGCGGGAAAAGGGAGGGAGCACTTTGAGGCGTCGGTCGGCGACGAAGTCGTCGTCGGTCAGGTGAATGGGGATGGCCCTCGGTCGCTCGTCTCCCGCGGGTTCGAGCACGAAGAGGGCCGCAACGTCTGGCCTGTTGGCGAGGCAAGCCGCGGTCTTGGCCGGACCAAGCAGATAAAAAGCGGTGGAAAGGGCGTCGGCCTCGGCCGCCGTGGGGGCGAGGACCGAGACGCTCGCGGGTCCCACTTGGGGCGGTTCTCCGGTCCGAGGGTCGATGATGTGGCCAAAAAGCCGCCCATTCGCCTCGAACTGTTGGAAGGTGGCCCCCGAGGTCCCCATCGCGCGGTCCCGGAGGCGGAAGGTGCCCAGGGGCCGCTCGGGATGGAACGGGTTACGCAAGGCGACTTCCCAACGGCCGCCGAATTGCCAGGGCGGCGAGCCCACGGCCAAGACGCTCGATTGCCCGCCGTGCAAGAGGGCGCCGGTGGGCCACCAGTGGGCGTGAATGAGTTCGGCCGCGCGGTCGAGGGCGTGGCCTTTGCCGATGCTGCCGAGATTGATGAGGATGCCGGGTCGATCGAAAGAGACGGTCCGCGCGACGGGGTCGAGATGGACGAGGTGCTGGCCCGTCCGGGCGCGGGCCTCGGCGAGCGTTTCGGGGTCGGGCACCCGACGCGGCCCTTGGAAGAAGCCCCAGGCGACCGACAAGGCGCCCGCGGTCACGTCGTAGGCCCCTTCCGTCATTTCATGGATTCGGCGGGCCTGATCGAGCAAGTTGAAGAGGCCCACTTCCACCGCGACCGGCGCTTGGTGGGCCGTCCGGTTGACGACGCTCACTTCGGAATGGTCGCGATAAACGGTGAGTTGGTCTTCGAGGAGGTCGATCAGGTCGAGGGCGCGGGTCGCCAGGTCGAGGGCGCCCGGCAAGCCGACCGGGAGGCGAACGTCGAAGAACGAGCCCATCGCCGAGCGTCGGGCGCGAAGCAGGTCGGTGCTGCCGGGAGCGGTCGAGGGGGACGTCTGTTTCGTGCATTTCCCGCCCAGCCAACGTCGGCGCGAGAGGCGGGTCAA
>CALLYK010000508.1 GCA_937858365.1 uncultured Isosphaeraceae bacterium | reverse complement strand
AGGGGCCGGCGGAGCGGCGGACGCGGGCCGGTTCGTCCGACCGGCGCCGCGTCTGGGGGTGGTGGGCCGATTGGTGGCTTGTCGCGGTGGGCCGAACGGTCGGACCATTTCGCCCGCCGCGACCCGTCGGAGCATTTCCACTTCCACGCGCGTGAGCGATCGCCAGGCCCCCGGCTTGAGGCCCTTCAGCGTGACCGGCCCCACGGCCACCCGCGTGAGTGACATGACCTTGTGGCCCAGTTTGGCCAGCATGCGCCTGACCTCGCGGTTCTTCCCCTCGGCGAGGACGAGTTCCAACGTGGTGGCCTGACCTTGCTTGCCCACGATCCAGGCCCGCTTGGCCCGTGCCTTGCCTTCGGACAGCCAGATGCCCTCGGTGAGTTTCTTGAGGAGGTCATCGCCCGGCTCGCCCGCCACGAGCACGCGATAGACCTTCTCCACGCCGAACTTGGGGTGCGCCAGCTTGTTGGCCAGGTCGCCGTCGTTGGTGAGGAGGATCAGGCCGGCGCTATCTTCATCGAGTCGGCCGATGGCGTAGACCCTTTGGGGGATTTCGGGCAAAAGGTCGATCACGCGGGGGCGGCCGGCGGGGTCGTTATTGGTGGAAACGTGCCCCTTCGGCTTGTAAACGGCGTAATAGACGGGGCGTTCCGACCGGATGGCCTGGCCGTCGACGGCCACCTTGTGGGCCCTCGGGTCCACGCGTGTGCCCAACTCGCGAACGACTTGACCATCAATGGTCACTCGACCTTGAACGATGAATTCCTCGCAGGCGCGCCGCGAGCCGACACCGGCCTGCGCGAGCACTTTTTGCAGGCGTTCGCCCCGACCTTCCCACTCCTCGACGTTCCGCTCACGAGTCGGGCGCGCGGAGCGCTGGGTCTTTCGCGGCCCGGAAGGGCGCGGCGCCGGGCCTTTGCGACCTCGTCCTTGAGGCGACGGCGAACGACGTTTGGGCGGCATGGGAAGGGCCTTCCGCGTCGGCGACGCGCTCAAGCTCAAGGAACAGACGACGGGACTCGGGACATTCTAGTCCGAGCGCTCGGGAAAACCAATGTCTCCGCCGCTTTGGCCTTACGCCATGACCGGCAGGGGACGCATTCGCTCGGCCGCCTTCCAGCCCGAGGCGTCGCGTTCGATCCGGTGGTAAAGTGTGTCCCTCTCGACCGGAATGCGCCCCGCTTCACGGATGAGGCGTTCGAGGTCGGCCACGGTGGTTTCCTGGGGCGTGTCGGCCCCCGCCTCGTGGTAGATCTTCTCGTGGACGACCGTGCCGTCGATGTCATCGGCACCAAAGGCCAGGGCGACCTGGGCCGTCTTGATGCCGAGCATCACCCAGTAGGCCTTGATATGCGGAAAGTTGTCCAACATGAGACGGCTGATGGCGATCATTTTGAGGTCCATCACGCCGGACGGTTTGGGGATGTCGTCCATCCGCGAATTGTCCGGATGGAAGGCGAGCGGGATGAACGTTTGAAAGCCGCCGGTCTCGTCCTGGAGTTCGCGGAGTCGGATGAGGTGGTCGATCCGGTGCTTGGGTTGGTCGATGTGGCCGTAGAGCATCGTCGCGTTCGAATTCAGTCCCAGCCGGTGCGCCGTCCTGTGGACGTTCAGCCACGACTCGGTGCTCGCCTTGGCGCCGCAAACTTCCTCGCGGACCTCGGGATGAAAGATCTCGGCGCCGCCGCCTGGAAGGCTGCCCAGCCCGGCGTCGATCAGCTCTTTGAGGCAGTCTTCGATCGGGCGGCGGCTGATCTTGGCGAACCACTCGTATTCCACGGCCGTGTAGGCCTTCACATGGATCTCGGGGGCCGCTTCCTTCACCCAGCGGACGATGTCCACATACCAAGAGAACGGCAGCTTATTGTGCAGCCCGCCGACGATATGCAACTCGGTGGCCCCCCTCGCCGACGCCTGCGCGGCGCGCTCCTTGACCTGGCCCTCGGTCATCACATAGGCGCGGTCCTCGTTCATGTCGGCCCGAAACGCGCAGAAGTCGCACTTGTATACACAAACATTTGTCGGATTGATGTGCGTGTTAATATTGTAGTAGGTAAGGTCTCCGTGCATGCGCTCGCGGACGAGGTTGGCCATCTCGCCCAGGGCGAAGAAGTCGTGAGTGGCTTCCAGGGCCAGGCCGTCGTCGAAGCTGAGACGCTCACCCGCCAGGACTTTTTCGCGGATTTCGGCGATGCGCGATGGATCGGTCTTCATGGATCAGTCCCAGGCTCGACGGTTGACTTGACTTGTGTTCGCGGACCACGCAGGGGGCCAGAGGTGGATTGGAAGGGGCCAGTTTACTGGTTGGGGCCCACGACCTACAACCCAAAGCACGCTAAGGAATGAACCGTGAAGCATCGCGGACCCTTCACGCCCGTCCCGAAATGTCACGAGTTGGACCAACGCCTCAGCGACGACGATTCGAGGCGTGGTCGCCCAGGAGGGCCCGATAGACCTCCGGCTCAACCGGTTTGACGAGGTGGACGTCGCAACCGGCCTCGCGCGAGCGCTTGCGGTCTTCATCTTGGCCCCAGCCCGTGTTGGCGACGATCAATGTGTGGCGAAACTCAGGACGCCCACGCAGGCGTTTGGCCACTTCGTAGCCGTCCAGACCGGGCATTCCCAGGTCGAGGAAGACGATATCGGGTTGGAAGGCCTCGGCGTGACGCAAGGCGGTCGTCCCGTCATAGGCGACGTGGACTTCTTGGTGCCAGAGCTTCCGTAGCATGTGGGCGAGGCTGTCGGCCGCCTCGTGGTTGTCGTCCACGACCAGGACCCGATGCCGCATCGGCGACGGTTCATGGCGAAAGTGCGTGCCTTCACGCGCCGACCGGCCGCCGGGTCCGGTCCGAGGCAATTGGACGACGAACTCGCTGCCATGACCGAGACCGTCGCTTTCGGCCGTGAGGCTCCCGTCGTGGAGGTGGACGAGGGAACGGGCCAAGGTCAGTCCCAAGCCAAGGCCGCCGAACGCGGCGTCGCTCCGCCGATCGACCTGGACGAATGGTTGAAAGATGTCGTCGAGCCGGTCGCGGGGCACGCCGATGCCGTCGTCGCGCACGCGGACCCGCACGCGCTGTTCATCAGCCTCGACCGACACGACCACATGACCGTTCGCCTTGGAGTACCGGGCCGCGTTCTTGAGCAGATGGATGAGCACCTGCTCCAAGCGCACGGCGTCGGCCTCGATCGGCACGGGGCCGTCCGGGAGCGCCAGGTCGATCGTGACGCCGTGTCCTTGGAAGTCCCGCTCGCAGGCCCGCGCGGCCTCGCGGGCAAGCGCCGCGACGTCCGTACGCTCGGGGCGTAGGGCCACTTGACCGGTGTTGATCCGGGAGATGTCGAGCAAGTCTTCGACCAGGCCGACCAGACGCTCCACCTGGCGATCGACGATCTCCCAGAGGTGAACGTCCTCGCCCTGTTCGTAACGGCCCTCGCGGAGCAAGTGCAGTGAGGTGCGAACGGGGGCGAGTGGATTGCGCAACTCGTGGGCCAGGACGTTGATGAATTCATCCTTGCGGCGGTCGGACTCGGCGAGGGCCTCTTCGGCTTGTTTTCGCGCCTGAATTTCCGTGGCGGTCCCGTACCAACGGGCCACCTCGCCGGAATCGTCTCGCACGGGGACGGCTCGGCCCAAATACCAGCGATAATCACGCCGCCCGTGATGTCGCAAGCGATATTCGGCCTCGAAGGGAGTGCCTTCCTCGCGCGCCTTCTCCCAGCTCATCAAGACCTGGCCCAGGTCGTCCGGGTGCACCACTTGGCGGTCGTCGATCGAAAGGGGGACGGCGTGGTTGTTCAGGCCCGTCATTTCATACCAGCGAGCGTTCAGGTAGTTGATCGTCCCCTCGGCAGTGCTCTCCCAGACGATTTGGGGCATCGCCTCGGCGAGTTGACGGAATCGTCGCTCGCTCTCGATAAGCGCCGCCTCGGCCTGTTTCCGCTCGGTGATGTCTTCGGCCAGCCCACCCGCTCGATAGACCACGCCCTGGGCATCGGCGATTGGGAAGGCGCGATCGCGCACCCAGCGAATCGAGCCGTCCGACCGGACGATCCGATACTGTTCATCGAAGGTCCCTTCCACCACCTTTTCCGCGAAGGCACGTTCCACGCGCGTTCTGTCTTCAGGATGGATCGAATCGAGCCACGAAGACGGGGCTTCTTGAAGCTCTCGACGCGGTCGGCCCCAAATGGCTTCATAGGCCGGGTTCACGTAAAGCACGCGCCGGCCGGTCAACTCCATGATCCAGAAGACGTCCTTCATCGTTTCGGCGAGCTGACGAAATCGCTTCTCCGACTCCGCCAAGTCGCTCTCGGCGCGACGACGCTCCACCAGGGCGTCTTCCAATTCCAACCGTCGCCGTTCCAGAAGGGTCAATAACCGCAGGAAGCCGAGACCAACCACGACATAGAGGGCGAGGCCCACCCAAAGCCCCGCGGGGTGCTCATTCTGGCCACCCGTGCCAAAGTCGCAAAGGGACCCCGCGAGACCGCCCACCAGCAACGCGACCGCGCCGGGTCCCACACCGCTGAACCAGAGCGTGGCCAAGAGGGCGAGATAATAGGTCGCGAAGGGAATCCGTTCGCCGATGATGGGCCCCAGCGCGAGCCGTCCCACGGTGGCCAGGGCCACTGCGATCAGGCCGAAACCATAACGCAACCAAACGGGACGAGAGGTGGCCGCCATCGGGTCGAGGACCTCTGGGAAGCGAACGGCCGCATGGTCATTGGGGCCGTCTCGGAGCGCGAGTTCATGATACTCGACCCGGGCCGGTCGAGACACTCTCCGGCCCCGACCGCTGGCCTAGCGCTTTCGCGTCGGTTAGTCTGTCCACTCGAAATGACCCCAACACCCGCCGAGGCCCCGCCATGTCTTCAACCGCGATCCGCAGACCTTGGTCCCTGATCGTCCTTGGCTTGTTCGCCGCGTCGGCCATCGCGCCGGCGTTCGCGGGCCCACAAGCCCCCAATGACGAAGACGGCCCCAACGTCCCGATCGCCGAATACCAAGAGCGCCGGGGAAAGGTCTTGGAGTCGTACAAGGACGGCCTTCTGGTCATGCTCGGTAGCCGCGACGAGGAGTTCGGCGAGTTCGTCAAGTTCCGCCAAAAGAACGACCTGATGTACTTGACCGGCGCGGGCCAGCCCGACGTGAAGTTCCTGATGGTGCCCGGGTCGCTGACGGCCGACGGCAAGGCGCGCGAGTTCCTCTTCCTGCCGGCGAAGAACGGCTTCACGTCGCAATGGATGGGCGATCGCATCGGCCCTGGCCCCGAGGCCGTCTCCCGCTACGGGATCGCCGAGGCATTGCCCGCCGACAAGTTCCAGCCGACCTTGATGTCCTTCCTCAAGAAGAAAGAAGGCCAGGAAGGGCCCCCGACCGCGACGAAGGTCTATCTCAACGTCGGCCGCCGACGCAACGCGCCCCCCAACGACGAGGCGATGCTCGCCGACGTCATCAAGAAGGAGGCCCCGGACGTCCAGGTCGCCGGATTGGGTCAGGCCCTCGCCAACATGCGGAAGATCAAGTCGGAGGCCGAGGTGGCCCTCTTGCAAAAGGCGATCGACATCACCGGCGACGGCCAACGCGCCGCGATCAAGGTCATCAAGCCTGGCGCGTTCGAGTATCAAGCTCAGGGGGCCCTGGAAGGGGCCTTCCTCTTCGGCGGGGCCGAGCGGCCCGGCTTCTTCTCGATCGTCGGTTCCGGGCCCAACTCGTGCGTCTTGCACTACAACGACAACCGCCGCCGGATGAAGGACGGCGACCTCGTGGTGATCGACATCGGCGCCGAGTTCCATTACTACACGGCCGACATCACGCGCACCTATCCCGTCTCGGGCAAGTTCACCGAACGCCAGCGGCAGGTCTATCAACTCGTGCTCGACGCCCAACGCGCGGCGGAGAAGTCGTTCGAGCTGGGCAAGTCGAACATCAACACGCTCACGGCGGCGGCGCGCAAGACGATGCGTGACTCGCCGCTGCGCGACTCCCAAGGGAACACGCTCGACCGCCATTTTCTGCACGGCCTGGGGCACTGGCTGGGCATGGACGTCCACGACGTGGGCGACTACGGCGGCCCCTTGCCGGTCGGCTCCGTCTTCACGATTGAGCCTGGGATCTACTTGGCCGACGAGCAGCTTGGCGTGCGGATCGAGGACGACTACCTCGTTACCGAAAAGGGCCTGGTGAAGCTCAGCGCCAAGATCGCGTCGGACCCGGACGAGATCGAGAAGCTCATGGCCGCGCCTCGTCCATGAGCGACCGAAGCGCCCGCTCGATCTCTTCGGCCGGCCGTGACAAACCCAGCACGGCCACCGAGACGACGCCGGGCGCACTCCGCAGCGGCACCGCGATCGAACGATCGGCCCCGAAGGCCCGGAGCCAATGGCCCGAACCGGTCGCCGACGGCAATTCGTCGGCGATCGAAACCACCGTTCGTCCTTCGACGACGGCCTTCACGATCCCCAGCGACGACTGGTCCAGGGTCGCGATTCGGGTCGCCTCGCCGAACCTCCGGGCGACCTCTTCCGGCATGTCGTCGCAAGAAAAAAAGGCGACCTGAATGAGCCGGTCGCCTTCCAAGCGCCAGAGTCCCGCCGCGCGCGCCGGCAGGTCTTTCAAGAGGGCCTTCAGGAGTTCGACACGGTCCCAAGGACTCACTGAATCGCCAGCAGCTCGACTTCAAAGACCAGGGTCGCATTCGGCGGGATCGCACTGCCCGCGCCTCGCGATCCGTAACCTTCCTGGGGCGGGATGGTCAATTTGCGCAGGCCGCCGACCTGCATCCCGGCCACGCCGAAGTCCCACCCTTGGATCACCTGACCGGCCCCCAGGTTGAACTGGAACGGCTTGCCGCGATCGCGTGAGCTGTCGAACTTGGAGCCGTTGGTCAACGTGCCGACGTAATGCACCGACACCTTGTCCCCGGCCTTCGCCTCAAACGCGAAACAGTCGACGTCCGACTCGGATTCCAGTCGCCCGCTGATCCCGCACGGCAGCGTCACGCTCTGCGCTTCGGCCGGCGTGTTGTTTGCAACCGATGCTTCCACGACCTGCGGCAGGTCGCTGACTTCCAGTTCCACAGGGTTCGCCAGGGTTTCGCCCACCTTAAGGGTCACGAAATGATTGCCGAGAGAGGTGGTCAGCGGCATCGGAAACGGCGCCGTGTCGGCGAGATTGAACCCGACTGGCTGCAACTCCGTCGGCTGTCCGGCGGCAATCCCCAGCGGGAATACCTGGGTGATGAACGGCCGGTTGTGCATCTCGACGACGTAGGGCCAGTGCGGATTCCCCTGGTAGCGGACATCGCGGATCTCGAGCCAGTACTCTCCCGGAGCGAGTGCTGCGCTCAGGAACGGGTCGGCCGCGTAGGTGTTGTCGGCCGCGGCGACCGTTGCGCCGGTCTGCACGTTCTTGATCGTGAGGATCGGATCGACGTGCGCCTGCAGGTCGTGGATGCGGTCTTCCAGTCGCATCGCGCGGCAGTGAAAGTTCATGACCGTCGGCGCGCTGATCGTGAACCGGAAGCAGTCGACGTCTTCGGCCTTCTCCAGCGTGCCGCAGAGC
>CALLYK010000507.1 GCA_937858365.1 uncultured Isosphaeraceae bacterium | reverse complement strand
TTCTTCGCCCCGGCGTCGGCCGCTGGGTCCTGCATGGTTCGAGCGCCGGCGGGCAGGGTCGCGGCCGTCGCGGCGAGGGCGCCGGCCTGAAGGAACGCGCGACGGTCGGGACGGGCGTTGAAATTCTGGGCCATGTGTGGGGCCTCGGAATGGGGCGGGTCGCGCGGCGGCACCCGCGAGGTCGTTTGAGGACTGGACGCCGGTTGAAGAGGCCAACGGATGATAACGCCCACAGCGTGAGCCACCAAACGGATTCTGCTTCATGGCAACGCCGCCCCGATCACGCGACTTTGTGACAGGGCCTCGCAAGTCCGCGTGATCTTGATTCGGATGCCCCCTCTTCTTGACTTGCCATCGTCCAGCGCATAAAAATGCAAACGGACTGACCAGTCAGTCCGCCCGCCGCCGACTCCCGCCCCCGTCGAGTTGACCATCCATGAGCAAGCTATCGCGCGCGGTCCGCGATCCGGTCGTCGAGCCCCCCGATCGTCGCGAGCAGATCCTCGACGCCGCCACGCGGCTCTTCGCGGAGCACGGCTTCACCGACGCCGCCACACAGGGACTGGCCGATGACTTGGGGGTCGGCAAGGGGACCCTTTACAGGTACTTCCCCAGCAAGCGCGAACTCTTTCTGGCCGCCGTCGATCGGGTGATGAGGCGCCTCCATGAACGCCTGGAGCAAGCGACCGCCGGGGTGGAAGACCCCCTGGAGCGCGTCTCCCTCGGGGCTCGGGCCTACCTCGATTTCTTCCGTGAGCACCCCGAGTCGGTCGAACTCCTCATTCAGGAGCGGGCGCAATTCAAGGACCGCGAGCGGCCGACTTACTTCGAGCATCGCGAGCGGCATGTCGATCGCTGGCGGGAACACTATCGCAAGATGATCGCGTCGGGCCGAATGCGCGACGTCCCTGTCGAACGCATCAGCGACGTTTTCACTGCGGCACTCTATGGTTCGGTCTTCCTCCATTATTTCGGCGGCCGATCCGAGACGTTCGCGGCCGACGCGACCGACATCCTGGACGTGCTCTTTCACGGTGTCTTGAGCGACAGTGAGCGTGTCAAGCGGACCTCGGCCGATGGGCCGGGAGGGACATGACGCATGTTGACCCCAACAACAAAACAATGTGTCCACGTGGGGGCGTTCGCCCTGTCCCTGGCCGCGACTTTGGCCGTTGGTCTAGCCGGGTGTGAGCGTCCCGGCGGCGCCGCGACCAGAGACCAAGCCAAGACCAAAAAGAAGGCCGCGCCCGTAGTGCAGGTTGCCCGGCCGATCGAGGCCAAGGTCCAAGACCACGAGGAATTCACGGGTCGCACCGAAGCCAAGCAGACTGTCGAAGTGCGTGCCCACGTGACCGGTTACCTCGACAAAATCCAGTTCAACGACGGCGACGAAGTGGCCGAGGGAGACGTCCTGTTCGAGATCGACCCACGTCAGTACCAAGCCGAACTCAACCGCGCCGGCGCCACCCTCTCGCAAGCCGAGTCCAAGGAAAAGCGGACCGAGTTGGTCTATCGCCGGACCGCATCGCTCTTCGCCAAGAATGCACGGAGCCGCGAGGAACTGGACATGGCCGAGGACGATTACGCCGAGGCCCGGGCCAGCGTGGGTGTGGCGAGCGCGATCCGCGACCTGGCCGAACTCAACCGGAACTTCACGCGCGTGACCGCACCCATCACGGGCCGGATCAGCCGGCGGATGGTGGACATCGGCAACCTCGTGAAGGCCGACGACACGATCCTCACGACGATCGTCAACATCAGCGAACTCTACGTCTATTTCGACGTCGATGATCGGACCGTGCTGGCGATCCGCCGCTTGATCCGCGAAGGAAAATTCACGTCAATCAGTGAGGGAGATGTCCCCGTCGAAGTCGCCTTGGTGGACCAACGCGAGTTCGACACGCCCGGGCGAGTGGACTTCTTCGAGAGCAAGCTCGACGCCAACACAGGCACCCTCCGTGTCCGCGCCGTCATCGACAATCCGACGATACGTTCGCGCGGGCTGCGTTCCCTCTCACCCGGTCTATTCGTCCGCGTTCGACTGCCGATGGGGGCCCCCTATTCCGCCTTGACCATACCGGAATCAGCACTTAATAGCGATCAAGGCAAGAAGTATATCTTTGTTTTCCGGCCGAAGGCCGTTGAGTCGGGAGTGGTCCCCGACGCCAAGGCGACCGACGCGTCCTACCGGCCGGGGACGATCCAGGTCTTGCGCGAGCGTGAGGAACGAGGGGAAGGGGCCTCGGGCACGCTGGTGCTCGGTCCCCTGCGCGACGGCCGGCGGGTGATCAAGGCGGGCCTTGGGCCGGATGACGAGGTCGTCGTGGAGGGTGTGCAATCGTTGAGGGATGGTGTCGAGGTCCGCGCAATGGTCCCGAAGGAGGCCCCCGTCGCCGAAGGGGCCGTAGGCCAGGGCGGGCGTCCCTAGGAGATATCGCTTCTCTACCGAGCCGGGGGGACCACCGTGATCTCGCGATTCTTCATTGATCGGCCCATCTTCGCCGCCGTCCTCTCGATCGTGATGACGTTGGCCGGGGGCCTGGCCGTCTTCAACCTGCCCCTGGCGATGTATCCCCCGATCGCCCCGCCCACCGTGCAGGTTGATTGCAAGTTCCCAGGCGCCAGCGCACGCGACGTCGCCGAAGCGGTGGCCGCCCCCATTGAGCAGCAGGTGAACGGCGTTGAGGGCATGTTGTACATGTCCTCGCAATGCACCAACGACGGCTCGTACAACCTCACGGTGACGTTCAAGCACGGTGTCGATTTGAACATGGCCCAGGTCTTGGTGCAGAACCGAGTGGCCCTGGCCTTGCCAATGCTGCCCGATGTGATCAAGCAAGCCGGCGTGACCGCGCGAAAGCGTTCGCCCGACATCCTCATGGCGATCGCGATCAACTCGCCCAACAACGAGCATGATCAGCTCTACCTGAGCAACTACGCCCTAATGCACGTCAAGGAGGAACTGGCGCGCTTGCCCGGCGTGAGCGATATCAACATGCTTGGTCAGCAAGACTACAGCATGCGCGTTTGGGTGGACCCTGACGCCCTCGCCGCGCGCGAGCTTTCGGCCCTGGATGTCGTGCGGGCCATTCGCGAACAGAACCGGCAAGTGGCCGCGGGACAGATCGGCCAGCCACCCGTCCACGATCGTCAGCCCTTTCAAATCACGCTGGACGTTTTGGGCCGCCTCAAGACACCCGAACAGTTCGAGCAGATCGTCGTCAAGACCCTGCGCGAAGGGCAAGTCGTTCGCCTCAAGGACGTCGCTCGCGTGCAGATCGGGGCCAAAAACCTCGACGTTTCCACAAGGGTCAACGGCCGTCCCTCGGTGAGTTTGGCCATCTTCCTCTTGCCTGACGCCAACGCCCTGGAAACGGGCGACCTCGTCAAGGCGAAGATCAAGGAGATGGAAAAGGACTTCCCCCCCGGTGTCGCTTATGAAATTCGCTACGACACCACACCCTTCATTCGCGAGTCGATCGACCGCGTCATCGAGACCTTGCAAGAGGCGGTCGTCCTCGTCGCGATCGTGGTGCTCTTCTTCCTGCAAAGCTGGCGGTCCGCGGTCGTGCCTTTGATCGCCGTGCCTGTGGCCATCATCGGTACGTTCGGAGTCATGGCCATGCTGGGCTTCAGCATCAACAACCTCACGCTCTTCGGCCTGGTCCTCGCGATCGGCATTGTGGTTGACGACGCCATCGTGGTCGTCGAGTCGATCGAGTACCACATGGAACACGGTTTGCCCCCGCGCGAGGCGAGCATCGTGGCCATGCACGAAGTCAGTGGGCCGATCATCGCCATCGGTTTGGTCCTCACGTCAGTCTTCGTCCCCTGCGCTTTCTTGACGGGAATCACCGGCCAGTTCTTCCGCCAGTTCGCCCTGACGATCGCGGCCTCCACAGTCATCTCGACCATCAACTCGCTGACCTTGAGCCCGGCCCTTGCCGCGATCCTCCTCAAGCCGCCCGACCACGAGCGATCGCACGGGCGAGGTCCCGAACCATTGCCCCGCTGGGGGATCGCGGCGATCGCGGGTTGGTTCGCGTACCGCTTTCTCGGGCCCCAAGCTAGGGAACTCTTCGCGGTCTGGGGCGATTCGAGTGCGGCGGCCTGGATGGCGGCCTCGCCATATGTCGTTGGGCTCGTGGGGGCCTTCCTCGGTTGGTTGGTGTCGCGACCCATGAACTGGGTCCTGGCCGCCGTCTTCGGCGGCTTCAACGCACTTTTTCGGACCAGTACGCAAGTCTACACATGGGGCGTCGGCAAGCTCTTGCGCGTAGCCGTGCTCGTGCCCATCGCTTACGTGTACCTCTTGCAAGTCACAGCCACCGGCTTTGAATCGACGCCCAAGGGCTTTATCCCGTCGCAGGACATGGGCTATCTCCTGCTCAACGTGCAGTTGGCCGACTCGGCCTCCCTTCAACGCACCCTGTCCGTGATGAACAAGGTCGAGCGGATCACTCGCGAGACCCCCGGTGTGAAGCACACGCAAAGCATGACGGGGCAGTCTTTGTTGCTGAGCGCGTTTGGTTCGAACTTCGGGTCGATGTTCATCATCCTCAAACCGTTCACAGAACGCCCCGACCCCCTCGGGAATCGCCTCTGCCGCTGGCTGGAGAAACCCAAGACCGACCCCGAAGTCCATCAAGTGATTGAGGGCCTAAAGGCGGGCACTTATCAAACCCTGAAGTGGTGCTCGCCCGACTTGGAGTCAGCCGTGAAGGACTGGGTCGCCAAGAAGGCCGTGCCGACGCTCTCAGGCGAGGCCGTCGCCGATGAACTCCGCCGGAAGTACGCCGACCTCGTGCCTGAGGCCCAAATCACCGTCTTGCCGCCGCCGCCATTGCGTGGTGTCGGCCGCGCGGGGGGCTTCAAGTTGCTGGTCGAAGACCGGAGCGGCGAAGTGCTCGAACCTCTCGAGCCCGGGGCCGCCGCGCGCGGTCTTGACGCCAAGGTCCCCGAGACGACGGCCAGCCGAGAAACACGTCGAGAGAACGTGAAGAAGGCCGCACGCGGCCTGGCGAGGCTCCAAGAGGCTGCCGAAGACCTCGTCGCCGACGCCAACGGCGCCCGCGAATACACGGGGGCCGGGGCCAAGATCCAACTGCTTCCATCCCTGGCGGATTCCGAGGGTATTCCGACTTCTGGTAAGGACTTGATCGTCATCGCCCAGGTGGGCGACTCGCTCCGGCTCCGCGTTTTCGATCGCGTGGGCAAGGTCGTCCTGGACGCACCCGAGGCCGAGCTCACCGAGCAGTCCACCAAGATGGCCGACCTGAAGACCCTCTTGAAGGACTCATGGCCCCCGCGCGAACCCCCGGCCGATGAGACCAGTTCGATCATCAAGACCGTGGCGGCAATCGCGACCGACGTCTCGGGGAACACGTCGGTCTTCGGCGTGAACGGCCAACCGAAAGTGACCGGGCTGGCCTCGGTTTTCCGGGCCAAAGTGCCGCAGCTTTACGTGGACGTCGATCGGCGTGAGCTGATGAGCAAACAGGTCTCCCCGCGCGAACTCTTCTTGGCCCTTCAGGTCTATCTCGGCTCCCTCTATGTCAACGACTTCGACCTTTTCGGACGGACCTGGCAGGTGATCGTCCAGGCCGACGCGCGCTTCCGCAACGACAAGGACGACGTGCGCCGGATCAAGGTCCGCAATCGACAGGGGCAAATGGTCCCCATCGGCGCCCTCGCGACGATTGAAGAAGTGAACGGACCTCTCATTTTGACGCGCTATAACATGTACACAGCAGCACCGGTAACGGGCAGCGCGGCCGCCGGCGTGAGCTCTGGCGACGCGATCGACTTGATGGAGGAACTGGGCGCGCGCGCGCTGCCGTCTTCCATGGCCCTGGAATGGACCGAACTGGCCTTCCTGGAACGTCAGGCCAACACCACAACGGTCGATGCGTTCGGCCTGCGCTTGTACTCGGGCAGCACCGCAATCCTCGTCTTCAGTTTCGCCGTGGTCATGGTCTTCCTCGTCCTCGCTGCGCAGTACGAGAGTTGGTCGATGCCTCTCGCCGTGATCCTCGTCGTGCCCATGTGCCTGCTCTGCGCGATCGGCGGTCTCAAACTTGCAAATGAAGATATCAACATTTTCACGCAGATTGGCCTCGTGGTGCTGGTCGGCCTGGCGTGCAAAAACGCGATCCTAATCGTCGAGTACGCGAAATCGCGGCGCGACGCCGGGGAAACGCGCCGGCAGGCCGCCCTGGACGCCTGCAAACTTCGCTTCCGGCCGATCTTAATGACGTCGCTGGCGTTCATCCTGGGCGTGCTCCCTCTCTTGCGGGCCCACGGCGCTGGGGCCGAGATGCGACGCACCCTGGGTACGACCGTCTTCAGCGGCATGTTGGGTGTGACGCTCTTCGGTGTCGTGCTCACGCCCGCGTTTTTCGTGCTGGTCGATTGGGTGGGGGACCGGGCCGTCTTCCGTTCCAGACCAGCCCGCGTTCTCGGTTCGGTCCTCCTCGCGGTCCTCACGTTGGGCGTCATCAAGCATGGGGTGAGGTTGGCCATCAACCTGGCCGGCCGCCGGCGTTGGCGAAAGCACGCGCCGGTCCTGATGGAGGAAGTCCTACCTCCGGTTGACGTGCCTTCGCAAGGGCCCGAAGTCGCTAACGGCAACGGACACCCCAACGGTGATGGGGCGGAAACGGCCAGGGAAAATACCCCCATCGTTTTGACCGATCGAGGTTAGCCTTCATGTTCTCCAAGTTCTTCATCGATCGGCCTATCTTCGCGGCGGTCTTGTCAATCATCATCACTCTCGCCGGCGCCATCTCGCTCTACAGCCTGCCGATCGCTCAATACCCTGAAATCACCCCCCCGACCGTGGAGGTCTCGGCCTATTACGCCGGCGCCAACGCCCAAGTGGTGGCCGACACCGTCGCCGCGCCGATCGAAACCCAGGTCCCTCCGCTCAAGCGGTAGACGTTCGCGAAGTTGCAGGCGAAGAGCTCCGGCCCGGATCCGGCGTCGAATACCGTGAGCGCGGTCGGTCCGACGGGAACGTTGGGCTCGTTGACGAAGCTAGTGCCGTTCCACCGCAGCAGATTCGTTTGCCCGGCGAGGGGAGACCAGCTACCGAAGGCGTAGAGCGTCGGCCCCGCACCGAGATCGAGGAGCTCGAGCCCCAGGACGCTTCCAAAACTGAACGCATTGGGGTCGAGCATCGTCACCCAGGCGTTGCCGTTGCGCCTCCCGACCCAGGGTTGCGTGCCCTGGTGGCCACCGAATCCGTCGTCGGTGGCCTGGTAGAGACTCTGGGTGGTCGCGTCGTAGACGAGTCCCACGACGGGGTTGGGCTCGACGGGCACGGGGGGCATCGTCTGCCAGGTGTTGCAGGCGACCTGCGCCCCGGCCGTTCCACCGGTGACCATTCCGAGCGCGGCGCAGGCGGCGAGGATTCGGGTTGCGGCGATCATGCGGTTCGACTCCTTGGGTGGGGCTCGAGGAGCCCATGTTCACACTTGGGTGCGCGGGTGTTGCGGGAAATCCCGAGAGAAGCGGGGCACCACCCCGCGCTACGATGACGGGCCAAACCAAGCTTCCCGCACTCACCTCCAGCCATGCCCCGCACCCGCACCGAAACC
>CALLYK010000506.1 GCA_937858365.1 uncultured Isosphaeraceae bacterium | reverse complement strand
GAGTCGCGACGACAAGCGCAAGACCCAATGAGCATGCTCAAAGTGGTTTAGCCATTCCGAAACGACGGATTGCAAATGATCGTCACTTGGAGGCACGAGTCCTGAGGGGCAAGCTAAACCAAGTTGCTCCGCCGCCATCTTCCGATAGGTCGCGAGTGTTCGATCGCCGAAACGAGACACTTCAAAGAAGTCCTCGCTGAGCCAAACGACCACGGGGACCCGTTGGCCGCCGTTGATCGTCAAACCTGACCGCACATCCGCTCGTGCGTCGCGGTCCAGGTACCGAAGGTCGATGGCGGTGGCTTCTTGGGCGAAATGATCAAAAATCGGACACTGGTTGATACAATCGCCGCACCAGGCCCCACTCAGCACCAAGACCGGCATTCTCCTTGTGAAGCCGGCGAGCAATTGGCTTTGAGGCTCGCTCAACGCGACTCTCGAATGCACCGCGTCCCAGCGCCTGCGTTGCTCGACGTTTGCGTACTTGTCCAGAAAGGCCGAGTAGGAAAGACCCTCCTCGAAGACCTGCGACCAGTCCATGAGTTTGCCCTCGTTTGCAATCAAGAGACACGCTCAACCCCACGGTCAAGCTGCAAGTCAATTATACACATTGGCCAATATCCATTCGTCACTCAGTAGGATCGCCTCACCGGGGACGGCGACATGGACGACCTCTCGCACTCCCGCTGCCTGGATTCCGGTTGCCCAGTCTACGTCAACCTGGGCGAATGGTAACGTGATCGTGCCCCCCACTCCGGACCGTTGTTAAGGCCCTGCTGGAACACATCGCCGATGACCGTGCGTACGGCAGTCGGAACAGCCCCGCCGGATCGTGCTCAACAAGGCCGCGAGCTCCAGTTGGATTACCGATGAGCACGCCGAACGCCGCCCACAATGAACTCGCGTTGCTATCGCCTCAATACAACCAACCTCGCCGGGCAGTCGAAATTCCAGGGTGGGATTTGTACCCTAGTGACGATGTTCCTTCGGCCCCATTCACATACCTGGGATGATTGTCATCATGAGGTCCTTCTCTCAAGGATTGCTTGGTCTCGCGCTACTCGTCTTCCAAGCGACATCGGTCCTCGCGTTCCAGGGTGCCCCAATCCCGACCAAGGCCAAGACCGCCTATCTGGATGCTTCATCGGGAGGGGCCGATTTCACCGTGCAAGGAGAATACGTAGGCCGGCGTGAAGGGCATGGCCGTCTCGGGGCCCAAGTCGTCGCCGAGGGAGACGGTCGTTTCGTCATCCAGTTCTTGTACGGGGGACTCCCCGGCGAAGGTTGGGACGGCAAGACGAAATCGAAGTCGGTGGCGAAGACGATGGAAGAGCGGACCATCATCGACGGCGGGGGTTGGTCGGGTTTGATCGCCGACGGGTCTCTCCGCGGCCACGATCGAGACGGGAGTCCGTTCACGCTCCAACGAGTCGTGAGGACAAGTCCGACTGAGGGCCTCGTCCCACCGCCCGAAGCGATCGTCCTCTTTGACGGCAAGGACCTCGCCGAATGGACCAACGCGAGCATGAGTGAGGACCACCTCCTCAACGTCGGCACGTTCACGAAGCGGGGCTTCCGCGACTTCACCCTGCACGCCGAGTTTCGCACTCCGTTCATGCCGTTCGCGCGAGGCCAGGGACGAGGCAACAGCGGTTTCTACTTGCTTCGGCTGTACGAGGTCCAGGTGCTCGACAGTTTCGGTCTCGAAGGGAAGGCCAACGAATGCGGAGCCCTTTACACGAAGGCCGCGCCGAATATTCATATTTGTTATCCACCATTGTCATGGCAAACTTATGACATCACCTTTCGTGCTCCACGTTTCGACACCGACGGTAACAAGCTGGACAACGCGGTGATCACGGTTCGGCACAACGGCATACTCATCCACGACGAGGTCGTCCTGCGGGAATCGACCCACAAGGGCTACGTGGAGAAAGACCAACTCGCGCCGATCCTCCTGCAAAACCACGGGACCCCGGTGCAGTTCCGCAACATCTGGTTGACGGTGCCCAAGGACGACGATCGCTGAAGCCAAACGTCTCTCTCTTGGTCCGTCGTGGCGCGAACAGAGACACTTCCGCTCGTGCGGGACGTCGCGAGTTCGCGTGGACAAATATCAAACTGCGGCCGTACCGCCAGGGTCCGAGGGGCCACGCGTCGGTATTTCGGGACCCGTGTTCCCATGGGGGGACTCGCGGCGTTTCCGACGTGGTCGCGCGGCCGATGCCAAAGGCCCACCCGGCGGTGGGCGAGGTTCGCGTACCGGGTCTAGAGGCCCCCGCCGCGTGGCGTCGAAAGCCCCTGGCCCAAACGATCACCGGCGCGTGAACCACCGTCAGCGCGTCACGCGTGAGATCGGTCCCGTGTGATCGCTGAAAGGAAGGCTTGACCGCTCCGCGTCGGGGCTCGCCGCAGGCCACGCTTCGCCCAGCGAGCGGGCCCTATCCTGGAAAGGACGAGCCGCCGCCTGGCGTTCGTCCCGCGGGGCCACGCGATCGATGAGAATCGCGTCGGCCGTCTTGCGGTAGATTCCTTCCAGAATCCTGGTGCGCTCGGGGTCGTATCGTACCAGGGCCTCGACCTTGGCGAGTGTCGCCCGGGAGTCCTGGTAATGGCCCGCCTCCGCCAGGGTGCGGGCCAGGCGGGCGAGGCGGTCCACGCATTCCCCTCGAATGAAGGGCATGACCGGTCGCAGGTCCAGCGCTCGCTCGGCGGCTTCGCTGGCGAGCAGCCGATCGGCCAGGACCGATTCGATCGGCTCGCCCGTTCGGGCATGCGATTTGGCCATTTGCGTCCAATACTCCGACCAGGCCAGGTGCGCGCCCGGATCGCTTTCGGCTTCGGGGGGCAGCCCTTCCAGGAGCGCGCGGGACCTTGCAAGCAATCGGTCGCGGCCGTCGTCGCCCCGCAAGCGACCATGGAAGGCGACAGTGCATAGCGCCCGCGCTAGTTGGGTTGGCCGGGTCGTCGGCGGGGTGGGGTCCATGCCTTCAAACGCATCAAGGACCTCAGCCAGAAGGGACTCAACATCGTCGTTGGACACAGTCGAGGGTCCTGGCTTCCCGGCCAGGGGAGACCGCGTAATCTGGGCATCAACCAGCCAGTTGTTCGGGGGCGACAGTTCCGGGAAGCGGGCCACGAACCGGTGGATCAAGCGAGTGGCGGCCTGTCGAAGAGGGGCCGCCTCCGCGTCACGGCCCAGGACCTCCGCGGCCTTGGCGAGGGACCGCTCGAAAAGGAAGACGTTCATCCAGGCGTTGGGGCCGAAGGGATCGGCCCAGCGCTCGAGTGGCCCCGTCGCCGGCGGGCCAACTTCCAGGACTTCGGCGGCGGCGCGGCGGGACTCGTCGAGGCCGTCTTTCCCGCTTAGGGCGGCGTCCAGCGTTTGGACCAATGCCATGCGCACATGTTCGGCTCGCGGAGCCCGAGTCAGGGCCTGGCGGAGAAACGCGAGATGGCCTTGGCGGTCGTCCATCAATCGGGACGCGAGGTCCAGGTCCTCCAACCAATCTGGGTCGTTCGGCTCGGCCAGCAGGGACCGTTCGATGGTCTCTCGGACTGCCATGAGGAGCGATCCGGTCTGCCCGTGTCGGCCCGTGGTGACCAGAGCCCAGGCCGCACGGATTCGGGATCGGGTGAGGAGTTCGAGGTCCTTCCGGTTGGCCGCGGGGCCGAGGGCGAGTTCCAGAGCGGCGCACGCGGCGAGCATGCGCTCGGGCCAATCCCCGGTGTAGACCCGATCGTCCCCAATCTCGAGCATCCCGCCCAGGGCTTCCACGGCGAGTCGGCGTGCCTCGGGGTCATCGGGCCGCTCCTCGACGAGACCCGTAGCGATCTCGCTGGACTCGGCCAGCAGAGCGCCAGCCCGCGCTTGATTGTGAACCTGCTTCTCCCGGTGCCCCGCGGCCCCGGTCGCCCAGGCGAGGTTCGCGAGCAACTCGCGGTCGCGGGGTCGTCGGTCGCGGAGGGCCCGTAGATAGGGGAGCATGGCATTCAGGTCGCGAGAGGTGACCGAGCCCAATGGCTCATCTCGCCATCCCGGTGATCCGAGTCGCTCGCGCACTAGACGCAGGAGGGTCCGGGCCTGTGTTTCGGCCTCCAGGCGAGCGGCCTCCGCGGCGGCAGCTTGTTCCCTGGCGTCGTGATCGCCGCGTCGGGCCCGGACCAGGAGGAACGCGACAACGACCAAGGCAAGCAGAGAGAAGAGGCCGAGTGCCGCCGAGAGGCCCGCGACGGCGGGGCGCCGTCGGACCTGACGAGTCAGCCGTTCCAAGGCCGTCTCCC
>CALLYK010000505.1 GCA_937858365.1 uncultured Isosphaeraceae bacterium | reverse complement strand
GGGGGGTCCACAATCCGCTCGTAGTCCTTGGTGAGCAGTCGTTTGCCGTCAGGCGTGAACTGTCCCCACCCCGAGCCACCGATCAACCTGGGCATGATATACAGTTCTCGAAGCTCCCGCACGTCCCAGACACGAAGGCACCTATTGGATGAGTATAAGTCCATGGTGAGAAGTCGGGAGCCATCGCGACTCAACCCCGCCGCCGCCTCGATTTGGCGTTGCTCGTCCCAGGTCCTTCTTGCGGCCTGGGGACCAGGCAACACCGCAACGGGCCCCGAGGGGCCGCCGCGAGCGACCCGATTCCAAACGTGGGTCAGCCCGAGCGCTGCCGTGGAACGGAGAAGTCGTCGCCTGTTCAACATGGTCCTCCAGTCGTGATGAAGTGCTCAATCGATTCATGAGGTCGGACGACGCACGAGGTAGTTTTGATTACCAGGGCGAGTCATTACCTCATTCGTTCGACCGGTCCAAAGCGGCCTGAAATTCACGGCCGACAAGACACTGAAGCCCGCGGCCCCAGACACGTTGGTCTGCTCCCACCCGTTGTTTGTGGCTGTTAGGGTCTCGCTCCAGTACCAAGAAAGGAACTCGAGTGGGACCCACGTGCCGTAGCCTGTGTCCGGTCGATACATGAGATGAGTTTCGAAAGACTCCTGCGGACCCCCCAGGCTGCCCGCCGACACCATTGTTGTGTCCGCCCAAGGCACGCGAATACGAGGCGAGTCAACCACGACCCGAATAGGTGGCGAGCCATCAGGGTCGTTGGGACCATCGATCTGGTCATTGAGCGGGGGCAGCCCGAACTGGTCAAGCCAGCAGACCTTCATGGAATTCGGCGGACAATCGAGTTCTTGATCCACCGAGGCGGACCTCCTTGCGGCATACAAAGAGGCGGAAGCGATCAGGGTCCGATCAAGGGGCCCCAGTTCAGGCCCCTCGATCGACATGAACAAGACCTGGTAATTTCATCCATGAAGTCATCGATCAGTCCGACTCACGGCTCGGTTGGGGGTGTGTCCCAAACGACCAGCGGGGCATCCTGGTCGCCCAGTCCCCCATTGAGGACCCGCATCCGGCCACCCGAGTTGGGCAGAAAGGCCACGGCCCGGACCACACCCGCAGGTGTCCGGAATGCGTGAGTCGGCCGCCCGGTTCCGAGGTCCCACACGGTCAGGATGGCGTCTTTCTGGCGAGGTTCGGGGCGTATTGGGACCACGGCCCGCGTCGCATTGGGATCGATCGCCAAGAAATGAATGTAGGGAAGCTCGCGAACGCGGGTGTTCAAATCGCCGATGAGCTTCCCCGTCACGAAATCGACCAGGGCGATTCGTTGATGGCTGTCGCTCCCGAAGCGGCGATTTGATCCAGAAAGCATTCGCATGTAATCCAGCAATACCGATCGGCCGTCGTGAACCATGGCGAGTCCACGTAAGTCGACTTCGTGACCGAAGACGTTCGTAAGGTCCAAGTCACGGTCTGTGCCGGTGTCCGCATCAATCAGGCGAAGGCGCTTCGGCGGTTTCGGCCCTTCCCCTTCCGCCGGAGGCAGGACCAAAACGGCCCAGCGCAGACCGTTGCTTGAGTAAGCGATCGTTCTCGTGCTGGACCAGTCTGAGATGCCACTGGGCTGAGGTTCATCCAAGCGGGGAGGTGGGGGGACCACCGCACCCGTGACCGGGTCCCATGCATGCCAGTGCATCCGCCAGTCTTCGTCTCGCAGGAGAAAGCGAACAATCCCATCGGAAGCCATGGTGATGGACCTCGGCGGCGGCACCGTGTCCATCCGTAGGAGCTCGCCGATCGGTTCGCCGGTCCGCGCGTCGAAGACCCTGAGCATGGCGCCGTTGTAGAGACCGTTCCGGCCAATGCCCCCTGGATTAACCAGCTCGAAATCGTTTGGACACTTGACCACAATCCTGGAGCAGTTGGCCGCGAGTGACACATCGTTGATCGGCCACCGACTGAGTTCGTCGAGAGAGAAGAGCAGACGCCCCGTGGCCCCGTCCCAGGCGCGTAGCCGTCGGCAGGACGGGCGCGTCGCCGCGATGATCATGCGCCCGTCGGGCGAGAGGGCCACGGGAGACACCGTTTGCATTTCTTCGCTGGGGACAAGGACGCGGACGTCCCGAGGCGCGGGCCGTGCGTCATCCCATGTTGACGGCCGGTCATCGACTTGTGCGCTCAATCGTGCGAGCCGCGGCGGGGCGGCCCCCAGACCAAAGAGGCCACCCATCAACAACCGCATCGCGCCACGACGTTCCATGAGATCACCTCGATTCTCCAGAGGTTTCGTGTTCATCGTCGGCGAAGGTCCCGGACCCAACCACTTTCTCCCTGTTCCAAAAGGAACTTTGTGGTTGAACGCCAGGAAGGAAAGACATCTGAGATCGGCGTTGTCGCGCTGAACGACTCGACCTTTGTCGGAGTCGGCGACATGGCGAACCCGGGCTCGGTCGGCCAGGGGGCGTTGGGGTCGTTCCTCATGACCCCGCCGCGCCATTCCCAGTGGACCTTGGCCACGCCGATCCAGACACCATACTGCGGTTTCCACATAACATAAGTGTCAAAGCTTTCATTGATCGGGGCCGGGTTCACCCTGCCGACTTGGACCCTCTTGAAGTCGGAGGTCACTGACTTAAAGGGTGAGTCTCCCATGATCTTCCTCTTGTTCTCCCCCTGTTCAACTTTCCATCGATGGCGATTGCCATCTGTCGGATCGACATCACCCGTGTAAGGAAAGCCGATCGCACCGGAAACGCCCGTGGGACCGAGCGGGCGATTCACAAACGTCTGGAAGCTGTTGTCAAGGACCCTCCCGGTGGACGACATATGGAATCGATTGCCGTTGAAGTCCTCGGCATTTCCAAGCATGTGGGCCAGTTGCATGAACATGTATTCCCCGCCGTTCTCTTGCGGGGCCGTCGTGTCCGCGACGATCCTCATACCCGCATTGTTGGGAAAGTCGTTTGGGTCGTTGCCCGTCGAAAGTTCGATCCCCACGGAGGTGGCATTGGTAACAACTCGGACAGTGCCCGGCACGGCCGTCAAGGTGGCCGTTGGCCGCTCGACGTCGAAGTCGTATGTCGCGTGGACGGTCTGTCCCGGATGATCCTTGTAAACGACATCGACGATGATGTGGTAATGGTCCTTGGAATAATCCACAAGGAATTGGTACACACGGCTGGTGCTGGTATCGCGTGTGACGGGGCCGACCGTGCCGGGTTGGATCAGAGCATTGGCCTGACTACTTGTGTAACTGTACCAGGGACCGCCGTTCCTCCACTTGATGCCGTCGTAGCGGCTGTTGCTGGGATCGTCGGCGCCCAGGTCTTCGTCGAGTTGAAATCGAGCGATGGTACCGATCGCGGCCTTCGTCGGCTTCCGATATGCCGCAGTCGTGCCATCGGAACCGAGATACTCCTCGCCCATCGTCGGCGAATTGATCTTCGGTAAGCGAGGCGCGGAGGAAGACCCAGAGTCTCCACCCTCGCCTGAGCCGTAGCCAGGGGGGCCTTCGCCGGGGTCGCCGCCCGCGCCTGAATCGCCGCCGGTGCCCGAGGAACTGGTCCCGCCATCCTGAGCCAGGGTCCCGTGCCCCGCGCGCGGCGTCACGAGGCCATTGGCCGCGTTCCGCTTCATTCCCGAGGTTTCTCCCGCCGCCATCGCCATCGGTCGAATGCGATCGGAGTTGACAGGGGCGCTGGGATCGGTCGTTGTGTCCTCCTGAGCACTCGACCTTGATGGATGTCTACTCGATACCGAGGCGCCCGCCAGGGATGGCGACCCTGCCGTCGTCGCGCTTCGGGACGAGCCCCCGTGA
>CALLYK010000504.1 GCA_937858365.1 uncultured Isosphaeraceae bacterium | reverse complement strand
CCAGGCGGAGCTCGCGTCGCTGCACAAGAAAGCCGGCTTCGGCGCGCTGCTCGCACACCGCCGCGACCTCGCGCTCGAGCGCTTCCGGACGGCGCGCGAGCTCGGTCTCGGTGACGACGAGCTCGGCAGCGGAGCCGCGCTGCTCGAACAGGAAGCGCGCGCACGCTCGGAGGAAGGGCTCGACGCGTTCGAGCGCGGCGACCTCGGCGAGGCGGAGCTCTGTTTCGAGGCCGCGTTGCGCTGGGACCCCGAGGAGATCGCGGCACGCAATCAGCTCGGCGTGCTCCAGTTCCGCGCCGGACGGTACGCGGAAGCCGCGCAGGCCTGGCGCGCAGTCCTCGCGATCGCCGAACTCGCCCTTTGTCGCCGTGTCCGAGGCTTCGGCGCCTACGACGCCGTCGACGCCGCGGCGCTCCGGGCCGGCCGACCCGTCATTGTCTATTGCCAGATGGTCGGCCTGCGCTACGAGGCACTCGCCGACGACGAGCGTTACCGATCCAGGATCGCCTCTCGGGTCGAGCTCATCCGCGAGGCGACCGGCGAGATGGCCTGGTCGCAAGACTTCGAGCCCGCGGAAGACATCTGCCGCAAGCCCCGACAGGATTACTACGCCTGTTACCCAATCGTCTTGCCCGTGAACTTGACGCCTGGGACCTATCGGCTTTCGCTCAGCCAGACCGACCTTCTGGCCGATCGTCCCACCCGTCGCGAGACGACGTTGACCGTTCGCCCCTGACGCTTGCCTCCCTCCGGCCGAACGGCGACAATCGGCGTGTCCGAACGCCACGTGTTCGGGTCGGATGGGGGACTGGGCGATGATGCGACTTGGGCACGCCGCGGCGGGACTGGGCCTTTCTCTGGCGTTCTGGTGCGTCCTGGGCGCCTGGTCGTTGTCGGCCCAAGACAAGCCGGCCGACGACGGCGGCTTTGTCGGTGTGAAGGGGCCGAACAAGACCTACCATCGCCCCAACTGCGCCCTGGTGAAGCGGGTCACGGCCAAGAGCAAGGTCGAGCTGGCCGACCTGGTCGAGGCCGAGACCGAAGGCTATCGCCCTTGCACGCTCTGCAAGCCGAACTCGGACCAGGCCCCGATGAACCCGAACCAGACGGGCAAAGCGGGTGCGGTCCCCGGTAAGAAAGGCGCGACCAGCGGCAAGGCCGTCTCGAACGCGCCCGGGATCGTCTTCTCACGCGACGTCGCCCCGGTGCTCGTGGCCAACTGCTCGGGCTGCCATGAAGGCCCCCAAGCCAAGAAGCAGTTCGACCTGAGCACGTTCAACAAGCTCATGAAAGGGTCGCCGACCGGCAAGGTCATCGAACCCAGGGACCCGGGCAACTCCGAACTCCTTCTGCGCGTGAAGGGGGAATCGCAGGGGCGGAAGATGCCGCCGGGGAACAACAACGACCTGGCCGAGGCGACCATCGAGAAGCTCGAAACGTGGGTCCGCGAGGGCGCCCTGCTCGACGGCGGACTCGACCCCAACGCCAACCTGAAGTCGTACGCGCCCACGCCGGAAGACCTGCGCAAGGCCGAGATCGCCCGCATGAACCCGGAGCAACGCGACCAGCTCGCCGAAACGAAAGGTCGCGAGCGGCTCAAGAAGGCCTCGTCCGCCATTGAAGTGGAGAAGCAGTCGTCCCCCCATTTCGTTTTGCTCTCGACCCTCCCCAAGGAACGAGGAGACGCCCTCTTGAAGGGACTCGAATCGCGCGTCCCCCGCCTCAAGGCCCTTCTCGGGCCCAATTCGGTGAGGCACTTGGAAGGCCCAATCAAAATCGGCGTTTACGTCTTCAAGGAGGTCAACCCTTACGCCGAGTTCGTCCGGGCCGTCGAGAACCGCGAGCTTGAGGCCGGCTCGGTGGGCCACGCACGCTTGGAAGTCGAGGCCCCCTACGTCGTGGCGATCGACCCCCTCGGCGGCAACGCGGACCCCAATCTCGGCAAAAAGGCCGCCCCCGTCTCCAAGAGCAAGACCAAGAAGGCGGACGAACCCGGGGGCGAACGCAGCCTGGAAGGGATCGTGACGGAGAAACTCGCCGACGACGCCACCCGCAAACTCGGCAAGGTGCCCGGTTGGCTTGCGTCGGGGGTTGGGGCCTGGTTCGCCGCTCAGGCCGACCCACGAGCCCGCCACGCCATGGCCCTTCGCGCCAACGCCTACCAACAACTGCAACTCAACTGGCAGGCCAAGGTCAACGACTCCATCCGCGGCGAGTCCGACCTGGAGGCCCAGCGCGCCATCGGCCTCAGCCTGGTCGAGTGGCTCATGACCACCAACCGTGGCCAGCAGCTCTCGGGCTTCATCCAAACCCTCGCCCAACCGGCCGACAACGAACGCATCGAAGACGTGATCAAGAACGGCTGGGGAGTTGAGGCCGACGAGTTCTACGACCAATGGGGCTACTGGGTCCGAGGCGCCTACGGCCGATCGCGCTAGCCTTCGCTTTTCCGTTACGTCAGACCGACGAGACCTTCGCGTCTCAAGAGCAAATGGTGGTGCCCCCTTGAGTTCCGCGAATACCGACGACGACCCCTACTTCGTCCTCGCCGGCGTCGGCACGGCCCGCGAGATCTTTCCCGGCGTGACCCTGCGCGCCATCGCCGGCGAGGAGATGATGGTCTCCGTCGTACACCTCGAACCCGACTCCGTCGTCGAAGAACATTCCCATCCTCACGAGCAAATGGGCTATCTCGTTTCAGGATGCCTGGATTTTACAATCGGTGGTCGGACCAGGCGCCTTCACCCGGGCGACCGCTGGCGGATTCCCGGAGGGGTGCTCCATCGGGTCGTCGCCGTGGGCGGGCCCGCCGTCGCGATCGATGTCTTCCACCCGATCCGCGAGGACTACCTCTGACCCCGGTGGAAGCCGAGTTCGCGGTCCTCACGACGGCCGAGGGCCGGCAAGTCCTGGCTGAAGTCGCCTCGGTGGACGCGCCCCGCCCCGCGGACCTTGACCGATGGCGGCGCGCCTTCGGCGCGGAGCGAGTCGCGGAAGTCGCGGATGCCCTGCTGCCAGTGGGTGCCCTCGCCGAAGAGTCCGGTGAGCGCATCGACCACGCCCGCGATGGCACCGGCCAGCTCGAGCACCACGCCGATGATGGCGTCGACGACTCCGAAGGCGACGAGCTTCATGCCCATCCAGATGTCGCTCCAGCTGCCGGTGAAGATGCCCCCGATGATGAAGACGACGCCGGTGATGACGTCGGCGAGCCCCGAGAAGACCGACATCACGATCTGAATGGCTGCGCTGATGACCGCGAC
>CALLYK010000503.1 GCA_937858365.1 uncultured Isosphaeraceae bacterium | reverse complement strand
GGAGGCCGTTGCTCCGGGCTGACGCCGGTTGTGCCACTACGGTTGACACGCTACACGTTTTCTCCCTTGATATCACGGAATACTCCGGGACCATCATGGTGGCACACTTAGGAGGTCGCCAGGTTCTTCCGTACCAAGTCCTCCGGGACTCGCTCCTACTTCAAACAGACGATCGCGGGGGCCGTGCTCGATGGGCAGGGGCGACCGATCTGCCGCAAGTTGTGGCCCGGCAACACGGCCGATGTGACCACGCTGCTTCGGGTGCTCGACCGGCTCCAAAGTCGGTTCGGGATCAGCCAGGTCTGTATCGTGGCCGATCGCGGCATGATCAGCAAAGCGACGATCGCAGCGTTGGAGAGCAAGGAACGAAACCGGTCGTACATCCTCGGTGCGCGGATGCGGTCGCAGAACGAGGTCAAGGATGAAGTGACTTCCCGAGCAGACTGCTCTCGCGTCGTTCGCCCCAAGTCCGAGGAAAGCGACGCTCCATCACCATGAGATGTCAAGGAAGTCCGGGTGAAAGACCACCGCTACATCGTCTGCCGGGACCCGGACGAGGCACGCAAGGACGCAGCGGATCGAGCGGCGATCATAGGATCGCTCCATGAGCGACTGAAGCAGGGGGACAAGGCACTCGTCGCCAACAACGGCTACCGTCGCTACCTGGGCCGGAGTGGTTCCGGTGGGTTCGCGATCGACGAATCCAAGGTCACTGAGGACGAACGTTACGATGGCAAGTGGGTGCTCCGGACCAATACCGCACTGGATAGCGCCGAAGGCGCGTTGCAATACAAGCAATTGTGGATGACTGAGAAATGGTTCCGGTCTTGCAAATCGCTATTGGGGACGCAGCCGATCTACCACCGGTGCGACACGTCGATCCGGGGTCATGTGTTCTCTTCGTACCTGGCTTTGGTGCTCCGTCAGGAGTTGCAGAGTCGGTTGGAGAAGCGCGGCGAGGGCCCCGATTGGGCGGATGTAATCCAGGACCTGGAGCGGTTGCAGGGCCCCGAGGTGGAACAAGACGGTAAGCGGTTCCTGTTGCGGAGCGAAGCTCAAGGGGTGTGTGGGGCGGTGTTCCGAGCGGCCGGCGTCGCGCTCTCACCAACGGTACAACAGGCGGCGTCAAAAACGCCTGGGGAGGACAGTGCGCCTAATGCCAAGCCAGCTGACTGACGATGTAACCGATTGCAGGACAAGAAGATGCTACACAGTACTGTCGAAGATCAGCTTGGTCGGACGAATGCACTGGACGCCGGGGTGGACCACGCGATCGTCAAGTGCCCTCGCTTGCGGAAGACCTCGGCACAACCAGTCATCGAGAAGGGGTAAGGTCTCGGGCGACTCGGTAGCGGGACGCGGGATGCGTCCTGTGGTTCGAAGACCTCGCTCGGGCGACGACGCGCGTGTCATCCCTGAGAGGTCGAGGGAGATCATTCGTTGGCGCTGAGTCGGAACAGTGCCTTCTGGGCTTGCTGGTCGAGCGGGTCGCGGTCGATAAGGACGCGCTGCCAGGCCCGCGCCTCGGGCTTGCGCCCCAGGGCCTCACAGGCGTCGGCGAGGTCGCGCACGAGTTGGGGATCGCCCCGGTTCTTCTCGGTCGCCGCTTTTTCTACGAGGGCCGAGAGGTGGTCGTGCCTGCGCGCGAGTTCCAAATAGGGCGCGGCTTCGGCCTCGGCGCCGAGTTGCTGCAAACTCAGCCCTAGACCGAAGAGGGAATCGCGGTCCTCCGGGTCGGCACCTAGGGCCGCCCGGTAGTGCTTCACGGCCCGGTCCCAGTCGCGGTCAGCCAGCGCGAGCCTTCCCCGCAAGCGGGCGAGGAGGGGATGGTCCGTGGGCCCTTCCGCAAGGAGTTTCTCCGCTTCCGGCACGTCGCCGCTGTCGATCGCGATCCGGGCACGCAAAGCACGCGCGTCGGGGTCGCCTTCCGGAAGCACCTCCAGGGCCTTCAAGCCCTCATCGAAGCGCGTCAGTTGGCGTAGACAATCCGCGAAGGCCAATCGTGCTTGCCGGTCCTCGGGGTCGGCCGCGACGTAGCGGTTCAGTTCCTTGAAAGTCCCTTCCGGGTCCCAGTCGATCCGGCGCGTGAGGCACCAGAGGAAGACTTCCGGATACGTGAGGGGCCTCAGTCGCTCCAACTCCTTGAACTGCTCGGCGAGGGCCTTGCGACGAGTCTCCATGCCGTAGAGGTAAATCAGTTCGTTACGTGCTTGGAGTAGTTCGGGGTTGACCTCAATGGCCTTGAGAAAGAGACCTTCCGCGCGGCCCACGCGATCGCCCTCACGCTCGATTTGGCCGCGCAGCAGGAGTGCTAGGTCCCCTTGCGGCGCTTCGCCCGGGATCGATTCGAGGACCTTCAACGCCTCTGCGCTCCGCTTCTCTTCCTTGAGGAGGAGACCGAGCAGAAATCGATCATTGGCGTCGGCGTCGGGACCCTTGACGAGTGATTCGATGATGGGCCGGGCCTCGGCCAATCGCGCTTCCTGAAGCAAGTTGGTCGCGAGTTGGCGGAGTTCGTTCCGAGGGAGCGTCTGGGGCGACCCCAAACGGTCCCGCATCACGAAGACGACGACCGAAACGGCCAGGGCCAATACGCCCGCGAGCGCGACCACACGGGTCGTCGCACCACTCTTTCTCGCCACGTCTGGGCCGACCGTTTTCACCATGAGTCGTGTGGTCCTCAAGGAGCGGCGGGGGTGTCTTCCGCCGGTTCGGTGATTTCGTACTCCTTGTTCACGTCGAGTTTGGTCAGCTCGCTGACGCGGCCCGACGGCCAGCGCACCGTCAAGCGAGCGACTTCGGTCACATCGCCGAGGCCGATGAGCATCCTTGGGTCGTGAGACGACATGAGGCTGACCCCGCCCTTGCGTTGCCGGTGGATAACTCGCGGACCGATCTGGACCTCGACTTTGGCCCCGATCGCGTCGCGGTTGCTCTTGGTGCCGACGAGCTTGAGTCGGACCCAGCGATTGTTACCGGCCGGCGTGTCGTTGCGAAGTAAGGCGGGCGCGCCGTCCTTGTGGTTCACGACAATGTCGATGTCGCCATCGTTGTCGAGATCACCAAAGGCCACGCCGCGGGCGACGTGCTTCATGTCAAAGTAGGGGCCGACGTCACGAGTGGACAGGCGAAAGCGACGGCTTTGCTTGTCGGGAGGGCCGACGCCCATGTTGAGGAAGAGAAGAGGGGGTTGTTCGTAGTCGGGCGGGGTCCCGTAGAGTTTGTCGCGGTTGTCGTCAACGTGGCCATTCCCCACGAAGCAGTCGGGCCAACCGTCGTTGTTGAGGTCGACCAAGGCGCATCCCCAGCCCACGTAAGGAATGCTATCGGCGGCGAGTCCGTAGGCGGCCGTTTGGTCGAAGAACTTCCCTTTGCCGAGGTTCTGATAGAACGTGTTGTACTCGTTTTGAAAGTGGGTGGCGAAGAGGTCAGGCCGGCCGTCGCCGTCCACGTCTTCGGCATCGACGCCCATGCCGGCCTGGGCGTTGCCGTTGGCGTCGAGGGCCGCGCCGGAGAGGTCGGTCTCATCGCGGAAGGTCCCGTCGCCGTTGTTGATGAAGAGGAACTTTGGGTTCATGTCGTTGGCGACCCAGAGGTCGATCTTGCCGTCGCCATCGAGGTCGGCCGCGACCACCCCGAAACCATGACCGTCTGTTCGGGCCACACCGGCCGACTCGGTCACATCCGTGAACGTCTTGTCTCCGTTATTGCGATACAACGTGTGCCGGACGGTGCGGATCGAACGTGGGGAACAATAAAGCCGGATGTTTCGCGCCCGGTCGCCGCAGAAGAGGTCGTCTTCCGGGAAGGTCCAGGCACCGTAGTGGGAGACGTAAAGGTCGAGGTCACCGTCGTTGTCGAAGTCGAGGAAGGCGCCGCTGGACGACCAATTCGAGGCGTCAATCCCGGCCGCCTTGCTGATGTCGCGGAAGGTGCCGTCGCCCATGTTCTCGTAGAGGGCATTCGGGCCGTAGTTGCAGAGGAAGACGTCTTGGTCGCCGTCGTTGTCAATGTCGGCGACCATCACGCCGTGACAGAAGCCTCGGAAGCCGAGCCCCGACTTCTCGGTGACGTCTTCGAAGGTGCCATCACCCAAGTTGCGGAAGAGGCGATTGGGGCCTTTCTCGGCCTTTCCCAGTGGCAGGAGCGTTGCCGTGGCGAAGTAGACATCGAGCTTGCCGTCGCCGTCGGCGTCGAAGATGGCCACTCCCGAGCCATTCGCCGTGGGGAAGTGGCGGTCCGCCGTCATCCCGGAGAAATGCACAAATTTCAAACCGGCCGCCTCGGCGACCTCCGTGAAGCGGAACG
>CALLYK010000502.1 GCA_937858365.1 uncultured Isosphaeraceae bacterium | reverse complement strand
TTCAGGAACTCGGCCTGCCCCGACCGCGCCGCTTGGACGATTAGGGCACCCAAAGGCAGCGCCACCATCAAGGACAAGTAGGCGAGGGTCGCCCCGCGGAGGACGCGCCCGGAGCCGGGAGACCGCGTGAGTGTCGCCAGGCCGCTCATCGGGGCGCCTCCTTCCGAGAGGTGAAGAGCGAGTCCCAGACGCCCCCCGCGTCGTAGAGTTCGGCCTTGATCGCCTTCCAGCCTCCGAGGTCCCGCATGGTGAAGGCGCCTTCGGGTAGGGTCTCATCCAGTGGCCGAAAGCCGTATCGGGCGAGGACCGCCTGGCCTTCGGGATCAGCGAGAAACTCCAAGAACGCCTCGGCCACCGCGCGATTGCCGTGCCGCCGCGTCGATTCTTCGATCAAGGCGGCCGGCCCTTCGATTCGGAGGGTGGCGCTCGGGACCACATACGACGGCTGGAGGCCCTTCGCCTTCGCCGCGAGAATCAAATCGTTTTCATAAGTGACAATCGCATCACCCGTGCCCCGTTCAAAGGTCGCGAGGCTTTGTCGAGCGGAGGCATCCATGGTCACGACGTTCGCCTGGGTCGCCGCGAGCAGCGATCGGGCCGCCTCACGTCCGCCCTGGCGCAAACCGGCCCCGTAGATCGCGTTGATGATCCAGCGCGCTCCGCCCGACGTCTTGGGATCGGCGTAAACGACGGCGACGCCTGGCCCGGCCAGGTCGCCCCAGTTTCGAATTTGCTTGGGATTGCCCGCCCTGACTCCGATCACGACAAGTCCGTGGCTGATGACCCGTCGGCACGAGAGCGTTAGTCCGGCCTTGGTGAGCAGGTCGAGGTCTCCGTCGAGCGAGAGAATGGCGACGTCCGCGTCGAAGCCGGCCGCGATCGCCCTCGCTTGCGAGCCCGACGCGTTGTACGACTCCTCAAAGCGTATCTCTCGCCCCGTTTTCTCCCGCCAACGGGCCGCGAACGCTGGCAAGATGCCTTCGTGAAGCGCTTCGCGGACGACCGAGTAGGCCCCGATGGTCAGGACGTCGGCCTCCGCCCCGCGCGACGGCGCACAACCTGACTGGACGCACGCGAGGAGCGATAGGGTAAGCCAAGCGAACCAGCGCGGTCGCACTATCATGGTCCCCCTGATCTCCTGGTCGGCCGAATCTTTGCGATCTTGATGAAGAAAGTCAAGTTAGAGGGACTCCAGCGGGGTGCTTGTACCCGGAGATGGCCCAGGCGCGAAGACGAAAACTCGAGACGGCACATTTTTCCGGCTTGCTCAGTCGTTGACTTTCGATCGACCCGTCACCGTTTCCCAATTGTAGCGAGCAAAGTGACCGACTCGGACGCCCTTACCATTTGGGACGGACCTGTAATCACGCAGGGGGGCGGAGCAATCTCGCACGCACGCCGGTGTGTCTTTCTCCCCGTGAACTAAGCGACCCTGCGGCCTGGCGGACTGGTCAACTTGGCGTTGCGATATTCGGGGATTTCGTTAAAGTTCGCGGCATCCCGAGGCGAAGACCTCGGGCGTTGCGCCGCACCGCTTCGGGCGAACGTCTCCCTCCACAACCCATGATGGACTGTATGGCTGCGCATGCGCGGCGGCCTTTGGCCAAGGAGTCAGGCCATGCGTCGAGGGCGAAACCTTGGTACTCGGATCGGCGGCGCGCTGGTGGTCCTGATCGGTGCGCTCTCGGCGGGTTGTCAGCAGCCGATGCCTTATTACGTCGTCTGTCCCCAACCCGGGACCGTCAGCACTCTGCCCGCGGGGACCGTCGTAACCACCGACCCGGGCACCACTGTGGCCTATGGAGACGTTTGCTCGGTGGGGACCGGGACCGTCGTGCAAGCGGGAGCTCCCATGCTCACGCAGGCGGCGCCAGGCTCAGGACCGATCATCGTCGGCAACGCCCCCACGACCACGGCTTCGCCCTTGTTGGTCCAGCCAACGCGCCCAGGGCTTTTCTCAGGCTGGCGCGGTTGGCGAGCATCCGAGCCGGCGCCGCGGCTCTCGATCCGGGCCGAAGGGGCTTACGACGACGGCCAAGTGGTCCGATAGGAGATCTTCGGCCCACGACCGCTTGACGCCTCGCGCCGGTTCGGAAACGATCGGCGTGTGAGGTCGTTCATCCCGCGCTCTTGGGCAAGGTCTCCTTACGATGTGGCAAGTCGGTCTTTCAGGCATAGTCTTCGCGTGCTTACTTAGCATTTCACCGGCCGACGACGTGAGTTTTGATCGTCAGGTCGCCCCTTTGCTCGCCCAACGCTGTTTAAGCTGCCACTCCGGGACGGGCCCCAAAGGCAAGTTGGACCTCTCGCGTCGCGATGCGGCGATGCGCGGCGGCACGAGTGGCCCGGCCATCGAGCCGGACAAGCCGGAAGAGGGCCTGCTCTGGGAGAACGTCGAGTCCGACCTGATGCCGCCCAAGGACCCGCTTGACGAAGCGGAGAAGGCCCTCCTTCGCCGTTGGCTGGCCGAAGGGGCGAAGTGGGGGACCGACCCGATTGATCCCGACCGCTTCTCGACCGACCGAAAAGCGGGCCGCGATTGGTGGTCCCTTCAGCCCCTTAGCCGACCGGCCGTGCCCGCGACGGAGCGCTCCATTGGTCCTGTGGACGCCTTCGTTCTGCAAAGACTCGCCGAGGCGGGATGGGGGCACTCACCGCCCGCCGATCGACGCACACTTGTTCGCCGCTTGTCGTTCGACCTCGTTGGGCTCCCGCCGACACCTGATGAGGTTGAAGCGTTCATCAAGGACGAGCGACCTGGGGCCGTCGAGCGTCTGGTTGATCGTTTGCTCGCCTCCCCTCAGTTCGGCGTTCGCTGGGCGCGCCTTTGGCTCGACCTGGCCCGCTACGGCGAGAGTCATGGCTTCGAGCACGACGAGTTCCGCCCCGACGCCTGGCGCTATCGCGATTGGGTCGTGGACGCCCTCAACGCAAACACGCCTTTCGACGAGTTCACTCGCCTCCAAATCGCAGGAGACGTGCTCTTCCCCAAAGACGTGAGGGCGGTTGAGGCGACCGGCTTCCTCGTCGCGGGCGCCTATGACAGCGTTGGCCAAACGCAGCAAAGTGAGGCGATGCGCCGGGTCGTGCGTCAGGACGAACTGGAAGACATAGTCGGCACGGTGGGACAGACCTTCCTCGGGACGACGATCCACTGCGCCCGGTGTCACGACCACAAGTTCGACCCAATTCCGCAGGTCGATTACTACCGGCTCGCGTCGGCGCTCGACGGCGTTCGGCACGGAGTACGCGATCTCAGCGCGATCGACCCCGAGGCCCTCGCAGCGCGTCGACACATCGACGCGATCCTTGTCCGGCTCGACGAGCTTGAAGGACCCGTGCGTGCCCGGCTCAAGGCCGAGACCCGCCTGGGGGACCTTCCCGAACCCTGGCTCCGCTGGGACTTCCGAGACGCGGGACTGACCGATCGGCCGTTCGAGCTACGAGGCGCCGCGAAGTTGACCCCGGAGGGTCTGCGCCTGGACGGCAAGACCGCCTACGCGATCTCCGCCCCCATCGACCGTGACCTCAAGGCCAAGACGCTCGAAGCCTGGGTCCAGCTCGACGACCTTGAACAACGGGGCGGCGGAGTGCTCAGCCTTCAAACGCCCGACGGCGCCGCGTTCGACGCAATCGTCTTCGGCGAGCGCGAGGCTGGCCGCTGGATGGCCGGCAGTGAGGGTTTCCGGCGATGGAGGAGTTTTGAAGGCGACTTGGAGTCGCTCGCGAAAGACCGGCCCGTTCACCTCGCGATCACGTACGCGGAAGACGGTACGATCACCGGCTATCGCGATGGTCAGCCCTACGGCAAGGCTTACCGGAGCGACGACGTTCGGACGTTCTCGACCGGTCAAGCGCGGTTCCTGTTTGGCCTTCGTCATGGTGAAGTGGGCGGCAATCGGCTTCTGGCTGGGACGATCGTTCGCGCGGCTGTCCACGATCGGGCCCTTTCACTCGACGAGGTGAGTGCATCAGCGCGTTCCGGGGGCCTCTTCGACGCTCGGGCGATTGCCGAGGCCTTACCGGAAGACGTGCGTGCCGAGTGGCAAGAACTCCGAAACGAGATCAACCGTGTACGCGCCCGGATGCGGGACGGACCGCGCAGGGCCTATGCGGTTACGCCCTCGGCGGCTGGTGTGACGAAGCGTCTGGAGCGCGGCGACACACGCTCGCCGAGCGAGGACGTGGCCCCCGGAGGCCTTTCGGCGTTGGCTGGCCTTCCGGCCGATTTCGGGCTCCCGACCAATGCGCCCGATTCGGATCGAAGGCGCGCGCTCGCCGTTTGGATCAGCGATGCGCGCAATCCGCTTTTCGCGCGGGTAATCGTCAATCGGGTTTGGCATTGGCACTTTGGCGTGGGATTGGTCGAGACCCCCAACGACGTCGGTTTCGAGGGTGGGCGGCCGTCTCATCCCGCACTGCTCGACTGGCTCGCCACCGACCTGATTGAACACGGCTGGGACCTGAAACACCTCCATGGGCGGATCGTCTTGTCTTCGACTTATCAGCAGGCCTCTCGCCTTCGACCGAAGGAGGCGCGAGGGGACGCGGCCAACCGACTCCTTTGGCGCAAGGCCCCCATGCGTCTCGAAGCGGAAATGGTCCGCGACGCGATGCTCGCGGTCTCGGGCCGGCTCGACCCGGCCCTGGGCGGCCCTGGGTTCCGCGAATTCAGCGTGACAAAAGCCCCTGGTACGACGACGAACAGATACACGCCCGTCGATCCGCTCGCGCCCGGGAACGACCGTCGGACCCTATTCCGGTCGTGGGCACGCGGCGGCCGGAGCGGCTTCCTCGACGCCTTCGATTGCCCCGACCCATCGACCATCGCACCCGCGCGGGCCGCCTCGAACACGCCCCTTCAGGCCCTCGCAATGCTCAACGATTCGATCGCCCTTGATCTGTCGGTCTCCTTCGCCGAGCGCGTCGAACGCGAGGCGGGCCCCGACGCGGGAAGCCAGGTGTACCTCGCCTATCGCCTCGCCTTCGGTCGAGACCCTGACGAGCGGGAACGCGCACTGGCGACACCGTTGGTAGCGGCCCAAGGTCTCCGTGTCTTGACCCGGGCCCTCTTCAACGCGAACGAGTTCCTCTTCATTGATTAGCGAGGCACCCGTAATGCACCGCCGCGACTTCTTCCACTGGGCGCGCGACGGTCTCACCGGCGCGGCGGTCGCCTCATTGCTGCTGCGTGAAGGTTCGGCCAAGGCCGACGGCGTCCCCGGCGAGGCCACGCCGCGATGTCCCCACTTCGCCCCGAAGGCGACGCGCGCGATTCATATCTGTCTTTGCGGCGCCATGAGCCATGTCGATACGTTCGACTACAAACCGGAGCTGATCAAGGCCCACGGCCAATCCCTTCAGGCCGATGAACGGCCCGACGTCTTCTTCGGTCAGGTCGGACGCCTGCGCGCGCCCGATTGGGGCTTCAAGCAGCGGGGAGAAAGCGGGCTTTGGGTGTCGGACCTCTTCCCGGAAATCGGGGAGGTCGCCGATGAACTCACGGTCATCAAGGCGATGTTCGCCGAAACATCGAACCACACACCCGCCACCTTCCAGGAGAACACGGGCTTTCGCCTTAACGGGTTCCCGACAATGGGCGCCTGGCTGTCGTACGGCCTCGGCTGCGAGGCGGACGACCTGCCCGCGTTCGTCGTCATCCCCGACGCCCGCGAACAACCGGCCGGCGGTCCGATCAACTGGGCCAACGGGTTCTTGCCCGCTCGGCATCAAGGGGTCGTCATGCGGGCGCGAGGCGAACCCATCGACGACCTTTTCCCAGCGCGGCCCGTGCCGCCCGAGTCCGATCGCGCCACGAGGGCCCTTCTCGACGCGATGAATCGCCGTCACATCGAGGAGCGTGACGGCGAAGACCCGCTCTTGGCCAGGTCCCGCGCCTACCAACTCGCCGCGAAGATGCAAATGTCGGTGCCCAATGTCGCCGGTCTGGATGGGGAGGCGCCGGAGACCCTGTCCCTCTACGGGCTCGATCGCCCCGAGTCGAACGACTTCGGGCACTCATGCCTCCTCGCGCGCCGCCTCCTGGAACGCGGCGTGCGTTTCGTGCAGCTTTTCTCGGGAGGCACGTTCGGCTCCCCCAGGCGGAACTGGGACGGCCACGAAGACATGAAGCAAAACCACGGACAAGAGGCCGCGCGCATCGACCGGCCCGTAGCGGGGCTCTTGCGCGACCTGCGCCGTCGGGGCCTGCTCGACGACACAATCGTA
The DNA here is from genome assembly GCA_937858365.1 of uncultured Isosphaeraceae bacterium. Lineage (GTDB taxonomy): Bacteria > Planctomycetota > Planctomycetia > Isosphaerales > Isosphaeraceae > CALLYK01. The sequence continues at coordinate 4,218 of CALLYK010000502.1, read as the reverse complement.
CTCTTCACGACCGAATTCGGCCGGACCCCCTTCTCGCAGTCGGCGGCCGACGTGGTGGGCAAGGGGCGCGACCACAATCAGTACGGCTTCACGGTCTGGCTTGCCGGCGCCGGCTTGAAATCGGGGACCGCCCACGGCGCCACGGACGAGGTCGGCTGGAAGGCAGTCGATGATCGCGTCCATTGGAACGACTTTCATGCGACGGTCCTGCACCTCCTGGGAATCGACCACGAACGACTCACATATTATCACAATGGCATACAACGGCGTCTTACAAATGTGCATGGCAAGGTCGTGAAGGCGATTCTCGCGTGAGGGCCTCGGGGGCCCATCAGAGGTCCCACGCCTTGGCGCCGTCGAGATAGCAAGAGAGGACGCCGTCCTCGCTCACCTTGAGGACCGTGCCGAAAGTGCTGGCCACGAGGGCGGCCGTTGTTCGGGCCCCTTCCGCCTGGGCCAAGACGGGCCTTCCCGCCGCTTCGTGGCGCAGGATCGCCCCGAACGAGACAAGGCGTCCATCGCGATCGACCACGAGGGCCCCGTCGATGCTCGCGAGGGCCTCGAGGACGGATGGGTCGAGTTCTCGCACGTCGCGACCGCGCCCCAAGTAGTGCAGTGCCTGCCGCGCATGGCCCTCGTGAACGGGCTGGTGTTTCGACTCGGAAGGCCGTTCGTCGAGGACGTCGTGAGGGGCGAGGAGGCGGCCGATCGCCTGCTCGGGTTCGTCCAGGACGACGATCAGGGCCCCTCGGCGTGCCTCGGCGAGGTCCACGGCGGCTTGGAAGAGGGTCCGGGCCAGCACGAAGTCGCGCACGACAGCGCGCCACGCGGCGAACTTGCGTTCCGGGTCGAGCATCCGCCAGCGGCCGTGCGCAAAGGCGAAGAGCTGGGTCCCCTCCGCGAAGACCTTGATCTCCTGGTGACGGCTCAGGACCAAGCAGACGTTCCCGCCCGCGACGGTCGCACGCGCGTGGGCCGCGTAGGTCCGAGGACACGGCACTCGCGGACACACGAGGCGATCGGACCAGCGGTCGATCGAGACGATGTCGGCTAGGCGACCCCCTTGGTCGACGAGAAAGAGCGTGTGCTCGCCGTCACAGAGTCGATGCAGACTCTTCAAGCCGGTCAAGTCCAGGCCGTAGGTCAGTGCGTCTTCAGGTGTCGGCCGGTCCGCCCGGGCTTCAGCCCCAAGCAGCAAGGCGCCACTAGTGACGCGATGGTTTTCATATGTCGAGAGCGCGGCCGTGCGCAGGTTCTGGATCGTTAAGGCGACTCGGCTGGGCACGCGCGCTCCGGGCGCGTACTCTTCGGGCTTGATGAAGGCCGCCACGTAGTGGTCTTCGGAACCTCCGCGATAGAGGTCCATCCGGGTCAGACCACCTACGTGAAAGAGGTTCTGGAACCGAAGGTCCAACACGGCCCCAATGGCGCGGGCCAGGCGACGATCTTGGGGTGAGAGCCAGCGTCCCGATGCGGCGCGCAACACGTAACGCGTGCCGAAGAGGACCACTTCGGGATCCCGTTCCGACGCGTCGGGACCGAGCCAGCGAAAGGCCGACCAATTTGAAAAGGTCAGCGTGCCGTTGCGGCTGGGGTCGACGCATTCGACGGGCCCCAACTCGACTCCCGGCAGGAAGAGGCGAAGGTCGCGTCGAAACCCGGAGAGGAACAACTCGGCGAGCACGGCGGCCTCGGGGACTGGTCCCGGGTTGCCGATGTCCCAGGACGATTGCGCCCGATCGATCCTCGTTCGCATCGGGCTTCCTCTCCCTTGGGACTGGTCCGACTTCTCGCGTCGGGTCTGCCTGATGGGGTAATCGCGATCGGCGCCCGCGTAGCGACAGTGCGATCAATGTGCGTCTGAAGGCGATGGAAACGACGCAAGTCGGGCGACGGGACCAAGCGCCTTCAAGGCGATTCGCCCCGTCGTCAGGACCAGGCCCGCCGCCCTCGCCGCTTGACGCGAGGGAAGACGACCGTTCAGGGCGTTGATCGCGTTCACCATGCCACCGGTCGCGACGCGCATGGTCAGGTTCGCCAAGGGGCGGGCGGTCGCGAGGACGCGCGTTGTCAATTGACGAACGTTCAACGACGGGTCTTGCCCGATCAAGAGCGAAACGACCCCCGTCACGAATGGGGTCGCCATGGACGTGCCCGAATAGACGGCGTAACCGCTCGGGACGGTGCTCAGAATGTTCGAGCCGGGCGCCGCGATTGCGACCGTCCGAAGGCCGTAGTTCGAGAAGCTGGACAAGCGGCCGACTTGATTGATGGAGGCCACGCTGATGATGTTGCGGTTCGGTGCGTTCGCGGGGTAGCTGGGGACGACGTCGTTGTTGGCGGATTCGTTGCCGGCCGCGGCGACGACGACGACGTTGTGCCTTCGCGCGTAACGCAATGCGTCTCCCAGCGCGCGGGTCCAATCCGTGTCGGTCCAACTGACATTGATGACGCGCGCGCCCTTGTCCACGGCGTAGTGAATGGCCCGGACCGCGTCGTCGATCGTGCCTGAGCCATCCGCGGCGATCATCTTCAAAGGCATGATTCGCACAGTGGGATTGACCCCCGCGACCCGGATGCCATCGGCGCCGATGATGCCCGCAACGTGCGTCCCGTGTCCCTCGTCATCCTGGACGTTGTTCGTGTTCTTGACGAAGTCCCAACCGACGACATCATCGACGTATCCGTTTTTGTCATTGTCGATGCCGTCGCCGGGAGTTTCGAGGTTGTTCGTCCAAATGCGTCCGGCGAATTCGGGATGGCGAAGGTCGATCCCGCTGTCGAGGACGGCGACGATCGGGCTCGAACGGCCCGAGGAGAGCCGCCAAGCTTCCCGCGCGCCGATGTCGATCCCGTTGTGTTGTCCCAATCCCCATTGCCGGGCGAAGTCGCTCGCGGCGGCGGGGTCGCCCTGGACCCGTATGCGTTGATTGGCTTGAGCATAAACGACGCGCGAATCGAGAGCCAAAACGTCGGCAGCTGCCCTGCGCGACACGGGAGAGGCGAACGAAACGACCGTCGGGCCTTGCGGGAACGATTCGAGCGGCCGGGCACCCAATCGATTGAAGACTCGCGCGATCGCCGCTGACGGAGTGTTGTCGCGGAACCGCACTAGCAGTTCCAAGCCGGGCTTACCGAGACTGGGCAGTTCCCTTCGCTCAAGCGTCTCGAAAGAGGGGGCGGCCCGCGCTTGACGGCGAAGGGATGGCAGGGATGAGCGTCCGGGGTGCGTTCGCATCGATCATCGAAAGGTGAGGCGCTCAAGGTGCAATGAGCTAATATAGCGAGCTTTCGCCCCGCTGCAAATGACGGGGCATTCATCCGCGACCGGACACGCCAACGATGCCGATCCCCAGCGAGACCTACTCGGTCTTGAGCGCCATGCTCACGCCCGCCATCTTCCTGACGGCCAACGGGTCCTTGATCATCTCCACGTCCAATCGGATGTCGCGCATCGTGGACCGCATACGCGTCTTGAACGACCAGCGCGACCTCCTCCGCCGAAAGGCCGACGATTTCGACGATCTCGACCACCGTCGCGGCCATATCGCCGACCAACTCGCCCGCTTGGTTTGGAGAAGCGACCGGATTCGCTACGCCCTGGTCATGCTCTACGCGGCGTTCGGCTTGTTCGTGGGGTCGAGCTTGACCCTGGCGATCGACGCCTGGACCGCGAACCAGCTCGTCGCCCTGCCGACCTCGCCGACCGCGGGTTGAAGGACGGCGACGCGATCACGCTCCACAGCCACACGCCGGAGGACGGCCTGACCCGCACCGCGACCGGGTTCCGCGCCGTGGCGTTCGACATCCCCCGCGGGTGCGCCGCGGCGTACTTCCCCGAGACGAACGGCCTCGTGTCGAAGGACAGCTACGCCCACCGCAGCCGCACCCCGCTGTCGAAGTTCATCCCGGTCACGGTCGTCCCGGCGGGCTGACCACGGCGACAATCGGGCGGGCACACTTGTTTCTGGCGCAGACCCACACACCCATCGCCGGAACCATGTGACTCGACCGGAAGAAAGTTCGTCCGGTCGAGCCGGGGCTAGGCCGTGCGGCCGAAGTGGCGTCGCGAAATGGGCTTGCTGCGTCGGGCGGGAAAACCCGATCGTTCGGCCGAATGTGGCCGTCCTGGAAACACGTGTCGCGGTCAAACCGTTTGGGGATGGGGTAGCGGTATGATACGCGTCGCAAGAATTGCCTTCCGCCCGGCGAACGGCC
>CALLYK010000501.1 GCA_937858365.1 uncultured Isosphaeraceae bacterium | reverse complement strand
GGCGCGTAGCAGACGCCCGCATCGGCACAGCCCTGGGAAACGACCTTGAGCCCGATCGTGCCGCTGCCCTCGACGACCGGGACGCGGAACGACACCTCCCCGCGATAGGTCTCCACCTCGCCGAAGAACTCGTCCTTCTTGCGTTCGCCCGCCGGATACGCGGGTTCGCCGAAGCGGGCGGAGGCGGGCGGGTCGGCCTCGACCTTGAAGCGCTCGCGGTACATGTAGTACCCCTTGGCGATCGCGAAGCGCACCTCGATCGTCGAGGCATCCACCGCGCGCGCCGAGAACACGAAGGCCTTCTCCGGCTCTAGCAGGTCGTCGCCGCCCTTGCCGAACAGAGATCCCTGGGCAAGCGCGCCCGTCGCGCCAACGGCGACGGCGAGCGAGAGGAGGAGGCGGCGGAGGAATGCGGTCATGGACGCGTTTCGGACGCGACCCAGTCGAGGTAGGCCGGCAGGCCGCGTTCGATCACGGTCTTCGCGGCGGGCACGGCCTTCATGTTCAAACCGCCCAGAAACTCGCGCGCGGAGGCGATCTGTTTGTTGGCCTCGGCCGCGTCGGACCTGGCCAAGACTTGCATCTCGGTCGTCAGCTTGCTGATGTAGCGGTTGATCGTCGCGACATCGTCCGGCGCGGCCTTCACTTTTTCCTGAAGCTCGCCGAGCGTACTCTTCGCCAGTTCGAGCTGTTCGTGATAGAACTTCAGCGCGTTCTTGGCCCGATCAAGCATCTGCTTGGCGTCGTCGGCCTTGGGCGCTAGGCCATCCAGGGACTTTTGGAACTCTGCCAGCTTCTTCTCGGCGCCGGTGGGGTTGGTACGCAACATGCCGCTCACAGCGCGGAGGTTGTCCACAATGAACGCGTTGAGCGTGTCCTTGTTGTCAGGGTCTTGCTTGACTTGATCGTAGGTCGGTGCGGGCTTGGTCTCCTGGCCGAAGGTTTGTGCCGCCACAAGGGCGAGGGCGACAAGGGCGAGGCTTGTGGGTCGCATGAGAGGTCCCTGTTGCAGGAGAATGGGGGAGGTCGCGAAGGTCCGTCCTTCGAGCGCTTGGGCCTTATTTCAACCGATCGACTCAGGCCACGCCACAGGCCGGTCCCGCCGATCTGGGAAACGACCGCTCAAGGTCAAACTGGCCTTGCGGGGGACCGCCTAATTAATCATCCATTACGGCATGAGTGGGTTGACCTGAGCGAGAATGAATGTAAAATCCTTCGGAAGACCGAGGAAAAATGCCTTGAGAGGCCGAAGGTTTCGCGGGTAGCCTGCGTTTCCATGACTTTGTAAGTTCCCTTGCGACCGTTCCACTCAGGCCGAGTTCTCCGAGCAGAGGGCCTTGTGGATTGGTCCGTTGGCACACTTTTCTCCTCTTTCGCCCCCCATCCGGAGTCCGCACCATGTCGCGCCCCGCTCTGTCTTTCAAGGACCGCCTTTCGAATCGCGAGAGTGGCGGCAACGGGCGGTCCAGGGCCCGGGCGCGCTTCACCCCGGAGGTCGCAGGCTTGGAGGAGCGTTGTCTCCTAACAAGCGCCCTGCTGGGCCCCGAGTCCCTGGTGAACTCGACGATCCCGGGCGTCCAGTCGCTCTCGACCGATGGCGGTCGTTCGATCGACGTCACCAACTCAGGGACGGTGGTCGCGGCCTGGAGCACACCGGCGGCGCGCGGTTCGCGGATCGTCGCGCGACTGATGGGGCCGGACGGATCGCCCCTGGGCCCAGAAATCGCCGTGAGCACCAGCAAGCTGGGCCCGCGCAATGATGCGGTGGTCGCGGCCAACGCGAACGGCCAGTTCGTGGTCGCTTGGGTTAGCGGCGGCAATCCTCAAGACCCCAGCGGCACAGGCGTTTTCGCACGCGTCTTCGGGCCGGACGGCAAGGCCCTGACTCGCGAGTTCCGCATCAACGCCACGGTCTTCGGTGATCAGCGGGGTCCTTCGGTCGCCTGGGTCTCGTCGGACAAGTTCGTCGTGGCTTGGAGCGGCACGGGCCGGGGACAAGTTCAATCCGTTTTCGCGCGACTTTTCAGCGCCTCGGGGCGGGCGGTTTCAAACGAGTTGCTCGTGACCCTTACGAAAACCGGTATCAAGCGTAACGCCGCTGTCGTCGCCCGTCCCGATGGCGGGTTCCAAGTCGCCTGGAGCGGCAACGGGGCCGGCGACACGAACGGCGTCTTCATGAGGAGTTTCAGCGATGCCGGCAGGGCGATGGGGCCCGAGACCCGCGTGAACACGGCGCGCAACGCGGCGGAATCACGGCCCACCCTGGACGTGAATGGGGACCAAATCGTTGTCGCCTGGCAGGCCCTGGGAGGCCCCTTGGATCGCGGGCGGAGCGGCGTCGTGGCCCGACGCTTCGCGCTCGACGGGACGCCATTGAGCGGCGAGTTCCTGGTCAACCAAACGACAGAGGGCCGTCAGTTCGACCCGTCCGTCGCCCTCCTGAAAGATGGCACGATTGTCGTAGGATGGAGCGGCCGGGGCCCCGCGGACACAAGCGGCATCTTCGTCCGTGAGTTCTTCGCCGACGGCACTCCGCGGGCCCACGAGCAGCGCATCAACGGGAACGTCGCCGACGTGCAGAAGGACCTCACCGTGCGCCCGCAGACGATCGGGCGTTACGTGGTGGCATGGGACGGGAACGTCGGCGCACCGGCCACGAGTGGAGTGCGGACCCAAAAGAACGCTGCGGACAGCGCTGGGGTCGCCTTGCAGGAAGTCGGCGACACCTACATCGACATGCCTACCGACTCGCCCGGAAAGACCATCAACGACGTGCTCTGGTACGACGGCAGCGCGACCGACCCGAAGTTCCTCAAGACGATCACGATCACGAACAACAGCCCCACCAAGACGATCTATCCGTTCTATGAGGACGCGAACAGCCGGACGCCGCTGACCACGGACCCAGCGCCCTCGCCGACGTATCGGGGAACGGGGATGTTCGACCCGTTCGACCCCCTCAATCACGAATACCGTGCGTACATCGGCTTCCACGACAGCAACGGCGATCACTTGGGATTGCTGCCGGGCCAGTCGATCACGATCAACGTCCCGCTGGCCTTCTGGGATGCCGGCCGGATCAACTTCACGACCGACGGCGCGATCTCGAAGGGCGGGTCCGATATCCTGGGCCCCGACCCGTCGAAACCAATCCTGGACCAGAAGAACCAACCCAACCCGTTCCGGTTCTTCTACAACAATCCCGACCAAAACGTCGTCGGCAGCACGACACCCAACAGCACCAAGCTCTCGTTCACCCGGATCTACGACTCGTTCCAAAACGGTGTGCCCTACACCGACCCGAACAAGAAGCTCACGCCGTCGACGATTCTGCCGGGGATGGGCGTGTCTGGGCCCGGCATTCCGGAATTCACCACGGTCGCCAGCCTGGGCGACGACGGCAATTCGATCAATCTGTCCCTGCCCGCATACGCGGTCAACGCCAGCGACCCCAGCAATACGCTGCAAACCAACATCCCTTACACGTTCACGGCGAAGGCCGGCGCCACGATCGCGCCGACCGTCCATGTCACCCTTGATGCCCTCTCCGGCCCGAACTATCCCAAGAGCATCACTAACGGCCGGATCATGTTCTATCACGCGCTCGCGGCCGTCAACCCGGTGAACGATGCCCCGTTCCAACTCTCCGAACCAACCTTGAGGGGCGATTACTACGCCCCCGCAAACAACCCGGGGTTCCAGTATCTCATCGGCTTCGACTACATGAGTAACGGCAAAACAATCGATGTCATCAGTGCAAATGATTTCAATTTGGTCAATTATGACGTTTCGTATGTCGATTCGATGGCGCATCCGATTGCGGTGTCGGCCGACAACGTGCCGGTCGTTTGGCCCAACCCAAACAACTTGCCGAGTTATCCCTATGGTTGGGCTGGGTCTTCACAGAAGAACCAAGACATGAGGGCGGCAATCGCCGCCTTTACCAGCACCAACAAGGACGGTCAGGACACGAACTTCCTGGGTGGCTATTTCGGCGGCAAGGGCTGGCCCACCTATTACAACCCCAACAGGTCTTTGGACCTGAAGGTCCCCTCGGGCCAGAACATCTTCAAGGAAAGCCCGTTCGAGCAGGCGGCCTCGAGTTATCCCGTCCAACAGTTCTTCCAGGACGGGACCAGCATCCTTTTGCCTGTCAATCAGCTCACGAGTGGGGGCTCGGGACCGGCCTACATCGCCCCAGGCGGTCGCTCGGACACTGCGACCCTGAAGCCGAACCAACTTCTCCTGAACGATGCGACCGACGCGGACAAGGCCCTTCTGGTGATCTTGCGCGATCAGTTCTACGCGGGCCAAACGTTCAACGTCACCTCAAGCGTCCAACCGCCCCTGGGCAGTGACGTGCCGCCCAATACCACACTGACCAAGGTCCTCACGGACGACGGGACATCAACCGGCACGCCGACCGGGGTCGTTGAGATCAGCAACGACACGATCGTCGCCAACCGCGGCCTGCACACGTACACGTTCGCGCGGCCGCTTGAGGACGACGCGGCCACACCCATGATGACCCTCTGGTATTCCTGGGCGCAATTCTATGTGGACCACGTGCGGAAAGACCTCGGCGTGACGACCCCCTTCAATCTGACGGGCATGATCGACGCGAACAACGCCGAACGCCTCATCCTCAACCCGAACCAGCCCAACGCGGCCAATGTGCAACCCGGGATGGGGGTGAGCAACGGCGGCATCCCAGGGACCGGGTGCATTGTCCTGGCGGTCTCCGGCAACACGGTCACCTTGAGCAAGGCCGCTGTCGGCTCGGGCAACTACATCTTCAGTCCGCCCGACTTGAGCACGCTTGCCGGCTTCAACGACAAGGGGAAGACATGGGCCCTGCTGGCTAACTTCTCGCCCACGGGCGATGGTCCGGCCGTCGATTTCTCGCAAACCGTGTATTCGGTGATGGCCTCGATGAGCACGACCGTCCCAGGGTCCGCCGCGTATCCATCGGTCCAACTCCTGGCCAACATCATCGGGGCCACGGTCTCGCTCTTGCCCAACCTGAATTCGGACATTCAGGTGATCGTCACCAACCAGATCAAGTCCCTGCTGCGCGGCGTGCCGGATTGGACGAACCCGGCATACTCCGACCAATCGCAGTGGTATCCCGACCCGGCCCTTCAAACCGGAGGACAGGACTTCAACGTGTTCAACCTGGACCCATTCGTTTGGTTCGTCCACGAGAAGTTGGGCCTCTCCGGCTATGGCTTCTCGATCGACGACGACACGTCGGACATCGGCGCGAACGGGTCGAGGCACCTGGACCTCGCCTTCGGGGGCATCACCGACCAGACCGGCAACCTCAGCGGTGTGAAAAACCCGAATGAGTGGACGACGGTCGCTTTCTACGGTCCCTTGAAAGCGAGCGGCGTCGTGGCCAACAACACCGACCCGACTTATCCTCTGGGTCTCACGAAGATCACGGGACTGACTTCGGCCCTCGTCAATCAATTGGTGGGTTACAACAAGCCCAACAACTCGGTCGGCACATTGGTGAACGGCACAGGTGTGAAGCCGGGGACGACCGTCGTGGCGATCGACGCCACGGACGGCTGGATCTGGCTGTCCGACCCGATCAACGCGCAAGTCGGGGGGACGGACCCCTTCTTCTTCTTCGGCCCAGTGGTCGCCCGAGGGACGGTGGGGACGCCGGCGCAAGGTCCCGACCAAATCTACATCCAAGACCAAGCGGCCTACGACACGCTGCAAGCGCTCGGTCCACTCGGACAGGTCCAGGTCACGGGACCGGGCATCCAACCGGGGACAATGGTCACGGTCAAGTCCGCGCCTCCCGGCACGGCGCGCATCGTCACTCTGTCCAAGCCCCTGAACCTCAAGTCGAAACCCGGTTCCTACGCCTTCACGTTCGGCCACGCGAGGCCCTACCAGCCCCCAGTCCCGTGATGGGCTTGACCGACGAGGATGATCGATCCGCCGATGCGGATGAAGATGCGGGTCTTCTGTCCAAGAGCTCGTGCGACCCTCCACGAAGGTCGCGCCGCGCGAGCTCTTGGTGTCGGCCCAATCTTCACCCACCATCGAAGTAACGGCCCACTTCGTAGGCCTTCTCTCGATTTCAAGATGTGCGTCGTGCGAAGCACTCTTGAGCAAGTCTAGATGGATTGAAATAGGTCGATGATCGTTGGAGCGCCTTGTTGACATCACGTAGCGCCGTTTGTACTATTCTCCTAGAACAATCGCACAAGGGGCGTTTGATGTTCGCGCTCGACCCGGCCGACCCGATGCCTTTGTACGCTCAGCTCGCTCGGGCGATCCAGGCGGCGACGGCGACGGGTCGGTTGGCCGTGGGGGACCAGTTGCCCACCGTTCGTCAGCTTGCCGTGGACCTGCGGATCAACGCCAACACGGTGGCCAAGGTCTACGGCGAACTCGAACGGACGGGGTTACTGGAAACTCGGCGGGGGGTCGGCACGTTCGTCAGACGTTCCGGGGAACACAACGGCCCGCTCGCCGAGCGCTCGGCGCGCCTTGACGAGTTGGTTGATCGCTTTATCGCCGAGTCCGCGGTCCTCGGTTTCACAGCCGAGGAGGCCGCGAACCGCTTGGCGCTTCGCATCCGCAAGAAAGGGAGCAACGATGGGTAGCAGCTCGATGACCACAAGTTCGGGTCGCGATCGAAACGCGAGCGCCGCGACGAACGTTCGTGCGCCCAACATTATCGCGGTCTTCCTGTTCGTCTGCTGCGCGGGGGGCGGGCTCATCGCCACGATCGTGAGCAACTCTCCCTTGCCGATCATCATCGGGATTGTCTTGGGGTTCGTCACGGCGGCCTCGCCGAAGGTCGCTAATCAGTGGGAGCGGGCGGTCGTCTTGCGGTTGGGCCGTTATGTCGGCCTCAAGGGGCCGGGCCTCTTCTGGATCGTGCCGGGCGTCGAGACGATCTCCACGTGGATCGACCAGCGCACGATCACCACCGGGTTCGCGGCGGAGGAGTCGCTCACAAGCGACACGGTGCCCGTGAACGTGGATGCCGTCCTCTTCTGGATGGTGAACGACCCTGAGAAGGCGGCACTCGAAGTTCAGGATTACAAAGCGGCGATCAGTTGGGCCGCGCAAACGGCCCTGCGCGACATCATCGGCCGGACGCCGCTCACCGTGCTTCTACGCGGTCGCGAGCAGATCGAGTCGGAGCTCCAAAAGCTGATCGACGAACGGACGACCCCTTGGGGCGCCACGGTCCAATCTGTCGAGATGCGCGACGTCGTGATCCCGACGGCCCTTCAAGACGCGATGTCGCGCGAGGCGCAGGCATCGCGGGAAAAAGAGGCCCGGATCATCTTGGGGACGGCCGAGGTCGAGATCGCGCACCTCTTTGAGAAGGCATCGCGCTGCTACGACGGCAACCCGACGGCCCTGCATCTCCGGGCTATGAACATTCTTTACGAAGGCTTGAAAGAAAAGGGCGCGTTGATGCTGGTGCCCAGCACGGCGGTCGAGTCGATGGGCTTGGGGGGCCTTCTCGGGGCCGCCGCGATGCGTCAACAGAGCCTCAGCAACACCGAGTCGGCCAACGGACCCGTGGTCTGAAGCGGCCGGATGGGGCTCCGATCGGTGAGGCCAAACGAAAGGCACGGAGAAGCAACGAGAGGGACGAAGCGAAGAACGACTTCACCGCTTTCTTCTTCGTGTCATCCGTGTCTTAGTGTTGGTCCTCCCCGTCTTCCTGCTCGACCCGTCGGAAGCGGAAGTCGCAGTGGTCGGCCCCTTCCATGATCGTTTGCGTTCGAGTGAGTTCAATGCGGGGGTTGAAGCCTTCAACCAAGGCGAAGTCGCGAAGGCACGAGAGGCTCGACCCGAGTTTCTCCAGGCCCAACTCGCGGTACATCTCGGCGTAGCGGCAGCGTTTCACGTTGAAGTCGAAGCGCTCGTCGGTCTGCTCCAACACGTTGACTTCGAGGGCCTCCCCCTCGGTCCAGACTTGCAAGGTCGATGCGAAGGCCGTCAGGCTCGCCTCTCCCAATCGCCTCGCCAGGTCGGCACCGCTTTGGCGAGCAAGGTCGGCGACCACCCGGCGCAAGACTTCGAGCGTCTTCTCCTCGCCAAATTCAAAGCGAAACGCCTCGACGAGCGGACCCACGATGCGCGCCTCGATGGTGCGTTGGTCCAGCAATGATGTCTTGACCCGCTCGTTGGTCCCATCGGCCATGATCGCCTCACTTTCCCGGCTCATCCTTCGGGGCCTTCACGCTCATTCCGAAGTCTGGGGGTTCGTTCGACCTGCTGTCTCTCAGGACCCGCATTGGCCCTTACGGACCCGAAACGCGATTGTCTTGTCAATCCCCGTCGCCTTCATGCGAAATGTGTGTGGAGACGACAGCCCCCACTTGACGAATGGATGATTGGGTGCTAGTTTACGCTCTGATATCTCGGCGCGAACCGACTGAGACAACCTAGTGGGAAGGGGTGTGTCGATGTGGGCGCTGGTGCTACTTTCGACGGCCTTGGTTTTGAATGTCGGAGAAGGACCGCGTCCTGACGACAAGCGGGCTGAGTATGAACGCCTGCACGCGACGACCGATCGCGAAGCGGCCTCGCAAATCCAGTTGGCCCTGTGGTGCGAGGAGAACGGCCTGGCGAGGGAGCGCGCCAAGCACTTAGCGATGGCCCTACTCGCCGAGCCTGATAACGCGGTCGCGCGATCACTTCTGGGTCAGGTGAAGGTCGGCGATGAATGGAAGAGCGCGGAGGAGGCGGCGGCCGAGAAAGCAAACGACCCGAGCCGCGTGGAATATCGGGACCGTCGCGCGAAGGCCAAGAACACGGCCGACGACCATAGCAAGCTGGCCCTTTGGTGTGAGTCGCGGGGACTGAAGGAGGAGGCACAGGCCCACTGGCGCTCGGTCGTGCGTCTGGACCCAAAACGGGAGATGGCCTGGAAGAAGCTGGGCTGCAAGAAGGTGAATGGCCGCTGGCTGACCGAGGAGCAGATCGCCGCGGAGAAGGCCGAAACGCAGGCCCAGAGCGCCGCGAATGAACTCTGGCAAGGCAGAGTGAAGGACCTTATGCGACGCCTTGACGGCAAAGACCACCCCCAAGCCGAAGAGGCCCAAGAGGCCTTGCTCGACATCAAGGATCCGCGTGCGATTCCAGCTTTGTGTCAGTATCTGCTCGACATGAATGAGCGTCATCAAACGCTCGCGGTCCGCGTCTTCGCGGGCATGGACGCACCCGGGGCCACGCGCGCGTTGGCGGGCCTCTCGCTCCTCAGCGACCACGATCCCGTGCGCAAGGCGGCCCTTGAGGCCCTTCGTCAACGTGATCCTCGCGAGTTCGCTCAGTTCGTCATCGCCCTGATCCACAAGCCGTTGCGATATCAAGTGCTGCCCGTGGGTGGTCCGGGTTCGCCCGGTGTCTTGTTCGTGGAAGGCAAGCAGTTCAATGTCCGCCTTCTTTACGCGCCGCCGCCGGCGCCCTTCATTCCTCTCTCGCCGTTTGCCTGGTATGGACTCGACGCCGAGGGTCTCCCCACGATGATCGGGATGGGGACGCCTTACTGCCCCGAAGCACTCGTGCCGCCCCAGGGCCCCATCGCGATGCCTAGGGTCGGGGGCCCGTTGGTCCACTTCAACGGTCCCTTGGGTGGAGGGCGCGCCGCGGACATCTCGCCCCACCGTGTCTTGGAGCCCAGGGGCATCCCCATTCCGATCCCAGATTGGTTCTTCGTCAATCCCAGAGACCGTGAGAAATACAACGCGTTCGGAAGCCTCGGCACCATCGCGCAAATGCTGACACCAAGGACACCAGGCCCCGTGTCGGACCCCATTCCCGCGGGCCCGCATCTCGACACGCAAACCGTTCCTTTCGGTCAGATCCAGCGCGAGTATCTGCGATCAGCCGCGATGGCTTATCAGCAGCAGGCCAACGATGTGGCCGTCATCGAGCAGTACAACCAGCTCTCACGCCGAGTGAACGATCGGGCGCGGATGGTCTTGAGTTACTCCGCGGGGGTCGATCATGGTGAGGACCCCGACGCCTGGAGAGTTTGGTGGCTTGACCTCTGGGGCTACAAGACGAAGGCCCCACGCGATTACCCGCGTCCCACCCTGGACCGTAATGTCCCACTTGCTTATGTGCCCCGACCAGTGCCGCTTCTTTACAATCAGACAATGGTCGCCAATCCAGATGTCCTCGGCCGACTAACGGCCGGCACGGGAGTGTCGGTTCGCGGTGGCACGGTCTGCTTCGGAGCGGGCACGCTGGTGACCACGATCGACGGCCCTCGGCCGATCGAGGACCTGCGCGTTGGGGACCTCGTCCTGGCCCAGGACATGAGTGAAGGGGGCCTTTCCTATCGGCCGATCGTTAGGACCCACCACAACCCACCGGCGTCCACATTACGTGTGAGGCTTGCCGGAGAGACGATCATCCCCAGCGCTCTGCACCGATTCTGGGTGGCCGGACGCGGCTGGGTCATGGCGCGCGATCTCAACGCCGGCGATCCTATCCGAAGGTTGCGCGGGATCGCGCCCGTCGAGTCAATCGAAGACGGCGAGGTCGTGCCCGTCTTCAACCTCGACGTCGCCGACTCCGCCACCTTCTTCGTCGGGGAAGGGGCCTTGCTGGTCCACGACAACACATTGCCTGACCTCAGGGCCAACCCGTTTGATTCGCTCCGCATCGCGAACGATTGTCGATAGCTAACCAAACACCGATCGGAGGCCGCCATGTTGGGGTTCGCGCTTCTCTGCGGATTGGTCCTTCAAGACACACCGTCGGCGCCGCGCGAGGCGTATGAGGCCCTGAAAAAGGAAACCCCACGCGACGCGGTCTCGCAGGTCCAACTGGCCCTCTGGTGCGAGAAAAACGGCTTGACCACTGAACGCGCCAAGCACCTCGCGATGGCCACACTCGCCGATCCCGAGAACGTCTTGGCCCGCTCCCTGCTCGGCCTCATCAAAGACGGCGACGACTGGCGGAAGCCGGAAGACATCCAAAAAAACAACCCGGCGCGGGACGAGTATCGTCGGCGACGCGAGACCGCCAAGAACACCGCCGACGAGCAAACCAAGCTGGCCGCGTGGTGCGAGAGGAACGGTCTCGACGAAGAGGCCCAAGCGCATTGGCGAGCGGTCGTGCGATTGGACCCGAAGCGCGAGCACGCGTGGAAGGCGCTCGGTTGCAGGAAGGTGAGCGGTCGGTGGCTGACCGACGCGCAAGTCGCCGCGGAGAAGGCGGAGGCCGCCCTTCAACGAGAAGCCGATCGCCATTGGCTCGCCGCCTTGGACAGCTGGAAAGACGAACTGCGCTCCAAGCGGGACGAGGTCCGCGCCGAGGCGGAACGCAACCTCGGCGAAGTGACCGAACCACGCGCCGTTCCCGCGGTGATCCTGGTCTTTTTTGTCCGCAAGGACCCGAACAAGCGTCGTGGCGTGCAGCTCCTCGGTCAAATCGACGACCCGCGCGCCTCGCGGGCCCTGGCGTTCCTGGCCTTGCACGACGAGTCGGGTGAACTGCGCGGGATGGCGGGTCGCGCGTTGGCGACCCGCGACCCGCGCGAGTACGCGGGCGTCCTCGTCCAGGCCTTCCAAGACCCGATTCGTTACGAGGTGCGACCCGTGGGCGGACCCGGCTCGCCAGGGGCCTTGTTCGTCGAAGGGAAACAAGTGAACCTGGTCCGGACCTATTCCCCGCCGCCGGGCCCGGTGATCTTGCCGACGGACCGTCTCGGGTACGACGCGAATGGACAGTTGATGGCGGAACGCAGGGTGGGCTCGTACTGGGAACACCACAAGGCCCTTGATTTGTTGGTGGACGAATACGTCCCAACGCCTAAGAGGGTGGCGAATGTCTTGCACAGTCCGGTCGGCCGCGCGGCCTCCGCGGCCTTGCTGGGTCAAGCCGGCCCTGGTTTTAGCCCGCAGGTGTTGGGCACCGGACTGATGGAGCTCATGGCGCCTCCGATGACAGACGTTCGGATGTTCGCACTGATGTCGAACGAGGTCTCAGCTTTCCACAATATGTCGTCGCTGAGCCTCGAGCGTGAACTCCTCATGACGGTCCCTCTCGGTCGCATGGCCGAGGAAGCGCAACGAGCGGCACTGGCCTCGCAAGAGCAGTTGAGACAGGACATCGCTTGCCTGGAGCGGTACAACACCTGCGTCCGCGAAATGAATGAGCGATCACGGCCCCTTCTTCAAGTCGCATCGGGAGTGGAAAAGGCCGGGTCGCGAACGGAATGGTTCGCCTGGTGGGTGGACCAAATCGGCTATGCGCCGCCCTCCAAGATCGACCAACCCCGCACCACCGTCGTCGAGGACCTCCTTCCGAACTACGTTCCGCAGCAGGACCTTTCGACACCTCTTTACGGCGGCCGGCTCCTGTCCTATTTTCGCATGAGTTGCTTCGCCGCCGGGACGATGGTCCAGACGTTGGACGGGCCCCGGCCGATCGAATCGCTTCAGGTAGGCGACCGCGTCCTCGCCCAGAAGACGGCGACGGCCGAACTCGTTTACGAGCCGGTCCTCGTCGTCCATCGCAACCCGCCCAGCAGGACCTTCGCGGTGAAGGCGGGCGGCGAGACGATCGTCGCGAGCACCTTCCACCGCTTCTGGGTGGCCGGACGCGGCTGGGTCATGGCGCGCGACCTCAAGGCCGGCGACCCCATCCGGACCTTGCGCGGGACCGCGAGCGTCGAGTCGATCGAAGACGGCGAGGTCGTCCCCGTCTTCAACCTCGACGTCGCCGAAGCCGCGACCTTCTTCGTCGGCGACACGGCGCTCCTCGTGCATGACAACACCCTTCCCGACTTCCGCGCCGAACCGTATGATCGCCTGGCTGGTCCGTTCGTGGCGGTGACGTCGCGCTGACCTCACTCAGTTCAGCATCAGGCCCCTTTCGCTTCGGGCGGGAGGTCATCATGGCGACCTGGCTTTGCATCTGCGCCCTATCCTTGCTTGCTCCGTCGGACAAGGACCGAGCGGAATACGAGGCGCTCAAGCGGGACACACCCCGCGACGCCGCTTCGCAGATCGAACTGGCCCTGTGGTGCGAACAGAAGGGTCTGGCCACCGAGCGTACCAAGCACCTCGCAATGGCCCTATTCGCCGACCCCGACAACACGCTCGCCCGGTCGCTCTCGGGCCTGGTGAAGGATGGAGACTCCTGGCGCAGGCCCGAGGAACCGCCCAACGCCTCGCCTGAGCGACTGGCCCTTCTGGCCGAGTACGAGGCCAAACGCCTGACCCTGGCCGGCTCGGTGTCGGCCCATGCGAAACTCGCCCAGTGGTGCGAGGGACACGCACTCCAGGAACAAGCCGAGGCCCACTGGCGCGCCGCCGTGCGCATCGACCCCCAATTTTCCGCTGGTTGGAAGAAGCTGGGCTGTCAGCAAGTCAACGGCCGCTGGCTCACCGAGGCCCAAGTCGAGGCGGAGAAGGTCGAGGCCGAGACCCAAAAACAAGCGACCATCGGTTGGACTGCGAAACTCACCGAATTGAAGCGTCTACTTCGCGACCCCGCTCGCCGCGAAGAGGCCGAACGCGCCCTGGCCGATGTCTCCGACCCCCGAGTCGTCCCAGCCGTCTTTCGCGTCTTCCTCACCGCCAAGGACGCCGAACCGGTCCGCGCCGCGCAGGTCTTGGGGCAGGTCGATTCGGCGCGAGCCTCGAAGCTCCTCGCCTTGCTGGCGGTCTGGAGCGACTCGGCCACGGCCCGCGCCCAGGCATCCGCGACCCTGCGTAGTCGCGACCCGCGTGAGTTCGCACGCGAGCTGATCGAGCAACTCAACCAGCCGATCCGTTACGAGGTCCGTCCTGTGGGCGGGCCCGGCGCACCAGGTGTCCTGTTCGTCGAGGGTCAGGAAGTCAACGTCCGTCGGACCTACTCGCCCCCACCGGTCCTCACCGACGCACGCGGAGCCGGCCAATGGGTCCCCGGCCCCGACGGGATACCGATCTTCCTCACGGCCAATGAAGTGAGGACCCTCCAGAGAGACCCAGGCTCGCACCTCGCCTTCCAGCCTGACCTCAATGTGGCTGTGGAAACCGCTTCCCGGCTCTCGGCGTTGTCGGGTCTGAGCGGGACCGGACTGGGTATCGACGCCCTCGCCACCAACCCGCTGGTCGCTTGGGACCTGGCCCAACAAAGCGCGGGCCGACGCGCCGCCTCCGTGCTGGAGACCGCCCGACAACGCACGCAGGTGATGGTGCGGGAGAGCGTCTTGACCGCCCAAGTCGCCCAGGCCCAGCTCGCGGCCGATGTCGCCGCACTCGATCGCGAGAACGCCCGCGCGCGCGAGGTCAACACCCGGGTCCTGGCCATCCTCGGCCCCTTCGTGGGGACCGAGTTGGGCGCCGACCGCGAGCGATGGCGCTCCTGGTATCAAGATTCCATCGGATATCGTTATGACCCAGCGCCAAGCCCAGACCCCAATCAACCCAGGCCGACCATCGACCAGCCCGTGCCTATCGCCTATCAGCCGCCTTCGCTGCCCGGCCTGCCGTACTCCCCTCGTAGCGGCTACACCACCTCGAGCAGTTGCTTCGCCGCCGGCACACTGGTCCACACCCGCGCGGGCCTTCGACCGATTGAAGGACTCCGCGTGGGCGACATGGTCCTAAGCCAAGACGTCGCCACCGGGAGCATGACGTATCGTCCCGTAACCGGGGCCTTGCACAACCCGCCCGCCGAGACCCTGCGCATTAAGGCCGGCGAGGAGACCATCGTGGCCACCAAGATCCACCGCTTCTGGCGCGCGGGCAAGGGCTGGGCCCTCGCCCGCGACCTTGAACCGGGCGACATGATTCGGACCGTTCGCGGCACGGCGATCATCGAGAGCATTGAACCGGGTGTGGTTGTGCCTGTTTTCAACCTCATCGTGGCCGACACGGGTACCTTCTTCGTGGGCGAAGATGGGTGGCTCGTCCGCGACAACTCCTTGCCCGACCCACGTGCGAGACCTTACGATGCGCCCCCCGCCCGAACCACCATCGCATTGAAGTCGGACTGACACGCATGTTTCAGCGTCTCTCCATCGGCGCCGTGGTCCCGTTTCAGGCCGAGGCGCTGGAGCGAATCGAGCGCGGCGACAATCCTCAAGAGGTCCTCGCGGCCCTGGCGATCACGCCGGCCGACCTGATCGAGGCCCTCACCGCCTCAGGCCTGGGTCACGAACTCGACGCCGTGGGCCCGCCGCTCCTCCAACAACCGCCACCACGACCGAAGCTCGCCTTCGCCCTCTCGGTCGCGGCCCTCTCGGCCTTGCTCCCGAAGGCCCAGCCCGTCTCACTGCTGGCCTTGCGCGCGGGCCTTTGTCAGGTCCTCGACTTCTGGGACGACAGCCACGAAGCGGCCCAAATGGCCGACGACCAAGGGGAACGCGAGGTCTCGGGCTACTGGCACGGCATCGCTCACCGCCGCGAGCCCGATGCCTCGAACGCGTCCTACTGGTTTCGTCGCGTGGGCCGACACCCGCTCTATCCCACCCTGGCCCGCTCCGCCTCGGCCATCCTGTTCGGCCCGGTCGGTTCGTCCGTCGCCGACCGCGTCATCCAGGCCAACGCCTGGGACCCATTCGGATTCATCGAACTCTGCATCCGCTCCAAGCCGGATTCGCCCGAGGCCGTCATGGCGCGTCGGCTCCAACGCTTGGAGATGCTTGGACTTCTCGAAGTGACATGTCAAAGGGCCGGTCTCTCGTGACCGGCCCTGCCGTCTGGTCCTGGGAGCGGCGGCTCACCAGTAGGTCCACTCGTAGGGCGGGTCGAGAAGGCGGAACTCGCGGTTGCTGAGTTGGCGTTCGTCTCCCGGCCGGTCGATGTTGATTTGCAAGGTCTTGTAGCGGACCTGGCTCGCCTCGCCTTCCGGTGTCGTGATCCGCTTGTAGCCGTCGGAGAGCCCGCGGACGTAGATGCTCAAGCGGTCGGCCTTGGCGATCGCGTCGTCGACCTCCCACATGGCCACGCCGAAGACGGCGTCGTCCACGCCTTGCCTCGTACTCGGCGTCACCGAGCCGATGCAGTTGACCGCTCCCAGGAGCGGCACCGACGGGTCCTCGCGGGTCTCGATCAGCTTGAGCACTTCCACAGCATTCGGCAAGACGACGTCTTGATACGCCCGGCCGCTTTCCGGCAAGACCAATGTGAACTGAGGGACGAATGGTCGCGCCTTATTTGTGTGATTGATGACGCGATAGTACATGTAATAGATTTTCCGGCGCCCCTTGCCTGGTATTTCGACGGTCTGGACGCGGATCGGCTTGAAGGCGAAGTCGAGGACCCAGATGCCTGGCTTGATGGCCCCCTTCACTTGGGCGGAGCCCCCCTTGGCGTCGACGATGGACTCGCCGTCGCGGAACTCGCCCTGAAGGCGGGCCAGGGTAAGCGTACCGTTGTCACCGTTGTCGAGGTCGCTGGCAATAAGGGCGGTCGCGCCGCTCTGCTCGCCTTTGAGGGCTTGCCCGAGGGTGAAGTCTTTCCCTTGCTCTTGCCCAACGTAATCGAGGCGCGGGGCCTTGTCGCGGGGCAGGAGGGTGGTGTCCACGAATTGGACATTGGGGGCACTTCGGCCGCGCGTAACGGGGAAGGTGGGCAGCGGGGCCAGGTTCAACTCAGGGACGGCCTGGGGTTCGGGCGGCAGTTCGACCTTCTTCTCGTCCTGGGCGAGCGCGGGAGCGGCCAGAAGGGCCGCGGCCCCCAGGGCCAGCCACGGGACGATGGGACCCGAGGCCCTGCGCGGTTTCCGAGTCATGACGAAGCCCCTCCTGACCAAAACGGACGAAGCAGCCGAAGCGAGGACAATGCGCGAAACACCTTCTCGTACTATCCCTCCCAGTCGGAAAGAGTCAAGTTCAGGTTTGGAAGGGAGGGGGACCTGAAGGGACTCTCAAAGCTAGTCGGCGGTCGGGGTTTCTTTCCAGGGAGTTTGCACAAAGGCGATCGTCACAAGATATTTTTCGACAACCTCTTGCGTCGACAAAACGGGTCTGTTCTTCCGAAATTGCCCAGCATTAGACGAATTGACGCAAGTCCTTAGCATAGAGTTGGTTGTGGAGAAAACCGTTTCCAAACGCGGAACGAATGCTAAGGCCCCGCGATTGTGCGTCGGGATGGAATTGATGCTTGCGGATTGTCAAAGGGCCAA
Organism: uncultured Isosphaeraceae bacterium; assembly: GCA_937858365.1. Lineage (GTDB taxonomy): Bacteria > Planctomycetota > Planctomycetia > Isosphaerales > Isosphaeraceae > CALLYK01. The sequence goes on along the minus strand of CALLYK010000501.1, from coordinate 1,199 downwards.
CCGAAATTCTGCAGGACGAATCGCGACCTGGCTAGAAAAAGTGAGAGAACGTCGCCCGCTCAATCGTCACGACCCGATCTTCGTGTTGGCTGAACAAAAGATGGCTGTGTCGGACAGCCGATAGGGTCTGGACCTGCGCCGAGGTTTGACAATCAAATCAATTGGATGACACCTTTTTAGACCTGATGGTTTGCAAGGCGATCTACCACGTGACCGTCCAGTCCGCCACCATCGAACACAACGCGCAGCTCGCTCATCGGGACCAGCCCTTCTCAAGATCCTATCACGCAGGCAAACTCACCGACCTCTTCCAAATGTTCACGATAACGCAATTGGACGGACGTCTTCCAGTTGCCAATCGAGGATGGCGTGAGTAGGTCGTGGACAAGGCGTCCCTGGTGCGACATGATGGTACTTATCCTCTCCCCCCGGCCCCATCCTTTGGTCGGCCCATGTTCGCGGGCACTCGCCGAGGAGTCGCCTCATGTTGGTCCTCTCCACGTTGACGTTGGTCCTGGTGACCGTTGCTCCTTTTCCGACCGGGGGCGACGACGAGGGGCCGCCGCCCGAACGCTGGTTCAAAGGAAACCTGCACACCCACACGCTCTGGAGCGACGGTAACGAGTTCCCCGAAATGGCCGCCGATTGGTATCGCCGGCACGGCTACCATTTCTTAGCGCTTTCCGATCACGACATCTTGATCCAAGGACCAAAATGGGTGGATGTCGTCGAGGCCAATCGCCTTGCCCGCGACGACGTGGTGGCGCGGTACAAGAAACGCTTCGGCGAGGACTGGGTCGAAACGCGCACGAACGACGGCGTGGAGCAAGTACGCCTCAAGCCGTTGGGCGAGATTCGCGCCTTGTTTGACGAGGCGGGCCGCTTCTTGCTCATCCAGGGCGAGGAGATCACCGACCAGTTCGAGCGTAAGCCCATCCACATCAATGCGGCGAACATTTCCGAGCGGATCGCGCCCCAAACCGGCAAGTCAGCGGTCGAGTCGATGACCAAGAACCTCAGCGCGATCGAGGCGCAGGGGCGCAGGCTGGGTCGCGCCACGTTGGGGATGATGAACCACCCGAACTTCGGCTACGCGATCAACGCCGAGGACCTGGCGCTGGCCACGAAAGGGCGCTTCATGGAGGTCTTCAACGGCCACCCGCTCACTCACAATCGCGGCGACGGCATCCACGCGCCGG
>CALLYK010000500.1 GCA_937858365.1 uncultured Isosphaeraceae bacterium | reverse complement strand
GAGCTGGGCGGCGCCGGCCTGTCGCTGGTCGAGTTCGCCTGCATGAGCGAGGAGCTCGGCAAGAGCCCGCTCGGCCACTACTCGTTCAACTGCCAGGCGCCCGACGTCGGCAACATGGAGATCCTCGTGCTGCACGGCACCGAAGCGCAGAAGGAGCGCTTCCTGCGCCCGCTCGCGCGCGGCGAGGTGCGCAGCTGCTTCGCGATGACCGAGCCCGAGAACGCGGGCAGCAACCCCGTGATGCTCGACGGCCGCGCGCACGACCGCGGCGAGACGTGGGAGCTCGACGCGCACAAGTGGTTCACGACGGGCGCGGAGGGCGCGGCGTTCGCCATCGCGATGCTCGTCACCGATCCGGACGCGCCGCCGTACCTGCGCGCGAGCCAGATCCTCGTCCCGCTCCCGTCGCCCGGCTACACGCTCGTGCGCAACCTCTCCGTGATGGGCGAGGAGGGCGGCGGCTGGGGCAGCCACGCGGAGGTGCGCTTCGACCACGTGCGCGTGCCGAAGGAGAACCTGCTCGGCCCGCGCGGCGGCGGCTTCGTGATCGCGCAGGAGAAGGCCCGCCTCGGCCACGATCCTTTCCCGGTTCGTACCCACGAGTTTGACGACCCCGGTCTCGACCCCTTCCGGCCTTTCTGTCGTGTCGCGTAAGACAAGTGTCGGCACTCCCAAGCCGGGTGCCTCCTCCTGAATGCCGCCTGAGTCGGTGAGGACCAAACAGGAACGCTTCATCAGATGAATCAACGACGAATAATCCAGGGGATCGAGCAGCCTGACGTTGGCGACTTCCGAAAGGACCTCTCCCACGGGTTGACGTACCTGGGGATTCATGTGAACGGGGAAGACAAAACAAACGTCCGGAAAAGCGTGCGCCAGGTCGCGGATCGCCAGGCAAAGGTCGCGCAAGGGTTGGCCGAAGCTCTCACGCCGATGGGCCGTCAGGAGCACGAGGCGACCATCTTTGGGAAGGTCCGACAAGGGCCCCGAAGACCACGAGTGCGGGCGCTCCAGGATGAGCCTCAGCGCATCGATGACCGTGTTGCCCGTCACATGAATGCGCTCGTTGGGATGCCCTTCGCGGAGCAGGGCCCTACGGCAGTGTTCGGTGGGGGCGAAGAGCAGGTCGGCGACCCGATCGGCCACGTAGCGGTTGAGTTCCTCGGGAAAGGGGCGCTGAAGGTCCCCGGTGCGCAAGCCCGCCTCGACGTGGCCGAAACGGACGTGATTGTAGAAGGCGACCAGCGAAGCGACCAAGACGGTGGTCGTGTCGCCCTGGGCCAAGACCCAATCGGGCCGCTCGCGACGCACGAGGTCGTCCAGGGCCGGGAAGAGGGCCGCCGTGAGGGCCGAGAGCCCCTGGTCGGGCCGCATGAGGTCCAAGTCCACATCGGGCCGGATCGCGAAGGCGGCCAGCACCTGGTCGAGCATTTGGCGATGTTGGCCCGTGACGCAAACGATCGAGCCCACCTCATGGCGCCGACGACCCAATTCGAGCACGACGGGCGCCATCTTGATCGCTTCGGGACGAGTCCCCATCACGCAAAGCACCAAGGGCACGCCGCACGCTCTCTTTCGTTCTCGATGGACCACGATCAATTCGCGGGAACGGGACGCCCGGAAGGCGCCATGAGGCCTCCATCCGATCTTAGCAGCCGAATCGGTCCCCCGCGTTTCTTCGTCGCCTCCCGATTCGATTGGCCATAGGATGAACCACAGACACAACCATGACCCGTCGATTTCGGAGGACCGCGTGGCTACCGCCGTATCCTTGTCGACACTTGTGCGATTCGCGGAGTTGATGCCTCACGAACGCGTCCCCTGGCCGTGGTTCCTGGAACTCATGCTTCGGCATCATCTTGAACGCGGTGAATGCGAGCAGCTCCGTGATCAGGCTATCGGGCTGGGGATCCTGAGGTTCACCGAACGCGAACAGGTCCTGAAGTTTGAACCACTCGAGCGGTCGTTGGACGCGGGCGAGACGCCGGCCATCAGGGATTCGATGAGGGCGGAGGTCCAAAGCTTGGTTTCTGACCGACTCGCTCAGTTTCATGCCGAGCGGGATCGTCTCTTCCAAGAGGTCCTGAAGGGAGGCCACCCCGAGGCCCAACCCAACTGGTATGTCGCCCCAATGGCCGAGGCGAAGGCCCGGGCGGCCGAGCTGGGAACGGTGGACGTGATCGACAACCATGATGGCAGCTATGGGCTTCGACTCAAGGAAGACCTCCTCTGGGAAGAGGATTGCCTCACGGCCTTCATCGCGCTGGAGTTCCACTCCGACCGGCCCGATTCGGTCTTCTGGGCCTTGACGACGGACAGTGTCCCGCCGGCCGACATCGTCCGAAATGAGGACAGGATTAGCGCCCAGGCGCGGACCATTGACGACCTTCGACGACAAAGGACGATGATCGGCCTCCTGCTGCACAACAAGGCCCGATACAACGCGTCGTTCGGGTCGTGGCGCGGGGCCTGGAGCGTCGCGAGAGGGGCGGTCGAGGTCTTTCAAGGACTGAGTGAGACGTTTCCGGACGACCCGGAAATCGCCGAGTTCCTGAAGCGTGCCAAAGAGCGCATGTGGTTGTATGATGACTGAACCCGGGGCCCCAACGGTCATCCGTTGAAGGTCGGGTCAGCGGTCTTCCGGCCTGTGTCGCGCGACTTTCTGACGGAAGTCTCCCAGGCTGGGCCAACGCGTGTGTTCGTTCAGGTCAACCTCGGCCACCGCGACCGTCCCCCATTCCGAAGCACGCGCGATCGGCTCGCCGGTATGGTCGAACACGGCCGAGATCATCCAGTTGCGTGAGATGTCCTCATAAGTGCTGCTGATGAGATAAACATGGTTTTCGGCCGCCCGAGCGCGGGCCAGTTCCGGGTTGCAGCCCCAAACGGGCCAGGCGATCAGTTCGGCCCCGTTCGCAGTCAATGCCCGAGCGACCTCGGGAAAGAAGCCGTCGTAGCAGACCATGAGTCCGACCTTGCCGAAACGGGTCTCAAAGACCGGGTACTCACTCCCGGGGGCGATGCCCGCCTCGACCTCGCCTGTCGGTAGGCAGACCTTCCGGTACTTGCCGACGACCGACCCGTCGGGCCCGATCAAGACCGCCACGTTGTGGATGAGGTGCCCCGAGCGCTCCACCAGTCCGGCGACGATGTGGAGATTGTGCTCTTTCGCGAGCCCGCCGAAGTAAGTCGTGGAAGGGCCGGGCATCGGCTCGGCCACGTCCGCGAACGAGCGCCCGGTCCCGAAGTAGGTCAACGTCTCCGGCAAGACCACGAGGTCGGCCTTCCGCCGGGCCGCCTCGGCGATCAGAGGCGCGAACTGGGCGCGCTTTTCCTCGGGTGTCTTGCCCGCTTCGGGTCGGTAATGCACGGTCGCGAGGCGGACCAATCGTTTCGGCGGCGCCGACGTCTCGGCGAACGAGGGGCCGCTCCATAGGACCCGTCCGTTCGGTGCCCACAGCAAGCAGAGTTCCACGCGGGCCCGCGCCGCCCCTTCGGGCGCCTGGTAGACCTCGGCCATCTCGGTCCAGCCTTCGCCGTCGGTCGCGCGGTCGGGAGGGAATTCCGATTCGGCCGACGCTTTGTACGAACGCAAGTAATTGCCGACCACGCCCCGGCTTTCGGGCACCTTGCGGTCTTGGGCGTCGAGCCATGTCACCTTCACGAACGCGGAACGCCTCGCTGTGCTCACATGCTCCACGCGACGATCGGCGCGGACCTCGTAGTGGCGACCGCCCACAACTGGAAAGACCTTCGCCCAGGAACCATGAAGGCCCTCACGCGCGTCGGCCTCGATGATCAAGGCGGTCCCCTTGTCACGACCCAGGTGGGCCCCCACGCGAAAGGCCGGTCGGACCTCGTCGCGAGGGGCCGTCGTTGTCCAACCGTCGTGAGTCGGCGCTTGGTCCGAATCGTTGATGGTCGGTGCGATCAGGAGCGTAAGCGCCAGAATGAGCATGACGGACAACCTCGAAGGTAAGGGCCTTCAGACGTCGCAAAGGGAGACGGCTTGCTTCAGGCCGGCCAGTGGGTCGCGCGTTGGTATGAACTCCTGGCCAACATGGCCCGAGTAACCCGTCTCCACCAGGGCCCGCATGATGGCCGGGTAGTTGATCTCCTGGTTGTCGTCGAGTTCGCCGCGACCCGGATTGCCCGCCGTGTGGACGTGGCCGATCAGGTCCTTGTGTTGACGGATGCGCCGGATGACGTCGCCATCCATAATTTGAACATGATAGATATCAAACAGCAGCTTGAGATTGGGCGACCCTACGGCCTTGATGATGTCCACACAATAATCGGTGTGATCTCCTTGATAGCCGGGATGACCTTTCATAGGGTGGTCCGAGACGCGAGAATTGAGCATTTCCAAGCAAATCGTCACGTTCTTGCGTTCGGCGTGGCCGACCACTTTTTTGAAACCGGCGACGCAGTTCTTCGCGCCCACGTCGTCGGGGAGTCCGGCGCGCATTCCGGTGAACGCAATCACGTTGGGGGACCCGAACGCGGCGCAGGCGTCGATCGCTTGCGTCGTGGCCTTCACGACCCGCTCGTGATTGTTCGGGTCGTTGAACCCGTGCACAAAGGGAGGGTCGTCACCCATGTCGATCGAGCCGATGGCGCAGACAAGGCCAGACTCCTTGAGCGCGGGGAAGTGCTTGGGGTCGATGAGTTCGATGCTCTGACAGCCGAGCGTCTTGGCGACTTCGATCATTTTGGGGACGTCGAAATGGGGCGCGTAGCACCAATGAACGAGTGACTGCTTGACACGACCGCGCTGGATGACGGTCTCGCCGCTCTCGCGCATCGGGGCGCCTCCGAGCAAGGCGGGGCCCAAGAAGGCGGCGCCGGCCGCCTCGATCGCTTGGCGACGGTTGGGTTGGGTTTGTCGTGGAAGCATGACAGGTGACTCCTGCGAGGCCATGAGCCAGTCAATAGCATACGAGGAACGAGTCGCCATCGCACGCTCCCGACGAGGCTGGTCCCGACATTCCCTCCGTCCCTCGAAAAACAGGCGGCAAGTGAAGCCAGGACACGCTCGCGGTCGATCGGATGGTGGTGGGGAGTGCCGCGCCATGAGTGAGCGTTCTTTTCGACCCGACCCGGAGACCGACCCTCTTGGCCCTTTCCTGCACTATTTGATGGCGGAGTGCGGGGCCTCGCCCCACACATTGGCCGCTTATCGGGCCGATCTCGCCCGTTTCATCTCCTGGCGCAAGAAGCACGCGCCTGGTCCTTTGCGTGACCTCGCGATCGTGGACCTGGGCGGCTACGTCCAGTCCTTACGCGAACGCGGTCTGGCACCATCGAGCATCAACCGACACATCGCCAGCCTTTCAACCTTCTTTCGGTTCCTCATACTCGAAGGGCGCCTTGAGGAGAACCTGGCCAAGTTGCTGGATTCACCCGCCCTTTGGGACCGACTGCCCACGGTCCTGGGCCCATCGGCCGTCACCCGCCTTCTTGAGGCGCCCAGCCCGCTTACGCCACTTGGTCGTCGTGACCGCGCCGTCTTGGAGACGCTTTACGCCACCGGATGTCGGGCCTCGGAGGTCGTGGGCCTCAAGCCGCGCGACCTCGATTTCCGGACCGGTCTGGCCCGTTGCGTGGGCAAAGGGGACAAGGAGCGGTTCGTCCCCTTGGGCAGCCGAGCGATCGAGGCGTTGCGTTCCTACATGACGACGGACCGGCCCGTCTTCTTGATGGGCCGTCGTGATATCGCGTCCCTCTTTCTGACACGACGCGGCCGGGCCCTCAGCCGAACGGGTCTCTGGCGGATCGTCAAGGCGCACGCACGAGCCGCTGGTCTGCCCGATTCGGTTAGCCCCCACACGTTACGGCATAGCTTCGCGACCCACTTGCTTGCCGGTGGGGCCGACTTGCGGGTCGTGCAGGAAATGCTGGGACACTCCTCCATCGCCACGACGCAAGTGTACACACGTGTGGAAATGTCCCGCCTGAGACTCGTCCACAGTCAGTTCCATCCCCGCGGCAAACCGGCCGACGTTTCGGGTGCCATCGGCAACGTCGGGGGCATAGCGGAATGAGACATCGCCAGGCCACGGGGGGACGTTAGGATTGTCCCTTCGGATCGGCGGGTTTGAGTTTCTCGAAGACGACCGCGCGATAGCCTTGGGGGTCCACCCCTTTAGGGCTGGGAATGCCGATCCCGGTCGCCGTCTCGATCGGGATGATGCGGACGATCCCCCGTTCCTGGTCTCCCAGCAAAGCGACGCGTGTGCCTCCCACGAGCGCTGTGTCTTTCCAGTGGCATCGGCTGGCCGTACCGTCGGGGAGGTAGATCATCACCTCGGGAAGGCCCGCATCGCGCAGGCCCTCCCAGAGCTCGATTAAAGAGATCTGACCGGTCATTCGCGCTCCGACCCCAAAGAAGAGTGAGTGGCCCCAACCGCGCATCCGGACGCGGGCCTGACTCTGCAACTCTAGGTCGCGCGGGAGTGACGCTCAGGCCCCATTGTCGAGGAGTTCACGGGCGCGGTCGATCGCTTTCGAGAGGCCGTTGTCCGTGTCACAGGTGTCTTTGAGCGTGCGGTCGTAGGCGGCGACCCACTTGGCGAGGGTGGCCTCTCGGTCCTTGAGGCGGGGGCCGACTTCATCTAGGGCCCTGGCTTTCTCCTGGGCCTCCATGAGTGTCGGCGCGATGCGTAGGACCTCGCGCCTCCAGACGATCGTATCGGCGAGCCATCCGAGCGTTGTGGTCGCTTTGGCGACGTTCTGGAAATCGCCCGGCGTCGCGGGCCCTTCGATGTTGGTGAGGGCGTCTTGGACGTGGGCGAGGGTCGTTAGGATGCGGATACGGTAGGCGCGATCGAGGTCTCGGTAGGCCGGATCGTCGCGTTCGGTCTGGTGCGATTCCGCCAGGCGAAGGTCCGCGAGCGCCTGCTGATACAGGGAGACGCTGGCGGTGGGCGAGGCGCGGAGTTTTCGAGACTGCTCGAGCAATTCGTCCGCGCGCTTGAAGTCGATGCCCGCGCGCAGGCCATAGGCCAGGGAAAGCACTCGGTCTTTGCCGACGCATGGCTTTTTGCGTGCTTCGATGGCTTTCGTGTAGGATGCGTGGGCCTCGCGAAAGTCCATATGCTGGTTGGCGAGTTGACCGAAGCGGACCCAAGCCTCGCCGTCGTCGGGGTCGAACGCCATCGCGAGCCGGTAGGCCGCGGCGCATTCGTCCGGGAGCCTCACGCCCCCCTTATAAAAGAGGTGGCTATTGCCATGTTCCAGAAACAAATGGGCCCACTTGGGGTGGAGACGAGGGGCGCGCTCGTTGGGGGCCGGGGTCTCGGGGAGCGGTCCATTCAGAGCGGGTCGAGGCAGATCGCCCAGGCAGGCCAAGACGACGGCCGCGTCGCGAACGATGCCCGAGTCGGGATGGCCCATCAAGAGTTCGGCGACGGCCTGGGCCGCTTGCCTGGCTTGGTGCCTGTCTTCCAAAAGTTGGGAGGGTTCGAATGGCGCCAGGGTTTGCTCCAATAAGGACTCGGAAGGCGGGGTCAGCAAACGACCCCAGCGCGAGGCCGCTGACCCGGCCCCCCCGACCGCGAGCACTGCCGCCGCGAGTAGCAAGACGGCGATCGGCCGGCGGTGGCGATAGGCGTAGTTGCCGACGCGTTCGCGGACGGACGGGTTGCGCGCGAGACAGGGCGGACGGCGCTCCACGAAACGTCGGAAGTCGTCGGCCAGGGCTTGGGCGTTGGGGTAGCGCTTCTCGGGTCGTGGTGCGGTGCAAAGGTCGAGGACCGCCGCCAGGCCATGAGGTACTCCGGGGGCCTGGCCCACCAAAGGAGGCAGGGCACGAACACGCCGGTCGAGCATGTCGGCAAGGGCCCTGGCGCGGGAGAGGTGGCAGGCGGGCCCTTCCGGGGCCGTGCCTGTGAGGACCTCGCGGAGAAGAAGACCCAGGCTGAAGATGTCTGCGGACGGTCGGACCTGGTCCCAGCGGGAATCGTCGAGGAAGGCCCCGACCTGTTCGGGGGCCATATAGGGGAGTGTGCCGCCCCGCATCGCCAACTCGGCCCGTTCGGGAGAATTGGGGTCGTGGGCCAGGTTGAAGTCGAGGACCTTGGGGCCTTCGGCGACCGTCACGAGGATGTTGGCGGGTTTGAGGTCCCGATGGACGATCCCGCGTTCATGCGCGTGGGCCAGGGCGTCGGCCAGCTTCCAGCCCAGCCAGGCGACCGCGTCGGCGAATCGTCCCGCCTTGGGGAAGTCGGTCCAGTTGGGGGTGCAAGGGAAGGGTGCCTCGGCGGGCATCGCCTTGCGGAGCGCCTCCCAGAGCTCGAGTGCCGTGCGACCCGCGTGGGGGGCGGGCAGGTTGGCGACGACCCGATCCAAGGTGGCGCCCGCTCGATAAGGCATGCACAAGGCGCGAAGGCCCGTTTGCTCGTCTGGGGGGACCGCCCAGAGGATCGGGACGATATGAGGGTGTTCCAGCTTACCCAGGATGTCTTGCTCTTGGCCGCGGTCGGTGGAGAGTTTCAAGACCACCGAGCGATCGCCGATCCGAAGCTCCCGGGCGCGGAAGACGGATGCAGCCCCGCCTTCGCCCAGGCGTTCGTCGATCCGGCAACCAAGGAAAATCTCCCCCGGTTCGGGCATCCGGGCCGGCCGCCTCGGTCGGGCGACAAATTGGCTGATGACTCGGTGATAGGCGAGCTGAGACTGGAGCGAATCGCGCCAGTCGGTGTAGCGTTCGCAGAAGCGCCCGGGGTCGGGCCCCTCCCCATCCGGCGAGGTCTCTTCGCGGAGGCAAAACTCCTCATAGATCAGGCTGACGGCGCGTTCCTTGTCGCAGCGTAGACACGTGAAGCGATCGAGGTATTCGGCCGCCTCGGGCCGTTCGCCGCGGGCGAAGCGCAGCCGGAGGTCCGCCTTGATGAGGCCGCTCAAGAAGACAAGGTCTTCCGTGGGGTCGTATTCTCGCCAAAGTGCCTGAATGTCCGCGGCGCGCCCCTCACGTCTCTGGTCCTCCAACGCGACGACGGCCTCGTCCCAGGGGGTGCCCAACGAGAATAAGGAACGTGTCCCCGGCGCAACGCGCGACCCTGCCTGGCCTGCCGGCCCGGGGACGTTCATCGCTTGTCGCCTCCACCACTCCGCCAGAACCAAGACTCGTGTAGGGCCTGAAAGAACCGTTGGACCTTGCGGGGGTGCCAACTCGTTTCCTTGGCGATCTCCGCCGTGGAGTGGTCGGCCAAGCGAAGCTCGACGACCCGGCGCTCCTCGTCGGAGAGTTGCGCCAGGAGTTGTTCTCGGGTCTCATCGGCCTGCGCGACCTGGCTTGGCGACGGGTCGGAGGTCTTGGCCAACTCGCCTGACTCGGACTCGAACTGGTCCAGGGAGCATTGTCCCTGTATGTTCCGTTTCAGGGTGTGCTGGCGGCGTTGCTCGTCGATCAGTTTTTGTTCAACGCACTTGTTCAGGAACGCCATCAGCGAGTCCATGTTCGCGAAGTCGAAGCGCTCTCGTTTGGAAACGAGGCTCTTCATGACGTCGCTGGCGAAGTCGCTGGCGTCGAAGACGGCGCGCATCGGCCCGTGCAGTTTACGCCGCACGGACCGTTTGATCTTGGGATAGCAGGTGTTGAAGAGGATGTGCCAGGCGGTGGCGTCGCCAGCCTGCGCTCGCGCGAAAAGGCGATCTTCGGAAGACCAAGAAACCGGCAGCTGATTCATGTGAGTGCAGCCTCCCCGGGGCAGGATCGAGGGGAGGGAGATTCGGTCGCTTAATAAGACGTGAGAGGACGAGCGACCGGGCCGGTCTCTCCCTCGCGACCGCCATTGTAGCCAAAGCGGTGAACGAGAGTAAGCACGGACTCCCAGGAAAATTCTGGAAGTCGGCCTGACCGGTTCAAACGTTCAGAAGAGCTTGGGGAGATGCAAGGTCCCTGAGGGTCGGCGATCGGCAAAAAAGGGCCCAGAGTCGGGCCTTACCGGGTGCAGCTCAAGATCGAGTCGGCGCGGAGGTCAAGGTAAGGGTCGCTCACGCTGGGCCCCGGAGGCACGCCGTTGCCTGGAGGCAAGAGGTCGATGAGCGGGACGGTCCCAATTCCGCCCGGGGGAAGAGGGGCAACGGGTGCGATGCGTTCAGCGAGGCCCTCAACCGAGGGACGATAGGTGCGGGGCGTGCGGCGAATGGTGAACATGGGGTCGCTCCGGAAAAGTCGAGGTAAGAAACCATCTAGACAACGGCCCCGGCGCGCACCGGGACCGACCGGGCGAGCATCGCCTCATCCTTCACCGGCTCTGTTCGCTTGAAAGGGTATCGTCGAGAGGAGAGGGCCGGCTCGATCAGTTCCAGCCAGGGGCGCCAGGTTGGAACCGACCTAACTCGGGACATACAGCTTCGAGGAGAAGGCCATCCACGGGATAGCCCCCTCTCGGCAGAAGCCCGCGACAGGCTTGCTGATAGAGTGGGCAGGCCAAGTGTTGCCGCCGCGCGGCACTTTGCAAGAGACAGGCCAAGTCCGCCCGGCCGTGTCGTCTTGCCGCGATGTAGCGCCCCAGGGGAGAGAGATGGGGCGAACCCTCGGCCAAAATGCCATCCAATGGACGACCGAGGGTCAGGCGGGCCTCCACCCACCGCAGCTCCGTCAGCACTTCCGACCGCAAATGACGCACGATCCGGCGAACTCGGCGACGATAACGCGCCAAGGCATCCACGCGATTCAGGTCGCGGGCCGGATCGGCCTTACGGCCTCGACGTGTCAAGGTCGCCACGAACAGCTCCGGGTCGGCCGGGAGGCTTGGGTCGAGCCGGTGAAGCTCCATCAAAGAGCGGGCTGCCTCAATCCAAACGTCGGCCCCGTCGCCCAGGGTCGTTTCCAAGGGATGGTGCCGCCGATAGGCCAGCTCGATCCGAGCGGCGAGTCGGTCAATCTCGCAGATGAGTTGCATGGCTTCACCCGGTCGACATCGATCGTGCCATGACACACTCAGGCCGCCCCGACGGGACCTGGGTGTGCCCTCACTACTTAAGGCACCGAGTTCCAGGGCGACCCACGACAAGGTTTCCAAAAAAAAAGTGGGTCCGCCCGTCGATAGACCGCACTGATTGCCAGAAGTTTTTGCTGCATAGTATCTTAGGGAAATCAACTTGCTTGCCCCCAAAGACCTTGATGTGACGAGCTTGTGGGTCTCAAGGCGCGAAACGTTACCAAAACGAACCAGGGCACGCTAAGGCACGAACCACCCGGACGCAGACTGCGTGCTCCCGCAAGGTCCGATTCTCATAGGGGCTGTACTCTGGACACGGCATCCCGCGATCGGCTATTTTAGGAGTATCGAATTGGGTCGCGCTCTTCATGGCCTCCGCGAGTGGCGAACTCGGGCCATGGGTGTCTGTCCCTGCAAACAACCTGGAAGCTGTTTCCATTGACTGAAGGCGTCCTCAGATCGCTTGGGTTCGCCCTTGGGTGAAAGCGACTTCCCGGCCTTTCATGACGCGAGTCCAGCGCCGCGCCCGCTCTCCTCGACGCGCGGTCTGATGCGAGAGTACCCATCATGATGGATTCCACGTCGTCCCGGTCCGAGTGGCAGGTCGTCAAAGCGGGTTTGGCGTGCAGGGTCCGAGAGGTTCGCGAAGACCTGTATGGCGAGCACGGCGGTCCGCTCCTCGCCGAGGACGTCGGCGTGCCCTTTCGGACCTGGCTGAATTATGAAGGGGGATGCACCATTCCCGCTCAGGTCATCTTGAAGTTCATCGAGACGACCCAGACTCATCCCCATTGGCTTTTGACCGGCGAGGGGACGAAGTACGGGACCTCGACCTGACGGAGCATGCGTCGAGGCCCTTACCGCTTCACTAACATCTCGCCTCACTCCGATGAGCGGACCCAGCGAAGGCCCAGGTCGATTCCCTGTCCGCCTCCCGTCTGACGGCAATGCGCCGCGATGACGTGACGGCCGGGTGTGAACAAGGCCAGACGGGCCCCCGTGACTTCGATGTCGCTGTAGGCAGTGACGTAACCGCGCGCCTGGAAGAGTGGTTGACCATCGAGGAAGACCTCGACGTCCTCATCGTGGAAAAGGTGGAGTGACAGGCTGTCGTCCGTGCTCACTGCTCCGGGCATGTCGAACGAGGTCCGCATCCAGATGTCGGGAGTGTTCCAGGTCGTCCCCACACGAACTGCCGGAGTTCCCTCCGTGCCGAAGCCGCCTCGTCCTGCCTTCCAACTTGAGGCGTCGAAGTCGGGACGTGTCCAGGAGCCGTCCGGCTTGGTGGTTGTGTACGACCAGGTGGCCGAATTGCCGGACCCGCCTCCGGATAGCAGGAGGGACCGGACACGCGACGCGGCCGTCTCGATCGCCGCGGACTTGTCCTTGTCCACGCCGAGGTCGGCCGGCAACTCCTGGCCGGTCGTAATCGTGACGGTTGGGTCGAACGGGTAACGGCCCGTCGTCGCGCCGAAGACTGCCAGGCCCCCTTGATGATCTCCGTCGTCCGGGACGCTGAGTTGCAAGACCAGCGGCTTGCCCCCGGCGAGTTCCTCGCGGATTTTTTGGGGAAGACGAACCGAAAGACGTAGTAGCTCGCCATGACTCCCATGG
>CALLYK010000499.1 GCA_937858365.1 uncultured Isosphaeraceae bacterium | reverse complement strand
CCTTCCCGACGCCCTAGCCTCCGCGATCACACCGCCGCCCGGCGAGCCGCTGGCCCTGGTCCAAACGGCACTCTCACGCGAGCCCGTTGACCCGATCGGCGCGATCGAGGCTTGTCGGGAAGGGGCGTTGCGGGCCTTGCCGTATCTGGTGGTTGAAGGCGTGTCGCCCCGAGTCGAGCCGGCGGCCGGTCTCGGCGCTCAATCCACATATCGTCGCGCGATTGAATACGCGACCCTAATCGCCCATCGTCAGGCGATCGAGGAGGGTCGCCATTGGACGGAAGTGCTGGCACGCGCTGGGATCGTTGTGCGGGGTCAAGTGGGGGCCTTCCAGGGGACAGGTTGGAACGAGGCCCTGCCCTCGCGCGCCTTCGAAGTGGACGGATTTCGTCATCGGGCGGAGCGAGGTGGCGCGGGGGCGCCGATCGTGCTCTCGCGACGGCGCGTGGATGAGTCCCTCGCGGCGGAACGGCATTTCCCCGAGACACTCCACCAAGCGGCGACGGCCGTTTTGAGACCAGCCACTTCTCGGGAAGGTGGTTTGGCCGTCCTGGAGCTTCACGACCCAGTCCGTAATCCGGAGATGCTCTGGCGCCCCTTCCCGGAAGGGGCCCCGTTGGCCCTCGCGTACGACCTGACAACACCGCTCGCGCGTCAATTCGGCGACTCGAAGCTCAACCTGGTCGGTGTCCTCGGGGTGCTCTTTCCCTCGGAGTTCGACGGCAAGTCGGGTCTCTACATGATGGACCCGTACCAACCAGGCAAAATACCCGTCGTGTTTGTTCATGGTTTGATGTCGAGCCCTCAAGCGTGGACCAACGCCATGAACGACTTGCGCGGGGACCCGGTCCTCCGTGAGCGATATCAATTCTGGATGTTCTTCTATTCCACAGGTAATCCGATTTTGACATCAGCTGCTCGACTGCGAGAGGCGCTCTTGGAGGCCCGTCACGAATTCGACCCCGGTCATCGTGATGCGGGCCTCGATCGGATGGTCCTTGTCGGTCATAGCATGGGGGGCGTCCTGTCTCGATTGGCCGTCAGCGCGAGCGGCGACACCCTCTGGGAGGCCGCTTGCAAGGTGCCGCCCGAGCAGCTCGACATCGACGATCGACTGAAGCGCGGCATGATGGCGGCCCTGCATTTCGAGCCGATTCCCTCCGTTTCCCGCGTCGTCTTCGTGGCCACGCCGCATCGTGGAAGTCCGATGGGTGACCAACTGATCGGCCGGGTCGGGTCGTCCCTGATCGCCCTGCCGCGCACGGTCACCGACGTGAGCACGGCCTTGCTCCGATCAAACGCCAAGGACCAAATCGCACCGATCTTCCGCGACCGACGACAACTCACGAGCATCGCGCAACTCGGCCAGAAGAACCCGGTCTTGCACCTCGTCGGCGAATTACCGATGCGGCGAGACGTCCCCTTCCATTCGATCGTCGGTTACAACGGCCGCGGCCCGCTGGTGGAAGGAGGCGATGGCGTCGTGCCCTACAAGAGCGCGCACCTTGCTCAGGCGCGATCAGAGCTAGTCGTGCTCAGCGACCACTCGGCGCAAGAAAACCCAGACGCGATCGACGAGCTTCGACGCATCCTGATGACGCACCTGGAGGCCGCGGACACGGGGCCCTCGCATGATGGTCCCGCGCCGATTCGTTACGCTCTCGAACCTTCGCGCGATCCGACGCGACCTCTCTCGCGGATCACGGCCAATCCCAAGCTCTTGATCGTTCGATGAGGGCGGGACGTTCTCGATTGCCTCGATTAGAATAGGGTGCGACACCCAGTGTGATCGGGGGGACCAACATGAGCGCGACGTTTCCCGCCGCACCGTCACCCGTCATCGAGTATCCCGATAGCGACGACGAACCGATGGCGGAGAACACCATCCAGTATCGGTGGAACGTGACCATCAAGGGGGGAATCGAGGGCGTCTTTCTCAACGACCCGAACGTGTTCGTGGCGGGCGACCTGTTCTGGTATCCCGTGGAGCATCACCCCGAAATCCGCCGGGCGCCCGATGTCCTGGTCGCGTTCGGCCGGCCCAAAGGGGACCGAATGTCGTACATGCAATGGGTCGAGGACGGCGTCCCGCCCCAGGTCGTCTTTGAAGTGCTCTCGCCCAGTAATCGCGGCCAGGAACTCCGGATGAAGTTTGAGTTTTATGACAAGTACGGAGTCGAAGAATACTACATTTACGATCCTGAAGAACTCGTGCTTGAAGGTTGGCTGCGTGTGGGGGACCGACTCGAACCGATCGAGACAATGAACGGTTGGGTGAGCCCGCGATTGGGGGTCCGCTTTTCCTGGGTGGAGGATGAACTACGGCTCTTGCGACCGGACGGTCGGGCCTTCGAGTCATTCGAGGAACTGCTCATCAGGGCCGAGGAACAACAGCAGCGCGCCGAGCAAGAACAGCAGCGAGCTGAACGGGAGCAGCAGCGAGCCGACGCGGAAGGCCTGCGGGCCGACGCGGAGATGCGGAGGCGGGAGGAGGAGCGAAAACGGGCCGATCGCTTGGCGGAACGGCTTCGTTCCCTGGGGATCGACCCGGAATCGGTCTGATGGGGCGATCGATTTGGGTTAGCCGACAAGTTCCGTGATGGGCACGCCCTTGTCGAGCAGGTACACCGGGCGATTGGTCTTGTCCTGGAAGGCGATGCTCTGGGCGTCGATGCCCAGGTGGTGAAAGACGGTCGCCGCGACGTCCTGCGGGTCGATCGGCCGATCGACCACGTGTTCACCGCGTGGGCTGCTTCGGCCGATGACTTGCCCCATGCGCATGGAACCACAGCCCATGAGCACACTGAACGTATTGCCCCAGTGGTCGCGCCCCGCGTCTTTGTTCATGCGCGGGGTCCGGCCGAACTCACCCATCGCCACCACGAGCGTTGAATCATACAAGCCTCGCTCGATAAGATCATCCACCAGGGTCGCGATCGCCCGGTCGAGGGGCGGGATGAGCTTCTTGGCCCCTTCCTCGGTCTTGAGTTGCGGGGCCGTGCCGTGATGGTCCCAGGGGACGCAGTTCACCGTCACGAAAGGCGTGCCGCGCTCGATCAGGCGACGGGCCAGCAAGGCGCTTTGGCCGAACGTGTGTCGGCCGTATCGGTCGCGCGTGGCCGGCGTTTCGGCGGCGATGTCGAACGCCTCGGCGGCCGACCTGCCGCTCAACATGTCGAAAGCGCGTTCATGGTAGGCATCCACATTCTTCGAAACCTCGTCGCGCTCCCACCTGGCGGAATCAAGCGCGTCGAGTACGCGGCGGCGGTCTTCAAGCCGTCCCAAGCTCAGCCCGCCGGGCAGTTTTAGGCTCTTGACTTGATACTGGTCGTCATTGGGGTCGGAATCGACGATGAACGGATTGGCCGATCCGCCCAAATAGGTCGCGTAATGGAAGAGGTTGTCCGTCCCGCCTCGCAAGTTGGGCACGGCGACGTACGGCGGCATCCCCGCGTGCCCCGGGCCGATCAACTTCGCGACGGCCGAGCCGAGCGACGGACGACGCTGGACCTGATTATCGGGCGCGTTGAATGCCGGGCCCTCGTGTCCCGTCAGCATCCAATGGTTCCCTTTGGTATGGTCACCGGAACCATGGTTGACCGAGCGGACAAGGGCGAGGTCCCCCATGCGCTTCGCCAACTCGGGCATCAACTCTCCAAAGCAGACCCCCGGCACGCTTGACAAGACCGCCCCGAAGGGGCCCCTGAAGCCGCTGGGCGCGTCGGGTTTCGGGTCCCAGGTTTCCATGTGCCCCGGTCCGCCGCTCAACCAAAAGAGGATAACGCGACGGTCCGACCGGAGGCCGGCCTCGACCCCTGCGACGGCCCGCAATCGCAGAAAATCGGCGATCGTCAGGCCGCCCAAACCCAAAACGCCCGCGCGGAGAAAACCCCGACGAGTCACGCCGTCGCAATCACGCGAACCACCCCCGAAAACCGTTGGCCACATTGTTGCCCACCCTCCAACGAAATCGCGGACGGAACGTACAACGTGGGTCCCAGCGGCCCGAAAGTCAAGGCCCCCCGGCGCGAATGGAAGACCGAGCACTCACGAAAAGTCGGCGCGCCTGGTACGCTGGTCCCCTTCACTTCCGTCAAAATGACGACCGGAGACCGAGGTCTCAACCATGTGCGCAGCGTCACGCGGCCCGCTCCAATCCACATGCCTCTTGTTCCTCGTCATGTGCCCGGGGGCCCTTCTCGCCCAGGGCTCGAAAGCGGATTACGAACGTGCGGCGTCCCTCGCTCGCCGGACGCGCAACACGGTCGCACCCTTGACCGTGCGTCCCACATGGCTCGCGGGGGGAGACCGCTTCTGGTATCGGAACGATTTGGTCGGGGGCGGCAAGTCCTACGTCCTTGTGGACGCCCTGAAGGGGGAACGCCGCTCCGCGTTCGACCATGAGCGTCTCGCCGCGTCGTTGGCCAAGGAGACCGGTCGCGAACTGAAGGCCGACGGCCTGGACCTTTCGGCCCTCGAGTTCCCGGACGATCGCAACCTGCGTTTCCATTTCCGGGACAAACGCTATCGATGCCAGCTGGACACCTACGAAATCGAGGTCTTGGCCGCGGAGGACCCTCCTGCGACCGCGCCCCCGTCAGGAGCGGCGCTCGCCGAGGGGGAAGAAACGAACCTGAACGTGGTCAATCGGACGGAAGGCCCCATCGAGTTGTTTTGGCTGGGACCGAACGAGGGTCGGCGCAGTTACGGCATGGTCGGGCCCGGGGCGAGCCGCCTTCAGCACTCGTTCGGCGGGCATTCCTGGATCGCGCTGGACCGCGACGGCAAAGAGGTCGCTCGCTTCGATGTCCGAGTTCACGAACAAGTCGTGGAGGTTGACGGCAAGACGCGAGACCTGACGCCGCGCCCGCGCGCGACGGGTGCCCGTCCTTCCCAGGGCCGAGGCGGCATGTCGGCCCGTTCGCCTGACGGCCGCCATGAAGCGTCGATCAAGAACCACAATGTCGTCGTCCGGGATCGACAAACCGGAGAGGACCAGGTTCTGAGCGAAGAGGGGACGGCGGAAGACCCGTTCGTCGCGCGCTTCTTCTGGTCCCCCGACTCGTCCCGTCTGATCGTCATACGCGAGCGGCCCGCCGAGGAACACAAGGTCCACCTCGTCGAGTCGTCGCCCAAGGGACAGGTCCAGCCCAAGCTCCAAGACCTCAACTACCTCAAGCCGGGCGATCGGATCGCCCATCCGCGGCCTCGCCTTTTCGACGTGGCCGACGGCAAGGCCATTCCCGTGAGCGACGACCTTTTTGACAATCCATGGTCCATCGGCCAGTTCCATTGGGCGCCCGATTCTTCGCGGTTTTTCTTCCTGTACAACCAACGTGGCCATCAGGTCCTACGCGTCGTCGCCCTCGACGCCAGGACGGGTGAGGCCCGCGCCGTTGTCGAGGACCGCAGTCCGACGTTCATTGATTATTCCAATAAGACCTTTCTTCAGTATCTGGATGATACATACGAGCTTCTCTGGATGTCGGAACGAGACGGTTGGAACCACCTTTACTTGATCGACGCACGCGACGGGACCGTGAAGAACGCGATCACCAAGGGAGAATGGCTCGTGCGCCGGGTCGAGCGTGTGGACACGGCCAAACACCAAGTCTGGTTCCGCGCCTTGGGCATCCATCCGGACCAAGACCCGTATCACGTCCATTTCGCCCGCGTCAATTTTGATGGGACGGGGCTGACAATCCTGACCGACGGAGACGGAACTCACGATGTCGCCTATTCTCCCGATGGTCGTTTCTTGATCGACACGTATTCGCGTGTGGACCTGCCGCCTGTTGTGGAACTGCGACGCGTGGAAGACGGCAAGCTTATCAGCATGCTGGAAAAGGGGGACTGGTCGGCCCTTTTGGCGACGGGTTGGCAGGTGCCCGAGCGATTCATGGCCCTGGGGAGGGACGGCCGCACCCCGATCTTCGGTCTGATCTGGCGGCCGACAACGTTCGACCCGGCCCGAAAGTACCCGGTCATCGAGCAGATTTACGCGGGGCCGCAAGGGGCCTTCGTGCCCAAGGCGTTCGCCCCGTTTCACAGTACGCAAACGCTGGCGGAACTTGGCTTCATCGTCGTCCAAATCGACGGCATGGGGACGAACTGGCGCTCGAAGGCGTTCCATGACGTCTGCTCGAAAAACCTGGCCGATGCCGGCTTTCCCGATCGGATCGCCTGGATGAAGGCCGCAGCGGCCAAGCACCCGGAGATGGACCTGGACCGCGTGGGGATTTACGGTGGTTCAGCGGGCGGTCAGAACGCGCTCGGTGGCTTGCTCTTTCATGGCGACTTCTACAAGGTCGGCGCCGCCGATTGCGGATGTCACGACAATCGCATGGACAAGATCTGGTGGAACGAAGCGTGGATGGGATGGCCGATCGGCCCCCACTACGCGGAGAACTCCAACGTGACCCACGCGGCCAAGCTGAAAGGCAAGTTGCTCCTCACCGTGGGAGAACTCGACAAGAACGTGGACCCTGCATCGACCATGCAAGTCGTGGACGCCTTGATCCGAGCCAACAAGGACTTCGAGTTGATCGTCTTCCCAGGCGGGGGCCACGGGAGCGGCGGGGGCCCTTACGGCGATCGACGCCGAAAGGACTTCTTCGTCAAGCACCTTTGGGGGGTCGAGCCACGCCACGACTGACCCGGGCGCTCAATCAGCTTCGCCACTTCAACGTGATCTGTTCGCGGTCCTTCTTGCGGTCGCCACCGACGCAATGCAGTCGCAGGACCAGCCCTTCCGCATTGGCTTGGGCGCGGACCCATCCCAGGGGCTGGTCGTTGGCGAACGGATAGGCGACCGCCGGTAGGTTCAGCAAGTGAAGGCCCTCGCGGTCCTCGCGTTCCCAGCGGTGCGTGTGGCCGTACACGATCGCCTTCACTTGCCGCCGCGGTTGCGCCAGGGCCAGAAGCGCGGAGTGGTCGGTCAAGGCGCTACCGTCGGCGGCGAGGTTGTGATGGACGAACAAGACCGTCGGCTTGGTCGGTCCCGAGTCGAGCACGCGGCCGAGCCAAGCGATTTGGTCTTCGCCCAGCTTGCCCGGTGTGTAGTTGGGGCGTTGGAGGGAGTCGAGCAGGAGCAGTCGCATCGCCCCGTGGTCCACGAGGCCCACGTGTTTGTCCGAGACGTCTTTCGCCGTCAGCGCGTCGGTCTTCAAGACCTCGCGAAAATGGTCACGATCGTCGTGGTTGCCCAAGGTGAGATGGATCGGCAATTGGGCCTCGCGCAAGGGGGCCAACAGGTCGATCAATGTCCGATAGTCACCGACCTGCCCGTCGTTCAAGGCGAGGTCGCCGTCGATGAGTACACCCGCAGGTCGGTCGGCTTGCGCGAGGACGTCGGCGATGGCCGCTTTCAGGTTCTCGGCCATCACTTGGCCGCGACTCTTGGCTGAGGCGTCGGCCGCGATGTGTGTGTCGGCCATCCAGGCGAACCAAGGGGACGAACCAACCCCCAGACCCTGCTTGGCGAACGTGATCGAAAGGGCCGCGCCTCCAGCGACAACTCGGGTCAGAAAGGCGCGTCGCGAGGTTGGGTCATCGTCGGTCGGCAGCAAGTGAATCGGCATGAGCGTACCTCCCCAGGGTCAGGTCGAGTTCAAGACATCCTACTCGACATTTGTGAGGAATGCGCCCATGCCGCGATGAACAAACGAAGGCTTATGGTAGCTGGAAGGGCCCCCGTCAAGCGGCTGTCGGGTCCTGTTGATAGAGACCGAGGAGGTTCCCCTCGGTGTCCTTGACGTAGGCGAGCCAACCCACGGTCGGGACCGGCATCTTGGGCAACGCGATCGTGCCGCCCGCATTCAAGACCGCGGCGACCGTGGCATCGACGGACTCGACGTCGATCGAGCAAACGTAACCAACGACCGGCACGTCTCCGGAAGGGCCGGGGCCTCGCCGACGGACGAGTCCGCCGTCAAGCCCCGGCTTCTCCGATGGTCCGGTCTTGATGAGCCAGTACTCGAAATGTTCACCTCCCCAGCGGGTGAATTCCCAGCCGAAGAGGCCCTTGTAAAACTCGATCGCTCGTTCCGGTTGTTCGGCGTGAAGCTCGAAATGCACGACGCGTGGCATGGGCGGGGCCTCGACCGACCCCGACGTCAACGGCCTTCGGACGCGGTCGGCCCGTCTTCCGGTAAGACGAACTCGTAAACCCCAAGGCACATCTCGTCGTTGGTCTGGTTGCCCCAATATACCGTGCGTGCGGGACGCTGCGGGTTCACGGGGTTCGAGTCTGTGTTGTCGAAGTGGGCGACCATTTCGAACCAGGCCCCCTTGGGCACGCGCACCGGCTTCTCCAATACGTAAGACCCCTGCCAGTTGAAGTCCCAATGGTCGATCTTGATGAGCGGAATCTCGCCCCCGCCGTTGGGCAGCACCGCCTTCATCACGAAGTCGGTCCCCAGCCAGTGCATGTGCGGGACCACCGCGGTGACCAGCACGTCGCGCGATAGCGGTCCACCCATGAACATGTTTCCGGTCGATCCTTTGACTTCATACCGGCCTTCGCCCGCCGGTATCTCCAGGAAGGACTTGAGCATCTCGTCCATGTCCATTTTCCGGCCCGCCTTGCGGTCTTCTTTCACCTTTTTGAGCGCGCCGATGACCTTGTCCATGGGCATTGCGGGGAAGACCACGCCGATATCCACTCGGCGGGTGAGGGGCTTGTCGGAGAAGTAGAGACCGATCGACGTGGCGTCCTTCTCGACCTTGCCGCTCTTGTGGTAGTGGATCTGAAGGAGGACGTCTCCCCCCTTGGGCAGAACGTATCCCGCCCCTTCCGGGGCCTGGCGGGGCCGCGTACCGGGTGTCCAGAAGGGGAGGAAGTTCCGCATCGGCACGCCATCGCCGAAACTGATCGAATAGTACCCCGGCTTGGGGTCGGCCGCGTCGAGCTGACGGGCCCGGCCCGACGTGTCCACGCCGGCCAAGATATGATGGACGACCGTCCGGTTGCCCGGCTTGAAGTCCACCGCGCGGATGTACTTGTCCTCGGGAAGGTCGGTCTTCAGCACGAAAACGCGGAAATCATCGTTCCCTTCGGCTTCGAGTTCATAAGCCTCGTCCATCGTGAGCACCAGGTCGGGCCGGCCCAGGGGCCACTCGGAGGCGAAGGCGCGGGGCTTCGGGGCGTCGGCGTTGTCTCCTTCGAGGCAACCCGACTCGACCCACGCCTTGAGTACGGCCGTCTCGGCTGGACTCATCACCCGTTGGTCTTGGAAGGGGCCACCGTAATGGGGGTCGGCCGGCCAGGGGGGCATCCGACGGTCCTCGGTTACACGCACCAGGTCGACCGCGCGCTTCCGGGCCTGTTCGTAATTCATCAGCGAGAACGGGCCGACCTGTCCGGGTCGATGACAATCCTGACAATGCTTCTGAAGGAGGCGCGAAATCTCGCGATGGTAGGTCGGCGCCGGACCGTCGGCCCGGGCCGTCGTCCCCACCAGGGTCAAGAGGCCCCCAAGGGCCCAGGTCATCGTTCGCGGCATAGTTGTTTCGCCCTCATCGCGATGGTAAACCGGGACGAGTGTTTCCCGGGTCGTTTGCCCATGAAGTTACCCCGTTCGACCTGTCGCGGTTTCAACAAATCGCCGACAAGCCCGGCAAGTGTTTGGGGTTGATACCATGAGAATGCCGTCGCGCCGAGATTTCCTCAAGACCACCAGCCTGGGGATCGCCGGCCTGCCGGCCTTGGAAGAGGCCAGGGCCGGAAAGTCGCGGGCCCCCGTAACCCGGGAATGGTCGCCGCGCCCCTTGGATGTTCCGGGTGTTCACGCGTATCCGATGGAACATAGCGTGACGGCCGGTTCGGAACTCGAACTCTGCGTCAGTGCGAGCGTTCCGTACACTCTCTCCATTTGCCGGCTCGGCACGACGATCGACGACCCCGCCGGGGATGAAGTGGTGGCGACCTTCTCGGAGTCGGCGCCTCGGCCGCTGCCGATCCACCCTGGGTCTTTCGTCCTCGTCGAACGCGGCATCTCGGGAAGGAGGAAGGCGTTCACACTGGAAGCCTGGGTGCGGCCCTGGTCGGTGATGGCGCCATCGGGCGTCCTTGCCCAATACCATTTCCCCGACGCCTGCGGTTTCGGCCTCTTCCTCCGACCCGGCGGCGCCGTGGCCTTCTACCTGGGGGATGGCGGTCCCTATTGCACCGATTGCGACCATGTCACACCAACCAACACGGTCCAAAAAGGCAAGTGGCATCATCTTGTCGGCACGTTTGATGGAAAACGGAAAGCACTGTACGTCGATGGTGCGCTCGTCTTGACGCGTGACTTCGGCCCCGACTTCGATCCCTCGGTCGCGCCCCTCACGCTGGGGGCCCATGCCGAGAAAGGACACATCGCCGCTCTTCTCGATGGCGATCTGGCCTTGCCTGTGATTCATGATCGCGCTTTGAGCGATGAGGAAACCGCCCGCCGCTTCCAGGACCGAGGACGGACCGTTCCCGAAAAGGGTGTCTTGGCCGCATGGCCCCTCGGCGAGGAACGCGGCGATCGCGTCTCCGACCGATCCACGCATGAGCGTCAAGGGAAGATCATCAATCATGGCACCTGGATGATCGGCGGGCCCGCGTTCGAGGCCGGCGTCAGCCGCTTCGGCGCGTACGATCCCGCCGGCGACATCACCCGCGGCCACGCTTTGCGCCTCGCGTCCGACGACCTTTACGACTGCACCTGGCCCGTGGCGCATCGCTGGCGCGTCCCCAACGACGCCCGTTCGGGCCTTCACGTGGCCCGTTTTCGACACGTGCATGAAGGAGTCGAACGCCTCATGCACTGCACCTTCCTCGTTCGTCGTCCGCCGACCCGTCCCCGCGCCAAGATACTCGTCCTGGCTGCGACCAACACATGGCGGGCCTACAGCGGCACCCCCTTCGCCGCGGCCCCACCCGCCGACAAACTCCAAGAGGTCTTCGGCACGGGGGGCGTCGGCAAGGGGGCGAACTTCGCCGCGTTTGACCTTTATCGCAACCACGAGGCCGGTCAGGGGACCTATCAAGTCGGCCTGCGCATGCCCTGGCCGGCGGCCGGTCCCTATGTGCTGTACGGCGGCCCCACCCAATACAGCCACCTCATGCGGGCCGACCGGTTCCTTCATGCGTGGCTCGAAAAAGAGAAATACCCGTTCGATGTGATCAGCGACGTGGACCTTCATCGCGAACCGGGCGTCCTCAAGGGACATCGTGTGGTCATCATCAATGGACATAATGAATACTGGTCGTTGTCGATGCTGAAGGGCCTTGAAGACTATTTGCGCGATGGAGGCCGCCTGGTCGTCCTGAGCGGCAACTCACTCTTCTGGCGAGTCAGCTTCAATGCCGACTGCACCGTGATGGAATGCCGCAAGGTCGACGCGCCCGGTTTTCAGGTGCCTCCCGAACGGCGCGGCGAGGCATGGCATAGCCATGACGGCCTGCGCGGCGGCATGCTCCGCGAGTGCGGACATCCTGGGTGGCGCCTCGTCGGTCTCGATTCGCTGGGCTGGAACAACCAGGCGAGCCTGGACAACTTCGGTCCCTACGTGGCCGAAGCGACCGACCACCCCTTCTTCCGCGAACCTGAAGACACCGGTCTGAAACCGGGCGACAAATTCGGTTGGACGGGCGCACCGGGCGTCATGCCGATGGCCAATGGACATGAGTTCGACGTCCGCCCATCGACACTCGCGGCCATGCAGGAGCAACCGGACCCCGAAGGCACCCGGGTCCCAGCCGACCCGCCCGGAATCGTCCGCCTCGCCAACGGCATCATCCCTTGGTCCAAAGGAGGCGCCGCGTTCGATTATTACTTCCGCCCAATCAAGCCCAAGACCGACCAAGGGGGCGAAATGATCGACTGGCAACGACCCGACGGCGGTCGCGTCTTCAACGCCGGCTCCATCGGCGCAGGTTGGGCCCTGAGCGCCGACCCTCGCTGGGCGGCCTTACTCCGCAACGTCCTCCATCATTTCGGGGCCTAAGCCGAAGGTCCTCCCGGCTTCCCCCAAGAAGTGGCAAAATGTTCCAGTTGACAAAACAACACTAACCATGTAGACTCAACGGAAAGGGGTGAAAGTCGAGAGGACGGTGCTTCATGGGGCCGATCGTTCTGGGACGGCCCGCGCCTGGGCCCAAGACGGCCGAACGCGACGCGATCGCGCTGCCGGTCGAATTGGTCGAGGCGCTTTCCCTGTATCCGACGGCCCGGGTGTTCTTCACGCGGCTTCATGCCTCGGCGCAGCGTCAGTACGCCGACTACGTCGGGCAGGGGCGTTCGGGTCGGGACCGCCTCCATCGGGCCTGGCAGGCCCTTGAGCTCCTGGCGGCGCGGGGCACGTTCCCATAGGCTCGCCAACGCACCGCTTCGGCGGCTACCATGTTGCCAAGCGGGACTTCCCGGCGAACTCGACGACACGGAGCTTGCCCCTCATGTGCGGCATCTGTGGCGCGGCCTGGACCGGCGCCGAACACGCCCTTGACCAAGCCGACCTGGTCGCCATGACCGAGCGGATCGTCCATCGGGGGCCCGACGACACCGGCACCTACCGCGACAACCACGCCGCGCTGGGGTTCCGCCGTCTTTCCATCGTGGACCTCGCGGGCGGTCATCAACCCCTCTCCAACGAAGACGGCACGGTCTGGGTCGTCTTTAATGGGGAGGTTTACAATTTCCCCGCCCTTCGCCACCGCCTGGAGGCCCGCGGCCACACCCTGCGATCCGCCGGCGACACCGAGACGTTGGTCCATCTCTACGAAGATGAGGGCCCCGGCCTCTTTTCGCTGCTCCGCGGCATGTTCGCCCTGGCGATCTGGGACACGCGCACCCACACGCTCCTCCTCGGCCGCGACCGACTCGGCCAGAAGCCCCTGCTCTATCGCGTCGAAGAGGGACGCATCACCTTCGCCAGCGAGCTGAAGGCCCTCCTCGCCTTGACCGACACGTCGCGTGAGGTCAACCCGCGCGCGCTCGACCATTATCTCACGTACGGATATGTTCCTCATCCGATGTCGATCTTGCGGGGCGTCCACAAGCTGCCGCCCGCGCATTTCGCCATTTGGCATGAAGGACACTTCAAACTCGGGTCCTACTGGCAACCCGCCTGGGACAAGGAAGTCGCCCGGCCGATCGACGAGGACCTGGACCTACTGCGGACCACCTTGGCGGACGCCGTGCGCGAACAGATGGTGGCCGACGTGCCTCTGGGGGCCTTCCTTTCGGGAGGGATCGACTCGACCATCATCGTCGGACTCATGCAAAGGGCGTCGAGCCGGCCGGTCAAGACGTTCGCCATCGGCTTCCCCGACCCAGCCTTCGACGAGACGCACTACGCCGACATGGCCGCGAAGCACCTCGGCACGGAGCATCATACGTTCATCGTCGAACCGAAGGCGTGGGAGACCATCCCCGCGCTGGCCGACCAGTTCGACGAGCCCTTCGCCGACAGTTCTGCCCTACCGACCTGGTACGTTTCGCGCGAGACGAGACAACATGTGACGGTGGCCCTCACGGGCGACGCCGGCGACGAACTCTTCGGCGGTTACGACCGCTATCGCGCGATCGCGATCGCGGCCACTTGCGATCGCCTGCCGGGAGGATTGGGGACTTTTCTGGCCGGGCCTTTGGCCCGCGCCTTGCCCGCTTCCGCTCGGGCCAAGACGCGCAGCCGCGCGGTCAGGCGATTGTTGGAAGGGGTTGGGGCCCCCTACCCCGGCCGCTATTTGCGCTGGGTCGAGATGTTCGATGAGGACTCGCGTGCCGGCCTCTATCACGACGATTGGCTGGAGGTCCTCGCTCGCGACGGCGCTTCGTCTCCCGACGACGCCGACCCCGCTTCGATGCTCATGCGGGCCCTGAACGTGGCCCCCTCACGTGACCCTGTGACGCGGGCCCTCATCGCCGACACGATCACGTACTTGCCCGGCGACCTGCTGGTGAAGGTGGACCTGGCGAGCATGGCGCACTCGCTCGAGTGTCGGGCCCCGTTCCTGGACCATCGCGTGGTCGAGCTCGCCCTGGCGATGCCCCTCGATCGCAAGGTCAGGCTCCGTCCTGGACGCTCCAAGGTCGTGCTCAAACGGGCCTTCGCAGACTTGCTGCCGCCGCCGATTCGAACGCGCCGCAAGATGGGCTTCGGCGTGCCGATCGACCGCTGGTTCCGAGGCGAACTGAAGGAGGAGCTGCGCTCGGTGCTGCTCGATCCGGTCTGTCTGAATCGCGGCCTCTTCCGGCCGGAGGCGGTCACGCGCCTCGTCGACGAGCACGTCTCGGGACGACGTGACAACGCGTATCGCCTCTGGGCCCTACTGATGCTGGAACTCTGGTTTCGCCGGCAAATCGACTCCACAAGCGCTCCCCTCGCGTCGGCCGGCGGGTTACGATCGACTTCACGGACATGACGGCCATCCCCAGGAAAGGAGGAGCCTCGGGTCCTACCCGGCGCCCGCTGCCTCCTTCCCGGCCCTTAAAACAATGACATGGGAAAGGCAAATCGCGAATGCATTCAATCATGCGAACGGGATTGATGACGATGGTCCTCTTGTCGGCGGTCGCCTGCGGCAAGCCGTCGGGGCCGCTCGCGCCTCAGTCGGCGGCCACGCTGCACAATCCGGAAGGGGGCAGCGTGACCATCGAAAGCGAGAACAAGACATCGGTGGGACTCAACGAGTTCGTCACGTTCGCATCGGGCACGAAAGTGACCGTGCTGGACGACGCCAAGTTCGGCAAGACTGAGCGCCCCGAAATCCGGCCCGTGCGAGTGCGGGTCGAGGAGGGGGACCGCAAGGGGCTCACCGGCACGGTCAGTCGTCAAAAGTTGAGACCATGATGATATCTTCGTAGATTTCATTGAAGAGGACCCGATGAGAGTATTGGCCCCTTCGCTGTTTTGGCTGGCGATTGTGTGTTGGCCGGTCGCGAGTGCAAGGGCGGCGGACGGACCGGGGCCTTATCTCAAGCGGCCCGATCCTTGGTTCGCCACGGAAGAGGCCCGCGCCATCGCCGAGGCCATTCTGTCGCATCAGTCGGCAAGCGGGGGTTGGCCCAAAAACCTCGACACGACGCGACCGCTCGCGATCGGCAAGGTGGCGGGACCGGCCACGTTCGACAACGGCGCCACGACCGATGAGCTTCGTTTCCTCGCGAGGGTCGCGCAGGCGACAGGTCGCGAGCGGGAGCGGGTCGCCTTCTTGAAGGGGCTTCGCCACGTCCTCGACGCCCAGTACGCCAACGGGGGTTGGCCGCAGTCGTCCCCGCCCGGGTCGGGTTACGCCCGACACATTACGTTCAACGACAACGCGATGGTCTGCCTCATGGACTTCGTCCGCGAGGTCGGCCGCGACGACCGATACGATTTCGTGGACGCCCCCCTGCGCGAGGCGAGCTACGCGGCCTTTGAACGTGGGGTGGAGTGCATCTTGAAATGCCAAGTCCGAGTCGACGGTCAAAGGACCGTCTGGTGCGCGCAGCACGATGCGATCGACTTCAAGCCCCGCCCCGCGCGGAGTTACGAGCTGGTCAGCCTTAGCGGCGCCGAGTCCGTCGGGATCGTCCGGCTTCTAATGAGTCTCGACAGGCCAAGCGACGAGGTCGTCGAGGCGATCGAGTCGGCCGTGGACTGGTTTCGCAAGGTCGCGATCGAGGGCCGTCGTCAAACGACCCGCGAGGACCCGATGGCCCCGGGAGGTCGCGATAAGGTCATCGTGGCCGACCCGAAGGCCCCGCCCCTTTGGGCCCGCTTCTATGAAATCGGCACGAACCGTCCCTTCTTCGCCGATCGCGACGGAACCAAGAAGTACCGGCTCGATGAAATCGGTCATGAGCGACGCAATGGTTATGCCTGGCTGGGCGACTGGCCCGCGGGGTTGGTCTATCGCGAATACCCCGCCTGGCGGGCGCTGCGAACGTTGAGGGACGACCTGGAAACGAAACGACCCGGGTGACAAGTCACCCGGGTCGTGATTCGACATCTGTCTCGATGGCCGATCAGAGCGCGTCGGAGGAGATGACTTCGTTCCCCTTGGTGGAGGATAGCGCCCGATAAACATCGGGGTTGATCGTGTTCTTGATGAACTTGACCGATCCGTCGCAGAAGGCGGAAGTCACGCCACCGGGGTGCTTGCTCCGCGTGGCGAGTTGGATGCCGGTGGCCGTGGTGCCGGGAGCGCACGGCGGGTTGTTCGGGTAGGGATAGACGCAGTAGCCGGAACTCTGCATGAGGTCGGGCTTGGAGGTATTGGGGGTATTGAACCCCGTGAAGGAGGCGCTATAGGCCCACCAGGAAAACCCACGCAAGTCATAGCTGGCGCCGTACTGGCCGCCGGACCCGCTGCCCACCAGGATCTCGGAAGCCAGGAGCGAACCTGACAAGCCATCGGTGACGGCCGCCAAGGGGACCGTGCCGTTGACCGTGCCCGCGAGCGCGCCACCCGTGATGTCCGGTTGCGGCGAGCCGACGTCCCCGAAGGGCGCTCCGAGAAAATTGTAGAGAATGCCGTTCTGAGTGATCGGTTGTTGGCCGACGTTGGTGTTGCCGAAGTTGACGACGTAGTTCTGAGAGGTCGTCGAGAACTTGATGTTGTTGATCGTCGGGCCGATCGTCGTAAGTGAGCGGTTGTTCGGGTCGCTCGGACAGAAATAAGCGCTGACCCGGGTCGCGGTGACCGTGGCGTTCGCGGCCCCCGCGTAGCGGAGGTAGCCGTCGTAAGTGCCGCCCGAGGGAACATTGTTGCCGAGCGTGTTCCAGGCGTTGTAGAGCTGCCCTTGCTCGATTTCGGGAAGCAGAAACACAAGCCAGGTGCCCCAGCAGCAGCCTTTCATTCCCGGCGGAAAGCAACCGCTCCGATCAGCGTAGTTGTGCATGGCCAGGCCGATTTGCTTGAGGTTGTTCGTGCATTGAATGCGACGAGCCGCCTCGCGGGCTTGCTGCACGGCGGGCAACAACAGGGCGATCAAAACGCCGATGATCGCGATGACGACGAGAAGCTCAATGAGTGTGAATCCGCGACGTAGCCTCATGTTCAAGTGAACCTCCGAAAGGTACGAGGATGGAAGAGCTGCCAAACGCTGCCGAATCGAGAACGGGAGTTCGGCCTCACTTCTCCAGGTTGAAGTCGATCGACGTGCTGCTGGACTTCACCTCGGCCGACAACTTGCTCTGCGCGTTGTATTTCGCGGGGAGGCCCTCCTTGGGCAGCGCCTTGACTGAGCCAGGGGTCTCACCGGCCTCGATCTCCGAGGAAGCGGACGAGATCGAGACGTTGTACTTGCCCGGCACCAGGCCCACTTCCTTGTCGATCGAGTACTTGCCGTTCATGATCGGGGCGCCGCCCGAAACAGGGTTTTTCATGTTAGGGTCGGCGGGCGTGAACTGGATGTTGCCTGACTTCACGGGTTTGCCGTCATAGGTGACGGTCCCCGAGACGGCCTGACGGGGCAACCCATCGCCCGAGTCGCAACCCGAAACCAGACCGACAACGACGACGACGGCCGCAACGGCCATGGCTCGAAACAAGGTTGTCCTCCGCATAAAGTGACATATGAAGATGGCGAGAAACCCTGAAAGGCGAATGAAAAGCCGAACTTTCGCATTCGCGTGACAACGGCCGTCTATGCGACGCCGGAGAGGCCGCTTCCATCTGGACTGGTCGTAGCGTAAGAGAACCCGGCCGCTGAAGCAATCAGGTCGCCTGGCGATCTTCGAGTGAGACAGGGCGATCCAGACAGTCCGGCATCACACTCAAAGGCGGAACCACCGGGGCCCCGAGCAAACCGACGCATGAGACGGGACGTTGGTCCGCGACTGGGTCCATTCGCGTCCAATGGTCCTTCGGCGCGGACGGCGTTTGGACCCGCGAGACGGCCGCCTTGAAGGCGCGGTTCGCCTCGTACCTCCACCACTTCCGAGCCAATTCTCACGAGACGATGGGCCGTCCGTGCCTAGGGGCCGACTTTCTCGAAGACGGCCACGAAGTTCTCCTTCAGTTCCGGCAAGCCGGTCGACGGACGCCGCCGGAACCCAGCTTCCGTGAACTCGCGGAAATAGACTTCCTTTTCCGCTCGGGCGTGCCCTTTCACGAACTCGCTCGCCTTGTCGTGCTTGTCAAAGTCGATCAGCACGACCCGACCACTCGGTCGGAGGGCCTTGTGGATTGACGCCAGCATGGGCCCTGGTTTCTCAAAGTGATGATAAGCGTCGCATACGAAGACGACGTCTACGGACCCTTCCGGCAGGTTCGTCGCTTCGTGACCGCCTCGGACCGGCTTGACGATCGCCGCGTGACCGCGCTTCTCCGCCTGCTCGGCGAGGAACTCCTCCGTGATCCACGACGCGGGGTTCGCGAGCTTCATCGCCGCGGTGTCCGCCGGGTCCGTGGTCGGCGCCGAGTAGTTGTAGACCAGCGTCCGCGACCGCGGCTGCCGGCTGATCGTCAGGCCGTCCGACGGGCGCTCCACCACGCCCGACCGCTCGTTCCGGTCGACCAGGCGGCCGAGGATCCCGAGCTCGCGCTCCTGCGCCTCCCCGGCGGTCGTGATCGTGAACGTCTGCGGCGCGCGCCGGGCACCACCACCGGTCGTGAGGCCCGCCCAGACCTTCCGCTGCAGCGGCTTCGTCCACGCGTGCAGCTCGTCGCAGATCACCAGGCTCGGGTTGAAGCCGTGCACCGTGCCGGCGTCGCTCGCGACGCGGATGATCTTCGCGCGCAGCCCGACGTCGCCGATGCGCACGATCTCGCCCTCGTGCTCGCGCACCACGACCAGGCGCTCGAGCTCCGGGTTCGACCGGACGTACCCGACCGCGCCGTCGAACAGCCGCCCCGCCTGCTTCGAGCTCGCGGCAGCCAGCAGGATCTCCGGCGCGCCGTCGTCGTGCAGCAGCCGGTACAGCGCGTAGGCGGCGAGCAGCGCCGTCTTCCCGTTCTTCCGCGGCACGACCAGCACCACCGACCGCCACGCCGGCCGGCCCTCGTCGAGGACCGCCATCGCCTCGCCCATCACCTCGAGCTGGAACTCCTCGAGCTCCAGCGGCGCGCCCGCGAAGTCGTCGACGCTCTGCACCACGAACTCGCGGCACCACCACGCGAAGTGCTCGACGCCGGACGCCTCGGCGTAGGCCTCCCACCGCGCCGGCGCGGCACCGTCTTGCTGTGTCGCCATCATTCCTCCCCGTTCCGGGCAGAAATGCTCGCCGGGGAGCACTTGGAACGCCAACCAAATTTTGGGATATTTTCACCAAAAATCAAAACCACGAAGAACGGGGAACAATGCCGATGCGAGTCACAGACGACCGATACAGCCGCGACCTGCGGCGCTACGACCTGGCCGTGCGCCTGATCCGCCACGAGGCCCGCACCCAGACCATCCGCCAGTGGACCGGCCTCACCGACGACCGGATCCGCAAGCTCTACCGCTCCTACGTGCGTGCCGGCGCAGGCCACGGCGGTGGCGAAGGCGTGCGCCGCCACCGCGGCAAGTCGCCGCGGCAGGTGACCTTCTTCGCGCGCTCGCGCACGCTGCAGCTCGACACGGCCTGCCTCGCGGCGGTGTTCTCGATGTTCGGCGTGCTGCCGCCGCAGCGCGTCGCGGACGCCTCGCGCACCCTGCCCGGCCTGGTGCGCGGCGAACTGCTGTGCGACGCCTACGAGACCTACCGGCGCATCGCGCCGCAGCCGCAGATCAGCTTCGAGCACGCCGCCTTCCTGGCGCTCGCGC
>CALLYK010000498.1 GCA_937858365.1 uncultured Isosphaeraceae bacterium | reverse complement strand
GCACTACCTCGCGGGCGGGCGGGTGAGCAACGTCATCAGCGCGATGATCGCGGCCCGCAGCGCCCGGATCGAGCTGCCCTGGAATATCGCGACCGCGATCGACCTCGCGGGGCGGGACATCCTGGAGGCGGTGCACACGAGCGTGAATCCCAAGGTGATCGACTGCCCGGCGTCGCAGGGCCCACGGGCCACGATCGACGCGGTGGCGAAGGACGGGATCCAGCTCAAGGTCAAGGCCCGCGTGACGGTCCGCACGAACGTCGACCGCCTGGTCGGCGGGGCCACCGAGGAAACCATCATCGCCCGGGTGGGCGAAGGGATCGTCACCAGCATCGGCTCGGCCGACACCTACAAGGTCATGCTCGAAAACCCCGACCTCATCTCCAAGCGCGTCTTGGAAAAAGGGCTCGACGCCGGGACCGCGTTCGAGATCCTCTCGATCGACATCGCCGACATCGACGTGGGTGACAACGTCGGCGCCAACCTCCAGGCGAACCAGGCGGAGGCCGACATGCGGATTGCCCGAGCCAAGGCCGAGGAAAGGCGGGCCCTGGCCGTGGCCATGGAGCAAGAGAACATCGCGGCCGTCCAGGAAAACCGCGCCAAGCTCGTCGCCGCCGAGGCCGAAGTGCCCCAGGCCATCGCCGACGCCTTCCGCAAGGGTAACATCAGCGTTTCCGAATACTATAACTTGAAGAACCTCCAGGCCGACACCGAAATGCGCACCTCGATCGCGGGCGGTCCCGGGAACACGCGGCGCGAGATTTCCTCTAATCCCTGATCGGGCCCGCTGCCCAAGACCCGTCCCTTCCCACCGCGAGAGAGGGCGATCATGGACCTCAGCGACTTGCTCAAGTGGATCGTGCCGGCGGGCATCCTCTTCTGGCTGGCCCTCGGGAAGCTACTGGACAAGGAGGAACCGCGGCCCGTTCGGGGACCAGCACCTGGACCGCGACCAGGCGGCCTTCCCCCGGCGCCGAGACCTCCCGCCATGCGCCTCGAGAACAAACCGCAAGGCCCGATCTCCCCCCCCGAAGACGTCTTCGTCATTCGGGCCGCCCCAGTGACGGCTTCGAGTCGCGCCGGTCAAGCGCGTACTCCTCGAAAAGGGGCCAAACCCAAGCCAGGCGCTAAGGAGACCGCGTCCAAGTCCCCGACCGGCTTTCAGGCGAACCTGGGCCATCTGACCGTCCAACCGCCTACCACCACGGCGGCGTCGGCCTCGGTGTGGACGGAAACTCCAGCGCCGGTCGTGCAAGACAGGACCGCCATGCTCCGGTCCCCTGAACGCCTCCGCGAAGCGTTTCTCGCGGGCATCATCTTCGGCCAGCCGGTCGCCCGAACGCGGTCGATGGATCGTCGGGTCCAGCGCCGATCTTGAGTGCTCAAAACCGGCCGTCGCGCACGTCGAACTTGGTGGGTTTGTCAAGCAAGGGTCCGCCCCGCGCGAGCCATTCGGCCACCCATGCCGTCATCTCTTCCCAAGTGACGCGCGGCCGGCCCAGAACGGCGAACGCCTTGCCCGGATTGTTCAGAAGCGCATCGGGGGCCTCGTTTCCCCGGAATAGAGGGGCCTTGCCCAGGTGGCGGCCCAAGCGCTCGGCAATCTCTCGGACCGAAAGCACGTCGGGCCCCGTGAGGTTGAAGACCTCCGGCGGCGACGCGACATGGTCGAATGCCCGCAAGGCGAGTGCGTTGGCGTCTCCTTGCCAAATTGTGTTCACGTGACCCATCGTCAGGTCGATCACTTCGCCGTTCATGACCTTGCGGGCCAGGTCCACCAGCACCCCATAGCGAGGCTCACTCGCATAGTTTAAGCGGATGATCGCGATTTTTGTCTGATATTTCGTACTTATGCTTTCATAAATACGCTCTCGCCCCAGGGCTGTCATGGCATACTCACCGATCGGCCCTGTTCGGTCGGTCTCGCGACTCCCTTTTAAGTCGACGGGCACCAGTGGATAGACGTTTCCCGTGGAAAAGGCCACGATCTTGCTCGATCGGTAGCGATGGCCGAGGAGGGCGGCCGAGACCACGTTGACGGCCCAGGTCTCGGCCGCCTGACCGCGCGACGTGCCGAACTTCTGACCGGTCATCGCCACGACGTTCGCCGCGTTGGGCAAGAGCGCGACTTGCCCTGGATCAAGCAGGTCGGCCTCGATCGGCTCGACGCCATGCGCGCGCAGTCGTTCCGGAAGGCCCCGGTCGCTGAATCGGGAAACGCCATAAACGCGACCACGATGACCCGATGCGTCCCAGGCGCGCCGGACCATTCGCGCCAGGGTTGGACCCATTTTGCCACCGACACCGGCGACGACCATGTCGCCATCGAGCCGCCCGAGCGACTCGATGACGGCATCGGTCGGCCCACTGAGCATCGATTCCAGTTGTGTCACGTCGGCGATGGAAGTCATGGTCGATTCATCCCAATTCGGGGCCGTAACCGGCCCAAATAAGGTCCAGACGCTCGGCGATGGCGGGGCCGCGCGTCATCCTTGTCAAGGAGCGGGCGACGGAAAGGCCCGCGTCCCGCACCAATCCCAGCGCCGCTTCATGGCACTCGGGTACATCAACGACCACGCTTTGTCCTGTGATTCGTGCCAGTTCCGCCGCCAGGAGGCCCCTACCGTTTCCCTCGGCGAGGGCCACGCAAGGACCGATCTGGCGGCCTCGCGTGCCGGGTCGGGACCAGACGAATGCGGCCTCGTTCGAGTCGTC
The DNA here is from genome assembly GCA_937858365.1 of uncultured Isosphaeraceae bacterium. Classification (GTDB taxonomy): domain Bacteria; phylum Planctomycetota; class Planctomycetia; order Isosphaerales; family Isosphaeraceae; genus CALLYK01. The sequence continues at coordinate 9,332 of CALLYK010000498.1, read as the reverse complement.
GACGAGACTGAAGGCCCCCGCGTCCTCATGGAACATACGGATAAGCAACCGGGAACGATCGGTCCCGGTCGCGATTTGGTCCAGATGGGCCAGTGCCTCGACTTCGGTAATTGGGCCGATGCGCCGGCCGACGTCTGGGGCGACGATCCTCGGTTTGCCTTCATGGCGGAGGATGGTGGCGTCGGCCCGAAAGCCAAGCGATTCGTAGAGCGGGCGACCCAACGGCGTGGCATCGAGGCGAACCGACGAAACCCCATTGGCGTCGGCGAACCGGAGCGCCTCGTTCATGAGGGCCCGACCAATCCCTCGTCGGCGTAGCGATTCGTCCACGAGCATCATCGCCACCCACGCCACCGACCCAAAACGGCAGCAAAAGACGGTGCCCACCGGCCCGCCGTGACATTCGGCCAGGAAGGCCCCTTCCGGGTCGATCGCCAGGAAGCGCCGCCAGTCGGCCACGGTCTGGTTCCAGCCCGCTTGGGCCTTGAGCTTCATGCCGAAATCTAGATCATCACATGTGAACGCGCGGATCGTGATCACGGCAACGACTCCTCGGGAACGACCCGGCATTCCAGTCGCCTGCCTTGACGTGACGACTCAAGGACCAAGTCGATCAGGCGAAGCGTGTTCACGGCCGACTCGATCGTGTTGCGTGGATTGGGCCGACCCGACTCGGCCGAGGCCAGCCAGTCGCGCACCAGGCGCCGGCTAGTGGACCCCCCGTAGCCGGGGACCTCGTCCTTCGCGAGCGTGAACGTCTCATCCATCGCCAGGAATTGCGGCTGAGGCCCGTGGACCTCGATCACGCCGGACGTGCCCGACACGAAGGGCCGCCAATGGACCCAACGGGCGGAACCGCGTATGGACCAACCGCCTTCGTTGGTCCAGCGGGGCAGCCAGTAGCCCCCCGTGAACGTGACCAACGGGCCGCCTTCCAACTCCAGCACGACCGTCCCGCCGTCTTCAACGTCCACCGGGGTCGGCCCGTTTTGTCCCACACGCGCCGTCACCGCCACGATCGGCCGCGGAACAACATACATCAACAAATCCAACCAATGACATCCCAGCCAGTTGAAGAAACCGGCACCACTGACATTAGCGTCGAAGAGATAATGACCGGCCCCTCGACGCTGAACATCACTCGTGAACCAAGACATTTCGATCGAAATCAGGTCCGTGAAGCGGTCCTCCGCGACCATCGCGCGCAGCCGATTCGCCCCGTCATCGTAGCGCCAGAGGTAGCCGCACTGAAAGGCGAGGCGCCGCGAACGGAATTCCGCGACGGCCCATTCCAAGGCCCCGGCGCACGCCGCGATGGGCTTTTCCATCAAGACGTGTTTGTTCGCCCCGACCAGTGTTCGCAGGGCGGGAACGGATTCGCGGTTGGGGAGACAGACGAGCGCGCCGTCAAAGTCGGCGTGGGCGACAAGATCGTCGACTCGTTCGAACCGATGCAGATGGGCGAGTCGCTCCTCCAGGCTGGCGATCGAACCGTCAGGCCCCGTGACGAGGGCGACGATCTCGATCTCCTCAGCCATGCCGTGGAGGAGCTGCCGCCAACCGGCGCCGTGTGGGTGGTCGACCCCGACGAACGCGAGTCGAAAAGGACCGGCCATGAACGTGCCCCCGAGCACCTTGTGTTGACCGTCGGGCCCGCCCCTTTAGAATGAATGGACCGCGTGGACCGAGTCACGGCCCGGCGGGGCCCCACGGGACATCGCTTTTGATTATCACCCTCAACGGTCAGCAACGCGAGTTCCCGGTCGGGACGACGATCGCCGGGCTGCTGCGCGAACTCTCGGTCCGGTCCGAATTCGTCGCGGTCGAACGCAACCGCGAGATCGTCCCAAGGGCGCGTCACGAGGTCGTCCCCCTTCAGGATGGGGACATCGTGGAAGTGGTCACACTCGTCGGCGGCGGGGCGCCCGAGGCGCTCACCATCGGCGCACATACTTTCCGAAGCCGCCTCTTTGTCGGGACTGGCAAGTACACGACGCTCGATCTGATGCGCGATTGCCTCGACGCGAGCGGCGCCGAGGTCGTCACTGTCGCCGTGCGCCGGGAACGCCTTCATGACAAGGAAGGGCGCAACCTGTTGGATTACCTCGACCCCAAGCGATACACGATCCTGCCCAACACGGCCGGCTGCTTCACCGCCGAGGAGGCCCTGCGCACGGCCCGGCTCGGCCGCGAATTACTGGCGAACCTGGAAAACGCGGGCGCCGACTGGGTAAAGCTGGAAGTGCTCGCCGACAGCAAGACCCTGCTGCCAGACCCGGTGGCGACACTCGAGGCGACGCGCGTCTTGGTGGACGAGGGGTTTACCGTGCTCTGCTACACAAGCGACGACCCGATCATGGCAAGGCGCCTGAAATCGGCCGGCGCGGCCAGCGTGATGCCCGCCGGTAGTCCGATCGGCAGCGGCCAGGGGGTCTTGAACCCGAATAACATTCGCATTATCCTTGAAGATCTGAAAATGGATGATCCGACTTATCCAGTGATCGTGGACGCGGGCGTGGGCACCGCGAGCGACGTGGCGATCGCGATGGAGTTGGGGTGCGACGGCGTCTTGCTCAATACCGGGATCGCATCGGCGAAAGACCCTTTGCGCATGGCGCGGGCCATGCGTTTGGGCGTTGAGGCTGGTTGGCTGGCCGCTCGCGCCGGCCGCATTCCGCGCAAACTCTACGCGACCGCGTCCAGCCCTTTGGAGGGGACGATCCGATGAGCGAACGAGCGCGGCGCCGCTGGAATAAGTTCGGCCCACTTCTGGTCGGGATTTGCATCGGCCTGCTGGTCGTCGCGGTGGCTCGGGCGCGGGCGATGAGCGCCTTCCTCGTGCCGACTTCATCGATGAGCCCGACCATCAATCCGGGAGATCGCGTGCTCGTCCAGAGCGAACCGGGCCGCCTGCCCGAACGGGGTGAGATATGGGTCTTTCAAATGCCGCCGAGCGCGATGGCCGCGCCCGGGTGCGTTGCGATCAAGCGTGTGATGGGGTTGCCCGGCGAGACGATCGAAGTGCGCGAGGGCAAAGTCTGGATCAACGACCAGGCGATCGAGGAAGCGCCCGGGGTCGTCGCCCCGACGTATGCGTTCGGCCCTCTCGAACTCGGCGCCGACGAGTATTTCATGTTGGGCGACAATCGCAATCTCAGCAATGACAGCCATGTGTGGGGCCCTGTGCGGGCCGGGGCGCTGATGGGCCGCGCCACGGGGTGTTACTGGCCGATGTCGCGCGTGAGCGGCTTCTGAATCAGAGCGGCTCCGAATGTCGCCGGGGGCGCCGGATGGATGGTCCCAGTCTCGACCCGACGCCCGTCCTCGGGCCTGATGGATCCATCGCACGCCGCTTGCCCACCTACGAGTCGCGACCACAGCAAGTCGAGATGGCCCGCGCGGTCGCCACGGCGATTGAATTGGAGCGACACCTGCTCGTCGAGGCGGGGACGGGCGTGGGCAAGAGTTTCGCCTATCTCGTCCCGGCGATCCTCGCGGCCACGCGCGCAAAGAAGAAAGTGGTCGTCGCCACCCACACGATCAGCCTTCAAGAACAACTCCTCGCCAAAGACTTGCCCTTCCTGCGCGCCGTCTTGCCCGAGGAATTCACGGCCGTCCTGGTGAAGGGACGCGGGAACTACATCAGCTTGCGAAGGCTCGGACTGGCCAGGCAACGGGCATTGGCCACCTTCCAACTCGTCGAGGAGCTTGAGCAACTGGAGAAGGTCGCCGCTTGGGCCAAGGAGACCAAGGACGGCAGTCGCGCCGACCTCGATTTCCGCCCCCTACCCTTGGTTTGGGACGCCGTCGTCAGTGAAGACGGCAACTGCCTGGGCCGGCAATGCCCCACGCACCAAGACTGCTTCTACTTCCAGGCCAGGCGCCGGATGCGCAGCGCGAACGTGCTGGTGGTGAACCACGCGCTGCTGGCCACCGACCTTGCACTGCGCAAGAACGGGGCTGAGTTGCTGCCCAAATATGACTTGCTCATCATCGACGAGGCCCACAACTTCGAGGCGGTGGCGAGTGAACATATGGGGCTGCGGATCACCCAGGGTCAGGTGGACCATCTCCTGAATCGGCTCCACAACGAGCGTTCGGGCAAAGGCCTTCTGTCATACCTTCAACTCGACGATGTGGTCCGGGTCGCGCGGCAGACGCGGTTCGCCGCGCTCGACTTCTTCCGCATTCTCGCCGAAAAACGAGCGCGCCCCGAGGCCGGCAACGGCCGCCTTCGGGCTCCCCTGGGCATGGAAGACCCGCTTGGCGAGGCCCTGCGCCGCCTTGCGACGGCGCTCGACAACGCCCTTTCTCTCTTCGAGGAGGAACCCGAGCGGCAGGTCGAGTTGATGGGGGCGCGCGATCGCGCCGACGCGCTCGCCGGGGCCCTCACGTCCTGGCTGGCGCAAGACACGCCCGACTCGGTTTACTGGATGGACCTGGAAGGCCCGGTCGGCCGGCAACGCTTGTCGCTCATGGCGGCCCCCTTGGACGTGGGGCCCGTCTTGAACAAGGTCTTGTGGTCACGTGTGAAGACGTGCGTCCTGACGTCGGCCACGCTCTGCGCGGGAACGCGCTCCGGCTTCGCGTTCATGTCTCGTCGCCTTGGTTTGAAGTCACCGGAGACGCTCCAAGTCGGCAGCCCGTTCGATTTCGAAAGGCAAGTGACGCTCCACATCGCCAAGGACATGCCCGACCCATCGGCCTCTGCCGACGAATTCGAGAAGGCCGTCATCCGGGAAATCCCGCGCTATCTCGACCAAACGGGGGGGAAGGCATTCGTCCTCTTCACGTCGTACCGGATGCTCCAGAGAGCGGCGAAGGCCCTGGCCCCTTGGTTCGAGGAAAACAAGGTCCACCTCTTCACGCAAGGCGAGGGAATGCCCACGTCGCGCTTGGTGGCCGCCTTCCGATCGGACATCCATAGTGTGCTCTTCGGGACCGACACGTTTTGGCAAGGGGTGGACGTGCCGGGTGAGTCGCTTTCCAACGTGATCATTACACGATTGCCGTTTAGCGTGCCCGATCGGCCCTTGCTCGAGGCGCGACTGGAGGCGATCAAGCGTCGCGGCGGGGACCCGTTTGGGGAACACCAAATGCCCGAGGCGATCATCAAACTCAAGCAAGGGTTCGGCCGCCTCGTGCGCACGGCGAACGACCGTGGGATCGTCGTGTTGCTGGACCCGAGGGTCGTGACGAAACCGTACGGACGTCAGTTTCTCGATGCGTTGCCGCCATGCGCCCGTGTCTTCGGGCCGATCGAATCGCCCAAGGCCCCGTGGGAGTGAGCGGCCCGATTTCGCCACAACGAGGTGGCGATGGGCGACCCATGGACATTGCTCGGAAGTGTTTGCCGAGATGATACAGTATATTCACAAATGCGGTCATGAGCTATGATGCCGGCACTGGTGGAGAATCCACCAGTGCCATAAAGGCGAAAGACTACTTAATGAACAGCATTTCCTGATACGTCGGCAGGGGCCAGAGGTCGTCGGCGACGATCCCTTCCAGCTTGTCCGCCGCCACTCGCACCGCGTTCATCGCCGGGATGATCACGTCGCGCGCGTACTTCGCGTGCGCCAGCGTGTCTCCTTCCGGGTGCTCGTCCATCACTTCGCCCAGCGAGTCGATGGCCGATTGCAGTTCCTCGATGGTGAGCGTCAACTCGCCCAGCAAGGCCGTTTGCGTCTTGGGCACGGTCGTCCCGGCCGCTCGGACGTGGGCGATCGACTCGGCCACTTGCCCTTGGTAGCGGATCGCGGCCGGCAATACCATCCGACTCGCGATTTGCAGGGTGAGCTGCGACTCCACCGCGATCGTCTTCTTGTAGTTCTCGACGTGGATCTCAAACCGCGAGTGCAACTCCCGTTCGCTCAGCACACCGTATTTCCCGAAGAGGGCGATCGCCTTGGGCGTGATCAGGTCGGGCAGGCTGTCCACCGTGTTCCGCCGGTTGGGCAGGCCGCGACGCTCGGCCTCTCGGTGCCATTCCTCCGAGTAATTGTCGCCGTTGAAGATGACGTGCTTGCTGCCCGCCACGATCTTGGACAAGAGCGTTTGGATCTCGGCGTTCAGGTCTTTGCCGGCCTTGACGGCCGCTTCCAGCACGGTGGCCATCTCGTCGAGGCTCTCGGCCACGATCGTGTTCAAGACGACGTTCGGCCCGCCGATCGCCTGGCTCGAACCGACGGCCCGGAATTCGAACTTGTTCCCCGTGAAGGCGAATGGGCTCGTGCGGTTGCGGTCGCCGGCGTCACGCGGCAGAGTGGGCAGCACGTCGGCGCCGATCTTCATGGTGCCGCCGAGCTTGGTGGACTTGGCGCCCCCCTTCTCGATCTGTTCGACGATGTCTTGAAGCATGTCGCCCAGGAAGACCGAGATGATCGCCGGCGGGGCCTCGTTGGCGCCGAGGCGATGGTCGTTGCCCGCGTAGGCGATCGAGACGCGGAGCAGGTCCCCGTGCCGCGCCACGGATTGCAGCACGGCCGCGAGGAAGACCAGGAACTGGGCGTTCTCGTGGGGCGTGTGGCCGGGGTTGAGGAGGTTGTTGCCGTGGTCGTCCGAAAGTGACCAGTTGACGTGCTTGCCGGAACCATTCACACCGGCGAACGGCTTTTCATGGAGCAGGAGCTGAAGCCCGTAGCGGCCGGCCACCCGCTTCATCGTTTCCATGACGACCATGTTGTGGTCGGTGGCGACGTTCGCGTTCTCGAAGATGGGCGCGATTTCGTATTGCGCCGGTGCGACCTCGTTGTGGCGCGTCTTCACCGGCACGCCGAGTTTGTAGAGTTCATGCTCGGTCTCCTGCATACAAGCCAGAACGCGCTCGGGGATGGAGCCGAAGTAGTGGTCTTCCATCTCCTGCCCCTTGGGGGGCTTGGCGCCGAAGAGCGTGCGGCCGGCGTTGAGGAGGTCGGGCCGGGCGAAGTAGAAGTTCTTGTCGATCAGGAAGTACTCTTGCTCCGGGCCGCAGGTGGCGTGGACACGGGAGGCGTCGGAGCCGAAGAGTTTGAGGATGCGCACGGCCTGCTTGCTGACGGCGTCCATGGAGCGGAGCAGCGGGGTCTTCTTGTCGAGGGCCTCGCCCGTCCACGAGCAGAAAGCAGTGGGGATGCAGAGGGTGGTCCCGTTGGGACTTTCAAGGATGAAGGCGGGGCTGGTGGGGTCCCAGGCGGTGTAGCCGCGGGCCTCGAACGTGGCGCGGATGCCGCCGGAAGGGAAGCTGGAAGCGTCGGGCTCGCCGCGGACAAGTTCCTTGCCGCTGAACTCGGCGATGACGCGGCCGGAGTCGGTGGGCACGAGGAACGAGTCGTGCTTTTCGGCGGTCAGGCCCGTCATGGGCAGGAACCAGTGGGTGTAGTGCGTGGCTCCCTTCTCCATCGCCCATTCTTTCATCGCCGTGGCGACGACGTCGGCGACGGACGCGTCCAGGGGCTGTCCCTTGCGGATCGTGTTGCGGATCGCCTTGAAGACGTGTTCAGGCAAGGCCGAGCGCATCACTTCTTCGGAGAAGACGTTTTCGCCGAAGAGTTCGCGGACGTCTTGGTCCTCGTAGAAGTTGGTGCCGTCCATCTGCCAGGCGGTGACGGCGTTGATCGCGTTTTGGCGGGCTGTGTTGGACATGGCTGGAAAGGTAGCTCCCGAATGCGGTGGGGATGATGCCGCGCGTGGGCGGGCGAGAAGGGTCGGCCTCTCGAACAAGCGGAGCGGGCCAACCCCGACGGGAGGCGGGCCGGGAGAGGGACCGCCGCGTCAAGGGAGGAGGACCGACCGGAAGGCCGGAAATAACCGGACGGCCCACCCGAGTCTCGGGCGGGCCGTCATGGGTTTCACGAGGTGGGTCGAGGCCCCCTCACTCTGAACAGGACTTGATCTTATCAAGGGGCCGATCAAACCGCCAGGGGAGCGATGGTGGGCCTTACTTGCCCTTGCCGATCTTGGCGAGGAACTTGGCCGGCTCCTTCTCGATCGTCTCCTTGCAGCCTTCACAGCAGAGCATGACGGTCTGGCCCTCGACGGTGACCTTGACCGGCTCCATGTCGCCCGAGCCCAGGTGCTCATCGCTGACCGGGCAGATCTTCTGCTCCAGCGCCAGCTTGGCGTCGGCTTCGGGCAGCTTCTTGAGGTTGGCGACCTCGGCGTCGGTGAGGGTGACCGCCGGGCCCATCTTGCCTTCGACCTTCGAGGCCGGGTCGGGGCTGGTGGAGGACGTGTTGGGTCCGCCGGGCGCGGGGGCGACGGGCGGGCTGGTGTCGCAGCCGAGGAAAGCGACGGCGGCGAAGACCGCCCACCAGGTGTGACGCATCATGAGGAATGCTCCAAGCCAAGAAGACGTAGTCTGGGCCATCGATCCGATCGCTCGACGGCCTTCTCTCATCATACAAAAGGATGGCAAGACCCATCGACCACCCGATGTTTCAACGGGACGGCCGCGACGGCCCCTCAGGGGTGAGGATGAACTACGAATACGGAAAGACCCGGGGACCCGGTTTTTGAACGAGATCGATGATGGCGAACAAGGCCCACGATCGCCGAAACGAGGAAAACGCCGGCGGCAAACCAGGCGATCCGTCCGGACCACCAGGCACGACGATCACGGGGTGTCAGCAACCGGCCGGTCCAAGAGTTGTCCGATAGGAGTCGCTGATAGTCCATGACCCGAGGAACATTTGGCGGGTCGATCACCTGCACCATGGTCTTCTCCCATGGCGTGATCGCGATGGTGCGTGCATCCTCGATCGTGATGTTCGCGACCTGCGAGAGCGGCACCTCGGAACCGTAGTAGTCGACCTTCAGGTGCTCCACGAGGCTGGGGTGGGCCCGGCCGGTGCGCAGCTTGCGCAGGTCGGCCTGGAAGGTCTGCACGCACTTCGTCATGCGCGCAACGGCGTCTTTCTTGAGGTCATCGAGCATGCCAGCCCCCTGTCAGTCGTTCGTAACCACCGTGCCGACGTCCTCGCCGGTCACGATGCGCATCAGGTCGCCGGCATTGTTGATCCCGCCGCCGAAGTTTTTCGCGTTCTACAATAATCTCGGTTTCGGCCAGCCGTTGGATACCGGTTTTCCGGGCGAAGCGACCGGGCGCCTGCCCCATCATCGCGGCTGGAATCATTTTGAACAGGCGACCCTGTCGTTCGGATATGGGCTGTCGACGTCCACCTTGCAGTTGGCGCGGGCGTATCTGGCGTTCGCCGCCGACGGCAAAGTACCGGCGGTATCGCTATTGAAGCGGGCTGAACCGCATCAGGTCTATCAAGTGATGTCGCCGAGGACCGCGGTCAGCGTGCGGACGATGCTCGAACAGGTGGTCACGCGTGAAGGCACGGCATTGA
>CALLYK010000497.1 GCA_937858365.1 uncultured Isosphaeraceae bacterium | reverse complement strand
GTCTTCAACGGCCACCCGCTCACTCACAATCGCGGCGACGGCATCCACGCGCCGGTGGACCGACTCTGGGACATCGCCAACACCTTGCGCTTGAGCGAACTGAAGGCCCAACCGATCCTCGGCTTGGCAAGCGACGACGCCCACAACTTCACCGATCGGCGGGGACCATCGCCCGGACGAGGCTGGATCATGGTGAGAAGTCGCTACCTGACACCCGAGGCGTTGATTCGAGCACTCAACGCCGGGGCCTTCTACGCATCGACAGGTGTTGAACTGAGCTCGCTAAACTTCGACCCGGCGTCGCGACGATTGTCGCTCGAAGTGGAGCCGGCGCCCGAAACGAGCTACACGATCGAGTTCCGAGGGACCCCGCGCGACTACGACCGTTCGCGCAAGCCTGTCCTGGGATCCGAGGGCCGGCCGCTGCCGGTGACGAGTCGCTACTCGTCAGACGTGGGCAAGGTCTTGCTCAAGGTGGAGGGCTTGACGGCGACCTATCAGCTCACGGGAGACGAACTCTTCGTGCGAGCGGTGGTAACATCATCGCGATCGCCCGCGAACCCAATGCAGCCGAACCAGCACGAACAAGCCTGGACGCAGCCCGTGGGCTGGGAACGCTGAAGCCACAATCTTGCAGACACGACCTTGGGATGGCTAAGATCACACGGACGCACCCGTAGCTCAATTGGATAGAGCAACGGTCTTCGGAACCGTAGGTTGTAGGTTCGAGTCCTACCGGGTGTACTTCAGGCGGTGAAGAGCCATTTCTCGGCCGTCTTGCCCAAGAGCCAGGCCTTATCGGCGGGCGACATCGCCGGCATGAGGTCGCGGACCAGGGCCACGCTTTCGTCGTACTTGTGTTGCACCACTTGGAAGGGGCAGTCGCTTTCCCACATGCAACGACGCACGCCGAACGCGCGGACCACGCGCTCGATCAGCGGGACGAGGTCCGTGTAGGGCGGTGACTTCTTCCCCAACGCGTAGAAGGCCCCAACCTTCACAAGCACCTTGGGATGCTTGGCCATCGAGCAAAGCAACTCCACATCTTCATCCCTAATCATCCCGTTGACGCCAATTCGACAAAGATGATCGATGATGACCGGCGACTCGGGGTGCTTGCGACACATCCGATCGACCTCGGGCAAACCGTCGGGGTCGATCAGGCAACTCAGCACGGCCCCCGTTCGGGCCGCTTCGGCGAACATCGCGTCGTAACCAGCTGGTCCCAGCCAACGGGCGGGAGGGGCCTTGCCATACCTCGGTTGGATCCGGAAGGCGCGGACACCTTTCGGTCGTAGCGCGGCCATCGCCTTGTCCGGGGCCGGGGAGAGCGGGTCCACGATGGCCGTGCCCACGAAACGATCGGGATACAGCTTAATCATGTCTAAGATGTACGAATTGTCGAACTCATAAAAACTCATCTGGATCAAATTGACCCGACCGACACCCGAGGGGCGGCAGAGCTTGAGCAGCTCATCGGCCGTGAAGGAGGGCGGCTTCATGTCGTCGACCTTGAAGCCGGCCGCCAGGGGATAGTGGGCCACGTCGGGTGTCCAGACGTGGCTATGGGCGTCGATGTATGGTTCCAGCATGGATCAATCGTCCCAGGGACCGATCAGGCCAGGGTCCAGCCCTTGCGATATTCGCGACGGATATACGGGTCGGCCTCGGAGCAATTGGTCACGCGCATGTTGACGGCGTCCCAGTTGAGCTTGCGCCCCGCTCGGTAAGCCACATTGCCCAGGTGGTTGGCCTCGGTCAGACGGCCGGCGTAGTCGAAGTGGCAGGTCGTGGGCGCCCCGGTCTTGCAGGCGTGGACCCACTCGGCCCAGTGCCCCATCGACTTGGGGATGAATGGCTCGGGGCGCTGGTAGTCCTTGAAGCGGTCTTCAGGCAGCAACACATGTTTGCCGTAATCGGCCAACAACATGCCACGATCACCCACGAACAGGACGCCGCTGCCGAACTTGGGGACGGCACCGGACGCCAAGATTTCGGGCTTTTCCTCCCCTTGATACCAGGTGACCTTCACGGGCGGCATGCCTTCGCGCGGGCCGTATTCGTACACGACCTTGAGCGAGGCAGGGGCCAGTTCCGGATGCGCGGGCGGACCGAGGCCCTCGATCGTGAGCGGCGCGTCGAGCCTGAGGGCCCAGAAGGGAAGGTCCACCCAGTGGCTGCCCAGGTCGCTCATCGTGCCGTTGCCGAAGTCCCACCATCGATACCACTTCGGCCCGGGGAGATAGACGTCGTTGTAGGGACGGGCCGGAGCGGGGCCGAGCCAGAGGTCCCAGTCGACCCCTTCAGGCACCGGATGGACCTCGGTCGGTCGGTCTTGCACAGACACGATGTCGTTGCGTTTGGCGGCCTCGGGCGATTGCAGGCCCCAGGCGCGATTGACCCAGACATGGGCCTCGCGCACCGGACCGATGGCGTCGCGTTGGATCAATTCCACGACACGTCGGTAATTGTCACTTGCGTGGATTTGGGTCCCCATCTGAGTGACGACTTTCGCCTTCGCGGCGGCCTCGCGAATGACACGTGCTTCGTAAACGTTGTGCGTGAGGGGCTTCTCGCAATAAACGTGCTTGCCAAGCTTGAGCGCGGGCAGTGTGGCGAAGGCGTGGGTGTGCTCGGTGGTGGAGACCATCACCGCGTCGAATTCGTTGGCGTGGTCATAGACCTTGCGGAAGTCTTGGAATTTCCGGGCCTTTGGGTACTGTTCGCCAGGCTTGGCCATCGCCTTGAGGTTCACGTCGCAGAGGATGACGATGTCCTCTCCCGACACGTTGCCCAGGTTGGCAGCGCCTCGGCCGCCGCTACCGATGATGGCGATTCGGAGCTTGTCATTGAGGTTGCGGCCGCGCAAGATGGCCGGTGCCGCGAAGGCCGCCAGTGCGCCTCCAGCGACCGTCCGACCGAATTGGCGTCGCGTGGTCCGAGAGGATGGAGAGTTCATCGGAGCGTCTCCTGGCTGGCGTTGCACGAAGGGGCATCGGCGAGGTGGACCTCGCCACCAGCATGGGCGAGCGGACGGCGCGAAACAAGAGCGAAGGGGCGAAGACCATGTTCCTGCATACCACATTTCTCGCTGCGGCCGTTGCGCCTCTATCGCTTGTTTCGGGACCGGCGTTCGCGCAATGGGTCGTCCAAGAAAGCGGCACGAAGTCGCGTATGCGGGGCGTCTCGGTCGTCAACGAACGGACCATTTGGGCGAGCGGCTCGGAGCGGGCGATTGTCCGCACCGACGACTGCGGCAAGTCTTGGCGGAACGTCTCGCTCGCCGCGAGCGAGGGGACCGACCTCGACGTCCGCGATATCGAGGCATTCGGCGATGACCATGCGTTCGCCCTAACGATCGGCCCCGGTGAGAAGTCACGCATCTACGAGACCCTGGACGGAGGACGTTCCTGGAGGCGGTCCTTCACGAACCCGGACGCCGACGGTTTCCTCGATGCCCTCGCATTCTGGGGACCGAATCGCGGACTTGCGTTGGGAGACCCGGTGGCCGGGCGTTTCACCCTCCTGAGCACGAACGACGGCGGCAGGACGTGGGACCGCGTTCACGCCGCGACGATGCCCGAGGCGCTACCCGGTGAAGGGGCCTTCGCGGCGAGCGGGACCTGCCTCGTGGTCGGGCCGGAAGGCAAGGCTTGGTTCGGCACGGGGGGTGCCGCGAAGGCCCGTGTCTTCCGCTCGGACGATTGGGGGAAGAGTTGGACCGCCCACGAGACCCCCGTGAAGGCCGGCGCGCCATCGGCCGGCATCTTCTCACTGGCTTTTCTGAATGGCAAGCAAGGTGTGGCCGTCGGTGGCGACTACCTGAAGCCGGAAGCCGTGGGACACAACCTGGCCTTCACGAGCGACGGCGGACGGACGTGGGAAGCCGACCGCTCGAACGATGGGTCGGACCTAAGTGGTTTTCGTTCCGCGGTGGTCTTCGCCCCTGCGCCGAGTCCCCTTTCCTCAAGGTGCCGGATCATCACGACCGGCCCCAACGGCACCGACTTGTCGGAGGACCACGGGGCCTCTTGGAAGCGCGTTTCGGACCGAGGCGCGCACGCGCTTGGCAGTTCCGAGGGATCGGTCACTTGGGGAGTCGGTGAAGGCGGCCTCATCATCCGTTGGGAGCGGCCCTGAGCGATCAAGCCTCGCGACCCTCCAACGCCTCCCAACGCGCGAACGCGTCGAGCAATTCCGATTCCAGTTTCTCCAGCGCGGCCTTCGTCTCGGCAATCTCCGCGGCGGGCCTTTTGTAGAACGAAGGTAACGACATCGCGTCGTGCAAGGCACTCACGTCGGTCTCCAGTTTCTCGATCCGAGCGGGCAGTTCCTCCAGTTCCCGCTTCTCTTTGAAACTCAACTTGCGGGGCTTCTCCGAGGACGAGACGGCAGGGGCCCGCACGGTCGCGTCGACTGTCCTCGCGGCCTCAGTCGGACGTTGACGCAGATAATCGGTGTAACCGCCGTCGTATTCCTTCACTCGACCTTGATCATCGATCGCTAACGTGCTTGTGACGACATCGTCGAGGAAGGCCCGGTCGTGGCTCACGAGCAAGACGGTCCCGCTGAATTCGACGAGGAGTGACTCCAGAAGCTCCAGCGTCTCAATGTCCAGGTCGTTGGTCGGTTCGTCGAGGACCAGCACGTTGGCGGGCTTCGTGAAGAGCTTGGCCAGGAGCAAACGGGCCCGCTCGCCGCCCGAGAGGAAACGCACGAGTGTGCGGGCCCGATCGGGCGGAAAGAGGAAGTCCTGCAAGTAGCCGATGACGTGGCGCGTTTGACCACCAATGGAGATCGTGTCGTATTCGCTGACGTTTTGCTGGACCGTCTTCTCATCGTCCAGCGAGGCCCGGAGTTGGTCGAAGTATGCCACCTCCAGGTTCGTGCCCTGTCTGACCGTTCCCGAACGGGGCGCCAGGTCGCCGAGCAATAGCCGGATGAGGGTCGTCTTTCCGGAGCCGTTCGGGCCGATGATCCCCACCTTGTCGCCGCGGAAGATCGCGGTCGTCAGGCCGATGATCACGTCTTTTTCGCCGTAGCCGAAGCTCACATCCTTGGCCTCGGACACGAGCATGCCCGAGCGCTCGGCCTCCCGCACTTGCAGCTTGGCCGTTCCTTGACGCTCGCGGCGCTTCGCCCGCTCGGAGCGCATCGCCTTGAGGGCCCGCACGCGCCCCTCGTTGCGCGTCCGCCGGGCCTCGATCCCCTTGCGAATCCAGACTTCCTCTTGTGCGAGGCGCTTGTCAAAGAGGGCGTATTGTCGCGCCTCGGCGTGGAGCAATTCCTCCTTGCGCTTGAGGAAGGTGGGATAGTCGCAGGCCCAATCGTAGAGCCGCGCGCGATCGAGCTCGACGATTCGCGTGGCGAGACGCGCGAGGAAGGCCCTGTCGTGCGTAACGAATATGAGCGTCACACCTGAGCGTATGAGGAACTGTTCGAGCCAGTCGATCGCGTCGACATCGAGATGGTTCGTGGGCTCGTCGAGCAGGAGAACGTCCGGCTCGCTGACGAGAGCTCGCGCCAGCAGGACCCGCCGCTTCATGCCCGAGGAAAGTCCCTCGAAGATGGCGTCCGACTCCAGGCCGACGCGCGAGACGACCGCGAGGACCCGATGGTCTGCCGCGCCGATTTGATGATGGTCGGCGTCCTCCAGGCCGAAGGCTACCTCGTCGGCCACGGTGCCGCCGTGTCCGTCTGGGACCTCTTGGGGAAGGCGCGCGACGCGCAGTCCTTGCTGCTTCAGGCACTCGCCGCGATCCGGAGCGAGTTCGCCCGTGAGCACGCGCAAGAGGGTGCTCTTCCCCTCACCGTTGCGACCGAGCAAGCAAACCCGCTCGCCACGATCCAGAGAGAAGTCGAGACCGTCAAATAGGTCGGGACCGCCGAACGCGAGCCCGACCGAGCGAAGGGTCAACAAGGGCATGACTGTCGCCTACCGATGGAAACGGAAGGCCTACTTGGGCATCGGCGCCACATACGTGTCGAAAACGCGGACCTTCTCGAAGAAAGGACGGTTCTCTTCGACGAACTTCGTATGGCGCGGGTCTTTGAGGTATTTCGCTTCCGACTCCTTCGAGTCGAAAACCAGGTGAAGGGCCACGTCGAAGTCGCGGACGCTCACGCCCGGCTCTTCGACGTCCTCGGCGATCGTGCCGATCGAAAAGTAAGCGGTCCCTTCGTGTCCCGAGAGGTACTTCAGGCACGAGGCCACGAACTTGGACCGTGATTCGGTCGAGTGGTCTTTGAGCGTGAAGAAGACCATGTGGGCCAGTTGCGGTCCGGCGGGGGTCGGTCGGGTTGCCGCGACCAACGCAAACGAGCCGCACGCGAGAAGTACCAAGGCGAGGGCGAAAGAGCGACGCATGATCGAGTCCTCTGGGTTAGGGGGGTCAATCGAGTCGGCGGACTTGAGCGTAGAAGGCGCCGCAAAGGTCTTGGCCATTCTCGTCCTGGAACCAGCCGCAAAGCTGAGTGGGGCCTTCGGGCAGCCGCAATCGAAAGGTCAAGAACGAGGAGCCTGCCGCGGCCTTGGTCGCGAGTTCCTGTCCGGCGATTGTCAAGACACCGCGCGCGATCGGCAAGGCACGTCCGTCGACGTCGTAGGCGTCGGTCAAGGGCTTGTCCACTTCGCGAGGCCAACGACTCAGGGACACTTCGTATTCCCCCGAGCGCATCACGTTCACGTTCCAAGGGCCGCCGCGCGGGCCGCCTTCAGCGTGTCGGACGTGACCCGCGTTGTCGGCGTAGACGTCCTGCCAGTCCGAACTGGAGAGCCAAACCTCGGGCGCTTCCATCGTGCCGAGTTGGATCGGGACAAATTGACTCACCTTGTCACCGAGGCCAGCCCACCATTTCTCGTAATGGTCGCGAAGGCGACCGAGGACCTCCGGCTGCTTTTCGGCGACGTTGTCTTCCTGTTCTGGGTCCGCGCTAAGGTCGTACAACTCCTGACCGTTCACGAGGCGCCAGCGATCGGCCACGACACAGCACTGCCACTTCTCCAACTTGGCCCGACTGTATTGGACCACAAAGATCCGATCAGGCACCTTGGCGGCACGTCCTCGCAAGACGTCGGCCAAACTCAAGCCGTCGAATTGGGCCCCCTGAGGGGCCCGCGAACCGACCAGATCGATCAGGGTCGGCAGAAGGTCCTGGACTTGAGTAGGCCCGTCGATGTCGCGTGGCTCACCCAAGGCGCCGGCGGGCCAGCGTACCCAGCAGGGGACCCGATGGCCCCCCTCGTAATAGGTCGTCTTGGCGCCGCGCATCCCGGCGTTGAAGGTCGAGACGCCGGCCGTGCCGCCGTTGTCCGTGAGGAACACCACGATCGTGTTCTCACGCAATCCCGTATCGCGCAGAAAGGTCTCGACTCTGCCGATGTTTTCATCGATTTGCGCGATCATGCCGAAGAAGGCGGCCGGGCCCTTGCCTTGGTAGGGGGCCTTGTATTTGTCGGCCACGATCAGAGGGGCGTGTGGCGCGTTGGTCGGCAGGTAGCAGAAGAACGGTTCGGAATTGGCGTGTCGTTGGCGCATCCAGGCGATCGCTCGATCGAACCAGAAATCCGTGCAATGGCCGTCGAACTTCACCGCCGAACCGTTGTGGAAGGCCCGCCCGTCGAAGAGCGTGTTGGCGAACTCGGGGGCGGACGTGAAACCCCAGCCCAAGTGGTAGTAGGCTTCTTGAAAGCCCTTGTCCATGGGTCGATTCGGGTAGTTGTCGCCCAGGTGCCACTTACCGAAAAGGCCGGTACGATACCCCGAAGCTCGAAGGACCTCCGGCATGGTGGGGATGCCGGGTCGTAGGAATGAGCGACCGCCCGTCACCGAGGTCGCCCCGTTGCGCACCGCGTCCACGCCCGTCATTAACTGACCGCGCGTCGGCGTACACATCGGCGCGACGTGAAAATCGGCGAGGCGCACGCTCTCGGATCGCAGACGGTCCAGATGAGGTGTCTTGAGCACGGGGTTGCCGTGGGCGGAGAAGTCACCGTAGCCTTGATCGTCGGTCATGATGACCAACACGTTGGGACGGTCGGCCGCGAGGGTGCTCGTGGGGAACGAGGCCATGATGAACGAGACCATGAGCCATGCGCGTGAGTCCCGCACGGAGCTTGCTCCTTCTTGGGTCCTCAAACAGAGCGGCCAAGCGGGTCATCAGGATAGGGGACCGACCCGCCCTCTGTAAACGGCCCCTGCGAGCTTTGAGGTATCGCATGACCAAAGCGATGTTCGGACTTCTGACCTGCGCGCTCACGTTGGGCCTGGACGCCGGTAATGATCGCGAGGCCGAAGGGCGAAAACTCTACGAGACCAGCGTGAGGCCCGTCTTCGTGAAGACTTGCTGGGAATGCCACTCGGCGAAGGTCAAAGCGCCCAAGGCGGGCTTGCGCCTAGACTCGCGCGAGCGGCTGCTCAAGGGGGGCGATTCGGGCCCCGCGATCGTCTCGGGCAAGCCGAACGAGAGCCTCTTGATTCACGTCCTGGAGCATTCCAGCGAGATCGCACAGATGCCGCCCGGAAGCCGCCTGGCCGATCGCCTGATCGACGACTTCCGCCGCTGGGTGGCCCTGGGCGCTCCCTACGTGGACGAACCAAACTGAATCCCCGCGCGACCCGTTGGCAAAGAGGTCGCGCGGGCGGCACAATCATGGTCCTCCCTCAACGACCCTCCCTGGGGCCAGCCGTCATGCTTTCTCTCCTCCTAGGATTGAACTCGATCGTCTTTTCCGAAGGCCCCAACGAAGCGAGACCGGCCAGGGTGCCCATCGCGCTGGCGGCCTCGCCCAACGGCAGGCACCTCTTCGTCGCCAATCGCGGGGTCGGCTCCATCAGCCTCATCGACCTCGCGAGGAAGGCGGTCGTCGCTGAACCGTACTTCGGAGGGCGCTTCAACGACCTCGCGATGAGCGGCGCGCGACCGCTGTATCTGAGTTGTGGATTCATCATCGAGGAAGGACTGCCAATGGAAACCCTGTGGCGCGTGGTGACATCGATGCGCGACGCGGCGCAGCGGAGACGATCGCCCCGTCGGACATCGTCGAGCCCGGAGTGACCGCCGAGGATAAGAGGCGCTTCGAAGCCGCCCCGGACGCAGAAATAGGCGCGCATGCCCGTCGGCGTCCCCGTGATGTGCAGCTCCTCGCCGGCCGCCAGGGTGAAGGTGCGGCCCGAGCGCGGTTTTTGCCGGGCGGTCGACATGTCGAACGGGGCGCCGAAGAGCACACACCCCACTTCGGCATCCGCCCGAAGCGTCGGGCCCCTCAGCGCGATCTCGAGGGCAAGGGCGTCCGGCGGATTGCCGACCAGGCCGTTGCCGAGGATGAGGCCGGCGCGATCCCCCGCGCCGCCGACGGGGACGCCCAAGCCGCGGCTGTTGGGACGGCCGAAGTCCACCAGGCGGCTCGAAAGGCCGGGATCGAGGACGAGGAGGCTCATGTGCAGGGTTTGATGGCGTAGCCACGTTCCTGGAAGGCATGACGGAGGCGGCGGACGAAAGCGACCGCTTGCGGGTTGTCGCCGTGCACGCAGAGCGTCTTCACTTTCTTCACCGTGATGAGCCACTCTGCTTGCCGCACCGCCTCGGCCGGATCTTCAACGAAGGC
>CALLYK010000496.1 GCA_937858365.1 uncultured Isosphaeraceae bacterium | reverse complement strand
CGCGGAGTGTAACCGCCTCTTCGCGCATTGCGAGGGGGGAACCGCGAAGATCGCCACCGCGATCAAAAACCCCGGCGCGGCCCCGAGGGTGGCGAACAGGCCGAGCCCGTGGCGGTGGTTGCCAATGCCAAGATCGGCCTGCAACGGGTCAAGGAAGAACGATTCGACCTCGTCATCATCGAGCAGACGCAGGTGCCAGGCGAAACCGCCTCACACATCAGCCAGCTGCGTGAGGTGCTGACCGCGCAGACGCACATGCTGGTGGTCATCGCCGACACCCCTCGCCCGATGATCCCCCGCCTGGTCGAAGCGGGCGCTGACGCCATCAAGTTTCAGACGTTCAAGGCCGACAGACTGGTCGTCGCCGATGCCCCAAAAGCCCGATACCAGGAAGAGGTAGCCGCTGTTGGGGAAACCCAACATGCGATGCTCCGACGACTCGAGTTATCCGAAGATGCACACCGAGAACTGATGTCGTACTGTGGCGAGCGAATCTTGTTCGTCTCGACCCCGTTTGACGAGGAAAGCGCGGACTTTCTCGCAACGCTTGGCGTGCCGTTGTTCAAGGTGCCATCCGGCGAAATCACGAACCTGCCTTACCTCGCCCATTTGGCCCGGTTCCGCCTCCCCCTCGTCGTTTCAACGGGCATGGCAACTCTCGGTGAAGTTGACCTGGCAGTTCGGACGATCAGAGCGGCGGGAGCCCCGCCGGTTGTGCTACTTCATTGTGTCAGCAACTACCCGGCCCAACCCGCTGACTGCAACCTGCGTGCAATGCAGACGATGGAAAGGGCATTTGGCCTTACGGTCGGGTACTCGGACCACACCCTAGGTTTGGAGGTTGCGTTTGCCGCAGTGGCTTTGGGGGCTTGTGTCATCGAGAAACACTTCACCTTGGATCGCGCTCTTCCGGGGCCCGACCACCGGGCCTCGCTCACGCCTGACGAACTTGCTGCCTTGATCAAGGGAATTCGCACCGTCGAGGCTGCTATGGGTCACGGGCGCAAGGAACCCGCAGCTTCGGAGGGCGAGACGGCCCGCGTGGCACGCAAGAGCCTTGTCGCAGCACGAGAACTGGCTGCGGGGACGGTGTTGACTGCCGAGCATCTAGCCGTCCGGCGACCGGGCACCGGGCTGCCCCCGACCCTCCTGTCTTTCCTCCTGGGCCGACGTCTCCGGTCGGCCGTTCAAGCGGGGACGGTCCTGACACTGGATCTCTTTACAGGCGACTCGGCCTGACCGCCAAGCACCTTGGTCGCGCGTGCGCCTCGTCGTTGAGGACCGGAAATCGCGAGCGGCAGCCCTTCTCGGTCTGACAAGACGTCCACGCCATCCGCCTCTCGAAGAGCACCACGGTTCATTCGTTGAGTCCGTCCATGTGCCGCGAAGCTCCCCCTGTCGAGGAAGCTCGCCATACGCGGCGTGTTCGACTGCCTCTCGATCATCCTCAGAGGCTTGCTCCGAAGGACCCCGTTCGCCTGGGAACTCTTCCGCACTCCAAATGACCTGATCCCGTGCTGGAGAGACCATGTCGCCAGCGAGATCAGGTCGCGCCCCGACCGTCGGGAACGAACGCGGTACCCTCATTATGTAGAAATGGAAGGTCGAGTCACCGTGGTCAGGCCGGCCCCGGCGACGCTCCCGGGCGAAGGACCGATTCTCCGTGAGTTGACGATCGAACGTCACACAATTCTGCCCGAGCCATTCCTGGCCGTCTTGCGAGATCCACACTTCATCGGCCCGGAGGGGACGGTCGTCATCGAGCGAGGCGCGATCGTGGCCGAGTCGACCTGGCCACGCGAGAGATTACCTGGGAACCGCATCTGGCGTGCTACCCGATTGAAAGGCGGGCGTCGACTTACTGGGGTCTCCTTCACGATCGCCTGCTCCGGGGGTGGCGACTATTATCACTGGCTCATGGAGTCGATGCCGCGCCTGATGGCGCTTGAATCGCTCTCCGCGAATGACGCCCACGTCAACGTGAACGGGCCACTCCGGCCCTGGCAGCGCGACGGCCTGGTCGCCCTGGGCATCGACGAGGCGGGCGTCGTCGCGCTCGAGGCGGACGTCTTGCTACCGGAGTTCCGCTATCTCCCGTCGTTGGTCGGCGACCCGAGCCCTCACCCGACGGCCTTGCGGTGGCTCCGCGACCGATTCTTGTCGGGGGGGGGACCCAGTTGGCCAGCGACTTTACGTTTCCCGGCGCGCGGCAAGGGGCCGGCGGATCGTCAACGAGGCCGAGCTGAGACCCTTCCTCGATCGCCACGGCTTCGAAGTTGTGATACTCGAGGATTCTTCGTTCCTCGAGCAAGTCCGGCTCTTTCAGGGGGCCGAATTCGTGGCGGGCCGGCATGGGGCTGGACTTGCCAACCTCGTTTTCGCGGCCCCCAGCTGTCGAGTCCTCGAAGTGTTCCAGCCGACCTACGTCCTGGCCTCGACCTACAAGATCGCCACATGTCTGGGGCAATCGTACGGGTACCTCGTGGAAGGGCGCGTCCAGGGGACGCTTGCCGCGACGGACAATCAGTCGGACATCGTCGTCGACCCCGAACGGTTCGCGAAGCTGGTCACCATGATGTTGCCGAACGCCAGAGCTTGAGGCGGGGCGAATGGCCTCGGCCAGTTGTATCACGTAGAGGAAGAGAATCGTGAAGATCGTCCTTGTCACGGGGGCCGGCGGACTGATCGGGTCCGAGGCGGTCGTCCATTACGACCGCCTGGGACACCGCGTCGTCGGGTTTGAAAACAACATGAGGCGCGAGTTCTTCGGGCCGGGCGGCGACACCTCCTGGAACTTGGAACGCATCAAGTCCCAAACCCGTCGCTTCGAACCGCTGGCCGTGGACATTCGTGATCGCGACGCGATCGCTCGGGTGTTCCGCGAGCATCGCTTCGACCTCATCATCCACTGCGCCGCCCAGCCCTCGCACGACAAGGCCAAGGACATCCCCCTGGTCGATTTCGACGTGAACGCCGTCGGCACGATCAACCTCTTGGAAGCGACCCGACAACATTGCCCCGAGGCCGTGTTCATCCACATGAGCACGAACAAGGTGTACGGCGACGCCCCGAATGAACTTCCCCTCGTCGAGACCGAGACCCGCTACGACTACGCCCGGCCCGAGGACTTCCACGGGATCGCCGAGACCTGCCGGATCGACCGCTGTCTGCACAGCCTCTTCGGGGCCTCGAAGGCCGCCGCCGACATCGTCGCCCAGGAATACGGCCGCTACTTCGGTATGAACGTGGGCGTCTTTCGCGGCGGATGCCTCACGGGTCCGGCGCATTCCGGCGTCGAGCTGCACGGCTTCCTCTCGTACCTGGTGAAGGTGGCCGTCTCAGGTGGGACCTATTCGATCTTCGGTTACAAGGGAAAACAGGTCCGCGACCAGATCCACAGCGAGGACGTCATCGGCGCGTTCGAGGCGTTCGCACTGGCCCCGCGACCGGGCGAAGTCTACAACCTCGGCGGGGGGCGCGAGAACAGCGCCTCGGTCCTCGAGTGCATCGCGATGATCGAAGAGCTGACCGGTCGCCCCTTGAAGCGGACCTACGTCGAACAGAACCGTAGCGGCGACCACATTTGCTACATCAGCGACTTGCGGAAGCTCCGCGAGCATTACAGAGGGTGGGCCCTCACCAAGGACCTCCCCACGATTGTCGGTGAGATCGTTAGGTCCCAATTCAAGACTGCGGAGGCCGGTCGGTGGTCGGGATGAAGACATCAGTCGAGGTGTCCCCGTCCCTACGATCGGGTCCCAGCGACCAGATCGATCCGGTTTCGGTGGGCGGTGCTCGTCCTCTTTTGGGCCCTCGCTGTGTACCTCCTTCTGGTCCCGCTTGTCGTTCCACGCGGTGCCTTCGGCTGGGGCGTTATCGCCTTGTGGACATTGCCCTGGGATTACTCGCACTTGTTCTGGGAATTGCAGGCTTGGCCGTCCGACTCGCACCTCCAGGCGCCCGACGACGGTTGGTGATTCGTCTCGCGGCGGTCCTGCTACCGACGGCAGCTTGTGTTGTCCTGGTCGAAGCGGCTTGTCTCGTTGAGGCGCTGGTTGCCAAGCGTCACGCGCCGCCGGTTGGCGACCCCTGGCGCGATACGCGCTTTTGGATGGAGAATCGATCCGTGCCTCGGTCTCGGCCTGGTGTCGCCGCGGCCGTGCCGGCCGTTCGATGCGCGCCGCGATGGCCTTTCGCTGGGCGAAGCCGGCGGTTTCGCCATCCTCGAACGCGCGGCGCCGGGCGAACGCGGGCTGCAATTGCGCGGCTACGGCGAATCCAGCGACGCGCACCACATGTCCGCGCCGCACCCCGAAGGCCTCGGCGCGCAGCTGGCGATGCGCGAGGCGCTGCAACGCGCCGGGCTCGAGGCCGACGACATCGATTACCTGAACCTGCACGGCACCGCGACCCCGGCCAACGACAAGGTCGAGGCGCTCGCGGTCGCGGCCCTGTTCCCGCCGTCGCTGCATGCGTCCTCGACCAAGGGCTGGACCGGGCACACGCTGGGCGCGGCCGGCATCGTCGAATCGGCGTTCGCGCTGCTCGCGCTCGAACACGGCCTGCTGCCGGGCATGCTGGGCAGCAGCGAACACGATCCCGGCAACGGCCCGCAGCTGCGCTTCGACAACGCGCAGCGCGAGGTCGCGTTCGCGATGAACAATTCCTTCGGCTTCGGCGGCAACAACTGCTCGCTGGTGTTCGGGAGGGCGGCATGAGTTCGCTGCGCGCCGGCATCGCCGGCATCGGCTTCTGGGCGAACGGCCTGCCGGGCTGGAACGACGCGGTCGCGTTCGCGCGCGCCGGGACGCTTCCGGAAAACGCGCCGGCCAAGCCTTCGCCGCAACTGCTGGCGCCGAACGAACGCCGCCGCGGTCCCGCTGGTTGCGCAACTCGCGCTCGAGGTTCCGGCCCCATTCCTCGTCCTCCTGCCGTTTGGGGAAGGCCCTGCCGGCCGGTTTGAAGCCTTTGAGCCGAACCTGAGAAATCCAGGACGCAGAACCGTCCGAATTGCGCCGTTTCATGATGGTGGGCATTCGACACGCTCCAAACACGCACACTTGACTACCTGGCGCGCATAAGCGCAATAATGCGCCGACTTCGGAGGTCAGTGCAACTTGGAGTGCAACTTGGGGCGGTTTCGGCAGACGGTAGGCATCACGAAATGGCAGCAACAAACATCGTGCGCATTATCGGCCATTCCGCGACGGGTAAAATTCGCCCATGAGCATCGTCCAAAACAAAAAAGCGCACTTCGACTACTTCATCGAGGAACGCTACGAAGCGGGGCTGGTCCTTGAAGGCTGGGAG
>CALLYK010000495.1 GCA_937858365.1 uncultured Isosphaeraceae bacterium | reverse complement strand
GTGTCATATGTGTCGGTGCTCTCGTCGATCTCCTTGGGGCCCTTGTTCGGGTTGTGGGGCCTCATGTTGACGAAGTCCCCCTCCGACATCCACCGACCGCGCACGTCCTGATACGCGAAGATGTAGCCTTCCTTTCCAAAGAGGGGCGAAGGGCCCAGGTCGGTCTTGTATTGGTCCACGCCATAAGGCCCGACGCTATAAGGCGTGCGCAGGAGCCAGATGGGATAGCTGCGCGACGTGTCCTTGGGTACGTAAACCGTGGTGAAAAGAGGTACGCCGTCGCGCATCGGGATGCGATACTCGTACTTTGTGTAGTTGGCCTTGACGTATTCGAGGCCCTGTCCCAAGACGGGAAAGGAAGAGGCGAGGAAAGCGATGATGAGGACCAAAGCGCGGCGAACCATGCGGCCGGACTCCTTGAGGGAAAACGCTTGAGTCCGCGTCAATCTAGGGGACGCCGGGGCCATTCGCAAGGGGCGGGGAATCAGGTGCCTCGTCGCTTCGGCACACTCATGGGACGTTCAAAGGCCAAAAATGCTCGTGGCATCCGTTTCAGCGAGAACCGTGGACGCGACTGAACGCGTACCGGCGAAGGCCAGTTGGCCTTGCTAGCAAGACTAGGGGGCAGATCTCGTCGGGACCTTGCCGAGCTTCTCGCGCTGATCGCACGGCCCCCGTGTCACTGGGGCGATCCACTGTGGCCCCCTTGAAGGCGTGATCACGACACTATCCTCTCGTCATAACTCCATCCTTGACCCGTTGACCCTTCGCCTTGGCATGTGGAGACGGCGGAGGCAACGGACCTCGCGCTGGAACCGGCGGAGCGATCGTCTTGCGCGTGAAGACGAAGCGCACGGCGCGGCCGACGACTTGAGCACTGGCGGCCAGGCCCCCCAACACGAGCACCAGAAGGACCGCCGGAAGGACATATATCATCAAGGCGACACGAACCACCCAGGCGAGAAACAGAATGGTCGGCGACTCCGGCTCGGTTTCCAGGGGCCCGAAGACCTCCTCATCGTAATAGGTGAGGTCCTGGATCATGGGATCGCCCTCGCGATTGCGGTCTTTCGTTCGAAATCTCCCCTCTCAGGACCATAGGTCATCATCGGCAGGAATGAGGTCTCGGAGTGCGGAGAATTTCAGAAGCCGGTCTCGGGGCGCGCCAAGGCCATCCGGCCCTGGGGGGCGTCTTCGCTTCTTCCGCATGTATTGCATGTCGATCCGGCCTCGAGCTACGCTGGGGCTGACCTTAGTAGTTGAGTTGATTCCTGGGCTGAGGAAACCTGAAATGCCTAGCTCCATCTCTCTCTCTCGTTCCAGACAACCTGGCCGCAAGGCAATGCCCCGCTTGGAGGCCCTCGAGAAACGGGCCCTGCTGGACGGAGACCCCATCCCCGTCCCGGTCGGTGCGAGCCTCGTATCGGTCATCACTGGCGACCGCCGCGTCTTCGTGCGCGAGCGTTTCCCTGACAGCTCGCTAGGGCCACGGCTGGCTTTGGAAATGCAAGGGGTCGATTGGTCGCCTCATTCCGCCGGGGCGCCTGCCTCACAACTCTCCAACGAGTTCGCTCGCTGGTATCAAACCGACCTCCCTCTCATGCGGACGATGGGCGTGAATACCATCCGGACCTATCACGATTTCGGGACAGGACCCGATGCGACCGCAGTCCTCGACGCGTGCTACCGCGCTGGGATCAAAGTCGTCATGACCGTGGACTCGCCGAGCCAAGGCGTGGTCGCGAGCCTGGCCAACATCGACAAGGTGGTGAACGCTTACAAAGACCACCCCGCCATTCTGATGTGGATGGTGGGGAATGAATGGGACTTGAACAAGTATTACGGCACCTTCTCCACCCTCGACGCGGCGGCACAATTCACCGAGCAAGCAGCGAGGAGGATCAAGGCCCTCGACACGAGCCATCCCGTCGCCACGTCCATCATCGACCCGCACGCCCCCGGCATCCATCCGTTGAGCCCCACCGCTTTTCCGTATCTTCAGGGGCCATACACGAGCGAGATCGTCACCACCATGGTGCCCGACGTGGACGTTTGGGGCCTTCAGGTCTATCGTGGATCGACCTTCGGTGACCTCTTCCAGCAATGGGCGTCGATCTCAACCAAACCCATGTTCCTCTCCGAGTTCGGCGCCGACGCTTACGACCACCGTTCCGGTGGGGTGAATCCGACGATGCAGTCGCGCTTCGACGCGAGACTCTGGGATGAGTCGCTCCTCAACTTATCCGCGGAGTTCGACACAGGCGTTTCCGCCGGGGGCTTGCTCTTCGAATGGTCGGACGAGATTTGGAAAAACGGGGACCCAGGCGTTCAGCAGCCATCCAACGAAACCAGCGCCGGACAGCCCGACGGCTATCTGGATGAGGAGTACTTCGGGTTCGTCACCAGCACGCGCGCGCCTCGCGACGTCTACAACGTCCTGAAGGCCCGATTCCAGTCCCGCTACGCCGGGGTCGAGCTCAATCCCAACCCCAGGATCAAGATCACATCCGGGAGTATCTCCACGATCGAATTGGACGACAAGGTCGCGTTTAACCGGGAAGGAGGCGCCTCGGGTGGACGAGGTGTCACGGTGGCGTTGCTGGACGGAAACACGGGTGCTAGATTCAAAGAAATTCGCACGTTTGATACCTGGGTCTCTCACGCGAATTTCGCGCCTCTGATGAGTTACCTAAACGGTTTGCCCAACGGCTCCGTGCTCGCGCTGACCGTCACCGACGAAGGTGGCTTCGTCGACCCGCTCAACCAACCCTTCAACGACCCGAACGTTGTCCAAGGGCTTCAAACGATCGAGGCCCTGGGCAGCACCAGGGTGCGGCAAATCGTTTACAACGGCGGCTGGGCGATGATCGTGGTGAAGGGCGGTCCAGTCCTCGCTGAGGGCGTGGGCACGGCCGCGAACGTCCCCGTCTCGATTGAGGCGACCGCGGGCCTCACGTCCCTCAACGCGAATGCGGGTCGGCGCCCGAACGTCGCGGCACCTACGATCCCGACAATCGCGCCAATCACGGTGGACGAAGGGACGACCGTCAAGCTTGTCGTGCCGGCGAGCGACACGGAATTCGCCCCCGCCCTTCTGCGTTTCAGTTTGGGAGCGGGGGCCCCGGCGGGTGCGGTGATCGACCCGATCCTGGGGTATTTCACCTGGACCACGACCGAGTCGAATGGTCCGGGGACCTACAACGTCCCAGTGATTGTCGCGGACGCCGGTAGTCCGTCCCGGAGCGGGACGGGCACCTTGACCATCGCGGTACGGGAGGTCAACCGGGCCCCTGCCCTCGCGCCCATCGCCGATCAGACGATCGATGAAGGGGGGCGCCTGGACCTGACGGCCAGGGCCACCGACCCTGACTTTCCAGCCAACACCCTCCGTTTTGGCATCCTCTCGGGAGCGCCCGAGGGGCTTACGATCGACCCCATCTCGGGCGTCTTCCGGGCCGATCACCTCGACGGACCTCTGTCCACCGTTGTGACCGTGCGCGTGACGGACGGCGGTTCGCCGGAACTTGCCGACGTGAAAACGTTCCGGCTCACGGTCCGCAATGTCACGCCTTCGGTGATCGTGGGCGGCCCCGTGACCTTGGTCGCCAAGTCGCCCCTCACGCTCTCCGGCACGTTCGTGGACCCAGGTCCCGACCAATGGATGGGACAAGTTGATTACGGCGATGGCGCCGGACTTCGTCCTTTGACGCTTCGAGCGGACAAGTCGTTTACTTTGAAGCATGCCTACGC
This sequence comes from uncultured Isosphaeraceae bacterium, assembly GCA_937858365.1. Taxonomy (GTDB): domain Bacteria; phylum Planctomycetota; class Planctomycetia; order Isosphaerales; family Isosphaeraceae; genus CALLYK01. The sequence continues at coordinate 4,634 of CALLYK010000495.1, read as the reverse complement.
GACATCGGGCTCATATCTCGTGAAAGTCCGAGTGACCGACGACGAGGGCGCCGCTGGCGAACGTTCGTTTGTGGTTTCCGTGCAGCCCCCACTTGTGATCGTCACCAAGGTCTGCACCACCGACCAGAAAGGGAGGGTGACAAGGGTCGTCGTCTCGGTCAGTGGGGCATTGACTCAGCCCGGTGTCACCACCTCGACGAACTACCAACTCATTACCGGGGGACGCGCACCGCGCCTTGTGGCCTTGCGGCCAATCAGCTACTCGCCAACGGCGCGGACCATCACCCTTGTCCCCGCCTCGACAGTGACACTCAATCAACTCCCGAGGCTCTCCATCCGCGCGGCGCGTGTGCGTGACTCACTGGGTCGCTCATTTGACGGCGACGCCGACGGTCGATCGGGGGGAGACTTCAAGCTCGACCTCAAACGAGGGTGCGTGACGATCACGCCGAAGCGCCTCTCCTGATCGAGGGGCGACCCCGCGAGTTGTCCCTCAATCGCGGGGCCCGCGTTTCGGCGGCGGTCGATCGCCCATCGGCTCGAACGGGTGTGGGCCCTCTGGCGGGAAGGGAGGACGAATGGGGGCATTCACATACAGACGAATGAAATAACCCGCGATAATGGTCAAAATGAAGGTCGAGACCGCTAGGACTGACACCAACGGATGCCGCCGGGCCAGACTCAGCAATCTCCGGGCGCTTGAAGGACGCGGCCCAACGGGTCGGCCCTCCAGGAACGCGCGCAAATCGTTCGCGAAGTCGCCGGCCGTCGGATAACGCAAGGCCGGGTCGGGCTCGGTCGACCGAAGGACGATCGTCTCAAGGTCGCGCGGGACGTTTGGGTTGAGTGTGCGCAACGCCGGAGGACGGGAATCGGCGATCCGCTTGAGGAGCTTCACGCGGTCGGCCGAGTCGAATGCGGGTCGCAGGGTCAGGGCCTCGTACAGGGTCAATCCCAGGCTGTAGACGTCGCTCCGAGCGTCGGCGGAGCCTCGAAATCGCTCGGGGGCCATGTAGCGAAGCGTGCCGACCAGGTCTCCCGTTCGGCTGAGGTCCTCGTCGCCGAGTGCCTTGGCCAGTCCGAAATCGGCCACCCAGACGCCACCCGATGCATCTAAGAGCACGTTCCCTGGTTTGATGTCGCGATGCAAGACACCTTGCTCATGGGCATATTGGAGCGCCTCGGCCGCGGCCAGGCCCACCCGAGCGATCGCGCGCCAGTAGGAGGGGCCGAGTTGGTTTGTGTCGTTGGGCCTCGACAATCCCGTTCGCGGTGAACGAGCCTCGGCTCGGTTGCTTGGGCCCGACCCGCTCGCGGACGAGAAGTGTCCGGACCGAAGCGAGTACGCCAGCGTATCCACATAATCATCGGCGAACGACGGGCCATCCGTCCCTCTCGCCCCACTGCGCCGAATCCGTTGCAAGACACGGTCGAGTCCCACGCCGGGCACGAGCGTCATCACGAAGTAAGGCTGTCCTCCTTGCTCGCCAATCGTGTGGATCGGCACGATATGAGGGTGATGGAGCCGCGCGGCGGTCCGCGCTTCGCGGAGGAAGCGCCGCAAAGGGCGATCGTCGGTGCCGTGCGTGCGCGGGAGCAGCTTCACGGCGACGCGCCGACCCAGGGACTCCTGTTCGGCCTCATAGACCACGCCCATCCCACCGCGACCGATCTCGCGCACCAGACGACAATCACCGACGACGCCGTCACTAGGCAGGGCCGCTGTCGGGTGGGGCTTGTTCTTCTCCATCGCCGCGATCGTGGGGAAGATCGCCCGGACCTCGTCGGCCCGGTCGGGACAGCGGTCCGCGTACTCATCGATGGAAGGAGACTCGCCCCGACGTAGGCGCGCCACAAACTCGTCCGCGAGAAGGTCGACGACGTCGCGATCGTCGTCTCCCTCGGTGAAAGACGGCGTGTATCGCGTCCTCGAGTCATCCTGGTTCACAAGTCATGACTCTTCGTGAAACTCGGGGTCCCGCTCCAAGACCGCCTTGAGCCGGGCCAGCGCGCGGACATAACGTATGCTGGCGGCCTTGGCCTGGATGTTCAAGACCTGAGAGACCTCGCTGTTCGTCAGCTCTTCAAAATGACGCAGTACCAAGACCTCTCGATCGGTCGCGGAGAGTCCTTCGAGCGCCTCTTGCATACGCTGTGACATCTCCCTGCGCTGAAAGACGTGACTGGCGGGCGTGAGTTGGCCCATCAGTTCGAGGGCCATCGACGCCGAATCGACCTCAGGCGCATGCGGGCCGGCGTGGTCGATCGAGACCTCTCGTCCGGCATCGCGCGCCAGGGCCCCGAGGTGCCGCCGATGAAGGTCCACCAAGGTCTGACCAACGATCAAGCGTAACCAAAGAAAGAACGACGACGAGTCTTCACGTTGAAAGTGTTGGATGCGTCGCGAGGCGTCGAGATAAGCCTCCTGGAGGACGTCGTCGGGGTCGAGGCGGCCCAGGAGCCGGCGATCGAGTCGGAGCTGGGCCATGCGCCAGAGACGAGGCCGATGGCGCGCGAACAGGATGGCCAGGACGCGCGGTTCGTCACGGAGATGAATAAGAAGTTCGTCATCGGTGCGGTCTTCCAGGGATGACATCGGCATGCTCTCGCGCACGGAAATCGACCGACGTCCATCTTCGCCCACTTCCGTGGAAAGAAAAGCCCCCTTCCCGTTTTCTCCCTTCGGGTCGATCCCGCGATGAGGGAGACGAGGGTCCTCAGCCATCGGGAACAAGCCGTCGAGGCAACAGCTAATGATGTGAGCACAAGATCGAAGCGGATGCCCTTTGCCCCCTTTTGTGTCGTTTCACCGGGCCGTTTGCGATTAGTTGAAAGAGATGTCCGTTCTCGACCGAAAAGGGACGTGTCGGGCCGCCGGGGTCGGCTGTCGCAGCCTCTCGGGTGGGGCCCTTGCATGGAGCATGGAGCATGGAGGCCCCGTCATGGCCGACGAAACGCCGGAAGTGCCGACCGCGTCGCCGCTCAAGCGCTGTCGTCTCCTTAAGGTCTTCGCCGTCGTCATCGTCGGCCTGATCGTGAGTCTCGTCGCGGCCCCTTGGGTCTTGAGTACTTCGCTCGTTCAAACTTGGCTCGTGAACGCGGCAAACTCGGCGATGGGCCCCGGCAAGCTCAGGCTCAACGAACTGGCCCTCTCATGGACGGGCCCCCTCCAGGTCAGCGGCCTCAGTCTGACCGACCCGCAAGGCAAGCCCGTGCTCGCCGCGCGCTCGATCACGACTGACCGCGGACTGCTCGGCCTTCTCAACACGCAACGCGACTTCGGCAAGATCACCATTGATGGCGCCGTCTTGGACGTCGAACGACGCGACGACGGCACTGTGGACTTGATCGACGCACTTGGTTCGCTCCTCAAGAAGAAAGAAGCCAAGCAAGCGTCCTCGGGCGTACCTTCGCCCACGTTGGTGGTCGACCTCAAAAACTGTTCGGTCCGCGTACGCAGTCCGGAACTGGCCGCGCCCTTCGAGGCCCGTGAGGTCAACGGGACCGTCCAAATCGCCCCTGGAAAGCCGATCGACGTTTCGGCAACCCTCGTCGACGCGACACACGCCATCGAACTTCAGGCGAGCGTTGACGCCGAGTCCGAGTATGGAGACGTCTTCGCGAACATTTCCGCTAAAGATTGGCCGATCGCGGTCCGCCAGCCGGGCGTGCAGATCAAAGGACGGTGGGACGGTACGGTCACGGTCCGTCAGGAACGCGGCCTTTGGGACATTGAGGCGAACGTGGGGCTCGGGTCTCTCGTCGCCGATGGTCCCGCGCTGGCCGGCGACCAGCTTCGCTTTGATCGCGTCAAGGCCGTTGGACACGTCGCCCAAACCGCAATGGGCTGGTCGATCGCCAAGTTCGATGTCACCACGCCGGTCGGCTCGATCAGCGCGAACGGCACCGTCCCCGCGTCGGCCGATGCGCCAACACGACTCGACGGTTCGATCGACCTCGCCAAGTTGTCCAAACTCGCTCCTCGGGCGATGCGCTTGCGTGAGGGCTTACGGATCGACAGGGGACAGGTCCGCGTGCTGGCCGAACTCGAACTGCGGGAAGGGTCCGATCATCTTGTGGCCATCGCCGACATCGACGACCTGGGCGCGACCGAAGACGGACATGCGATCGCGCTGAAAGAGCCCACGAAAGTCGAGACGCGCGTGGTCCGCAAAAACGGGACGATCACGGTCGAGTCGCTGCACGTCCACGCGGCGGGCCTCGACGCGACCGCCAGCGGCGACCTGGAACAAGGCGTGAAGCTCACCGGCAAGATCGACTTGAAAGAGGTCCAGGACGAGCTCGGCGAATTGCTCGAAATGGGGGGCGTGCAAATCTCCGGGCGTGGTGGCCTGGCCGCCGATTACCGGCGTGACGGCGAGAATTATCAAGGTCGCTTCGCGGCCGAGTTCGCCAACCTACACATCAGCGGTCCGACCGAGGCGCCGATCCACCGCGACCGTGCCCGCCTTGACGCCTCAGTGGTTGGACTGCGTGCCGCTTCGGGACTCCCCAAGAATTGGCGGGCCGGACGCATCGCGCTCCGGGCCGGTGAAACACAAGCCGACATCAACGCGACCGAGGAGCGCGGGAGCGTCGCCCTGGCCGTTGTCGCTTCCACGGAGGTGACGAAG
>CALLYK010000494.1 GCA_937858365.1 uncultured Isosphaeraceae bacterium | reverse complement strand
GCGGATGAGTTCGCGGACCTCGCGCACCTGGACAGGGTCGAGACCGGCGGTCGGCTCGTCGAGCACGAGGATGTCGGGGTCGTGGAGCAAGGCATCAGCCAGGCCGACCCGCTGCCGATACCCTTTCGAGAGGTGGCCGATGATGCGGTCCTTGGCCTCTTCGAGCCGACAATGCTGCAAGGCGTCGGCGATCGCCCCGCGCCGGCGCCCCCGGGGAACGTCCTTCAAGCGAGCGCGATGTTCGAGGTACTCCCGCACGCGCATTTCCCAATAGAGCGGGACGTTCTCGGGGAGATACCCGACCTTGCGACGCACCTGAAGGGGCTCGTCGAGGACGTCATGGCCAGCCATGCGCGCCCTGCCGCTCGTGGGGGCGAGGTAGGTCGTGAGAAGGCGCATCGTCGTCGTCTTGCCCGCGCCGTTCAGACCGAGAAAACCGACGACCTCGCCCCGGCCGATCGCGAAGGAGAGGCGATCAACGGCCCGAACCGAACCGTATGAACGGGAAAGGGCGTCAACTTCGATCATGACTGAGGAGGCCCATTCTCATGGGCGGGGCCGAGCGACAAGCCAGGGTGCTTTCTCTGTGGGACTTAGACTAACAGCCCACCGGAAGGTTCCGCCAGGGGAAGGTCCGCTCCGGCGCCACTGGCGTGAGGGCCGCTCATCGCTCCGAGGACCGGCCCTTTCCCGCCATCTTCACGGCCTCGCGCCGGGCGAGGGCCGCGCCGATGAAATCGCGAAAGAGAGGATGGGCCCGCGTCGGTTTGGACTGGAACTCGGGATGGAACTGCACGGCGACGAACCACGGATGTTCGGGGACCTCGATGATCTCGACGAGTTCGCCGTCGGGACTCAGCCCGGTCGCGACGAAACCCGCCTTCTGGAACTCGTCGCGATAGGCGTTGTTGAACTCGTATCGGTGTCTGTGCCGCTCGTGAATCGAGTCCGTACCGTAGGCTGAGCGGGCCTTGCTGCCTGGAGCGAGGACGCACGGATAGGCCCCCAGGCGCATCGTGCCGCCTCGGACCTGCACCGAGCGTTGCTCCTCCATCATGGCGATGACTGGGTGACGTGTTTCTTGACTAAATTCGGTGGAATTGGCGTCGGTGTGGCCCAGGACGTGCCGGGCGAACTCGATCGTCGCGCACTGCATTCCCAAACAGATCCCAAAGAAAGGAATGCGTTTCGTCCGCGCGACCCGGATGGCGTCGATCTTCCCCTCGATGCCCCTCATGCCGAAACCACCCGGCACGAGAAGGCCGTCCACCCCCGCCAAGGCCTGCTCGGCCTTGCCTTCATGGTCGAGTTCTTCCGCCTCGATCCGGCGGACGATGACCCGGGCGCGATGGGCGATGCCCGCGTGGTCGAGCGACTCGTACACCGACTTGTAGGCATCGCGATGCCGCATGTACTTGCCGACGACCGCGATGGTCACTTCGCTCTGAGGATGACGCAGGCGGTCCACCAGGTCGCGCCAGTCGTCGATCTGAAGGGGGCCCGCCTTGAGTCCCAGACGCTTCACGATCAGGTCGTCCAGGCCGTTTTGGACCAGACTCAGGGGCACCTCGTAAATGCTGAACTCCTTGTCCTTCTCCTCGATCACGGCCTTACGCTCGACGTTGCAGAAGAGGGCGATCTTCTCCTTGTCGGAATCGCTGATCGAGTGCTCGGTCCGGCAGATGAGAATGTCCGGCTGGATGCCGATCTGGCGCAGGGCGCCCACCGAGTGCTGGGTCGGCTTCGTCTTCAGTTCGGCGGCCGCCTTGAGGTATGGGACGAGGGTCAAATGAATGAAAAGGCAGTTCTCGCGGCCCGCATCCAGCGGGAATTGGCGTATGGCCTCCAAAAAAGGCAGACCCTCGATGTCGCCGACCGTGCCGCCAATCTCGGTGATGACGACATCCACGTCGACATCGGCCAGGCGCCTGATGGCTTCCTTGATCTCGTCGGTGACGTGAGGGATGACCTGCACGGTCTTCCCTTCATAGTGCTTTCCCTCGCGCTCTTTTTGGATGACGGACAGGTAGATCTTACCCGTCGTGTAGTTGCAGTCGCGCGTTAGGGGGGCGTGGGTGAACCGCTCGTAGTGGCCCAGGTCCAGGTCGGTCTCGCCGCCATCGTCGGTGACGTAGACCTCGCCGTGCTGGTAGGGGCTCATCGTGCCGGGATCGACGTTGATGTAAGGGTCGAACTTCTGAAGGCGCACCCGCAGGCCGCGATGCTCGAGCAACATGCCGATCGAAGCACACGTGAGGCCCTTGCCGAGCGAACTGACCACGCCGCCCGTCACGAAAATATGCTTGGCCATCGAAACGGTCCGTCCCGGAGCGAGTCTCAGGCCCTCGCCCGCCGCGAGGCCCCACCCTTTATACCATGACGGACAAGTTCTCATTGGACCTGGCCCGACGGGACCTGGCCCGACGGCGCCGCGGAGGTCGGCCCCAACGAGGAAGCCATCGACCTCACGGACCCTCCCACGACCGGTGGATTGTGTTGCCGAAAAACACCAGGCCCAAAAAAACGCCCTGTCTTCTCAAATGACCATGAAGTTGACATACGGCGCGGGCCCTCATAGTGTAACACTCGTGAACGTGCGTCGCTCGATCAAGCAGTCGTGCGTCCCTTCTGTTCAAAAGAAGACATGGAGACGCGCTCCGTTCTCCCTCAGGAGTTGCCGCGATGGGCACGAGAAATTGGATGTTTGCAGTGCTCTTCTGGGGGTGTCTGGGCACACTTATCCCCGTGTCCGCCCAGATCGTCAATCAGGCCCCCGGCACAAGCCTCGGTATCGACTCCCAAAACCCAACGGACTTCCCTACCTTTCGCAGCCAGGCGTTCGACGATTTCACGATCGCCGCGCCCACGTTCATCACGACGTTCACCGCGTACGGGTTTGACCTGAAGTACGACAGCGGCACGATGACGTACATTCCCGACCCGTCACTGCCGACGAACACAGGCGTCAACGCCGGGATCTACACGACACCCAACGCGACGACCGCACCCATCCTGTCCACGACCGGTTCCGAGGACGCCTCGCGAAACCTCAATTTCAACTTCGGCGGCGCGCTCTTGGCGCCGGGCACGTACTGGGTCTCGGCCTGGGTTGATCGACCCTACGGCGCCACGACGAGCCGCTGGCTCTGGCGGACCTACACACCAGTCAGTGGAAGTCAGGCCATCTGGCATAATCCGTTGAATGGCTGGGGCCAAGGGGGAAGCCCTCAGAACGTGGGACCGCTCGTCGGCGCGGGAAGTGTGGACCTGGCTTACACTTTGAATGGCTTCACGGCGGCCTCGGTCCCCGAACCATCCACGTTTGTCCTGGCGGGGGCCCTGGTCCTCGTCGGCACCGGCTACGGCACGTGGCGCGCCCGGAAGCGACGCGCCCTCAAAACCTGAGGAGCGTCGACAAGTTGGTCGAGTAGACGGACCCCTGGAAGGTCAGAAGTGAGCGGCCCGTGTCCAAGACCTGTGCGTTGGTTCGTCCTCCAGGTTTGTACTGGATTTGGAGCTTTCCCTGTCCGGTCGCCTGTTGGAAGGAGCCGCCGCCGCTGCCGTTCACGGTCCAGGTCATCCGTGTGGGCCGGCCGAATTTGTCGAGCGGACCCGCGTTGACCAAATCAAGCACAAGGACATTGCCTGTGTTCGACGCGTTGCGGTCGAACATATATGCTTGACCCACCACCGGCTGGTTCGGGTCGGTGGGTTGAACGGTCGCCACTGTGATTTCCGATACCAGGAAGAAGTTGGATTGCCCCTTCTGCTCCCCCTGGTGGAACGTCTGGAATCGTTGGTCGGTGAAGCGTCCCCGGCCTGTGTAGAAGCGGGCGGGGAAGCGGGCGTAGAAGGCCTGGCGGCGGACCTCATGGGGCGTGGGAATGCTCCCCGCGGGTAGGTCGGCGGCCCGGACCGCGGGTGTTGTCGGTGCCTTGATCAACATCGGCACGATCGATTGGAGGTCGCGGCGTTCCAGGACCTCGAAACGAAGTCGGGCCCGCGCGCGTTGGCGACGGCGATCGTCGGGCATGACGAATGGCTCCCTCGCTTGGGTCTGGGGACCGGGGCAAGTCAAGGCATCAGACGCACACCGACGGCCGTGTTCAGGTCCAGCATCGCGCGTCGATGCCGAACCAGGGCGTCGCGGTAGCTCTTGACCGATTCGTTGTAGTCTTTCTGTGCGTCCAGGTACTCGATCGCGGTCGTCTCTTTGGCTTGCCACTTTTCAAAGGCGGTGTCGCGCACCCGGCGCACCGCGGGCATGACTTCTTTCTCAATCTCGACGACGCTGGTCAGGCTGAGGTTGAACTCGCGGATCGCCTGTTCCACCTCGTGAGCGACCTGCCGCTCCAGACCGAGCGTCTCGACGCGCGTCTGATGCGCGTTGATGCGCGCGCGCTGAATGTTCCCCTGATTGCGGTTGTACACCGGCAGGGTCGCAGTCAAGCCGACCGCCCAAGAGTAAGCACTCTTAAATCCGAATGGGCTGTTGTCTTGAAACGTGTAAGGCTGGTAGAGCAAGTAAACGTCGGGATACCGGTTCGCCTCAGCGAGGCGCACGTCGGCGTCGGCCCGACCGACCCCGATTCGCTGCGCCAGCATGTCGGCCCGATTGGACATGGCGACCTGGACGAGTTCCTCGGTCTCACTGGGAATGGGCCGGACATCACGAAGGAAGGCGCGGACGTGAAGGTCGTCGGCCGACTGGCGCGGTACGTCCAAGAGGAGCGCAAGGTTGCGGCTCGCCGTGACGACCGCCTCACCCGACTCGCGGACCTGAAGTTGGGCCAGTTCGACCTGGGCCTTGATCTTGAGCAAGTCGGCTTCGATCGCCGCGCCCGCCTTGAAGAGCTCTTCCGTGCGACCGTAGACCTTGCTGATCCCCTGGAAAAAGGCGCGGCTATACGCCAGCGTCTGTTGCGCGGCGAGCACGTCGACAAAGACGGTGTAGAGATTGTCGATCTGCTGGCGGACCGAGTCTTGGAACTGCATCGCGGTCACTTGCTTGGCCCGATCGGCGACGGCGATGCGCGCCAGGCGCTTGAAGGTCACGTCGAGCGGATACGTGATGTTGACGTCGAACTGGCGCTGGCCGCCGGGTCGATGGTTGCTGTAGTGTCCGTAGGGGACGAGCTGGGCGTCGGCGTAAAAGATGGGATTGGCCCGCAGGCTCGCAGTCAGGACGTCGGCCTCGGCCATGGGGATTTCGTAGCGGAGGGCGATGAGGGCGAGGTTGCTCTCGATCAGCCTCTGAATCGCCATGTCGAGCGTCATGCCGTCCGCGGGCCCCAGGACCTCGGGAGTGGGCGCTTCGGCGAGGTCCCCATAGGCCGGGATTTGGATGGCCTGGGAGACAGCAACCTTGAAGTTCGCCTTGGCGTCCCTTCCCTTCACGGCGCCAGGCGGGTTCAGGGCGTTCACCGGCGCGCGACTGACCGACGGCCCGACCCGGCCGCCGATGGGGTTGCCTCCCTGCCCGCTGTCATCGGTCGAAATGGCCCCCGAGGAGCCGATCGGACGACCGAGTTTCCCTCGCGACCCCGTGTATCCCGGCGGGTCGTCGACATTCACCTGCGCCTGCTGGGCCTGAACCGACAGGGCCGGTAGGCACATCACGACGAGCATGCCCAGGCCCTGCCATGGCGCGCGGGCGCGCGGTCTCTTCCGGGTGACTACCATCCAGACGCTCTCCCGAGTCAGGCGCCCGGGGGTTGCGCCGACCGTGACTATTCTTCGGCCGAGGGCGGTCGTCCCCATGAGTCCGATCGCGTAGAGCGTGTCGCGTCAGAGAGGCGTTCGCTTCCCCTGTCGGACCTCGCCAAGGAGATAAGTCGTCTTGGCTTGCGACTCGTAATAGGTGCGCATCACCATCTCGGCCTGAAGGCCCATCAAGATGGCCAGCACGCCCCCGCCGAAGAACATCACCGTGAGCGCCGGCAGGGGCGTCTCGATGAACGTCTTGGGGGGGTCGTACAGGTACTTGTAGAAGAGCATGAGTGTGAACGTGACGACGCTCAAGAGGATGGACCAGAGCCCGAACCGGCCGAAAAAGTGCATCGGCCGCTGGGCGTATTTCTGGTAGAAACGGATCAGGATCAGGTCGAGCACCACGTTAAACGTCCGGCCAAGGCCATACTTGCTCTTGCCGGCCGTTCGCGGTCGGTGGTTGACCACGAGTTCCACGACGCGAGCCCCTTGCCACATCGCGAAGACAGGGATGAAGCGGTGCATCTCACCGTAAAGGCGCACCCCTTCCAGGACGCTCCGCCGATACGCCTTCATCGTGCAGCCGAAGTCGTGCAAGGGGACGCCCGAGAGCCTGGCCACAAGGCGATTCGCCAGCCAAGAGGGGACCTTTCGCGTGAGCCAACGGTCCTGGCGATCACGCCTCCAGCCGGAGACGACGTCGCAACCTTCTTCGAGCTTGGCCAGCAAGCGAGGGACGTCGGCCGGGTCGTTTTGCAGGTCCCCGTCCATCGGCACGAGGACGTCGCCGCGGGCGAGGTCGAGCGCGGCCGAGAGGGCCGCCGTCTGACCGCAATTCCGCTTCAAGAAGGCGACACGCACATGATCGGGGTCGGCGTCCTGGATCGCGGCGAGCTGCGCGGGCGTTCCGTCGGTCGAGCCGTCGTCCACGAAGATGATCTCGTAGGAAAGGTCCATTGACCCCAGGACCTTCGTGAGCTCGTCATGCAGCGTGCCGACGTTCGCGACCTCGTTAAGGACCGGGACGAGTACCGACAAGCGGGGCGCCGGCGCGGCGGGGACGTCCATTGCCTGGGCCCCCTTCCCTTCAACCGGCCACATACGGGAGGAGATGCCGCCGGCTGAGGACAAGCGCTTCCTGTCGCTTGGCGAGCGAGCCCTCGAAGGCCCGGTCCTCCACCTCGATCGCGACGGGACCGTCGTAACCCGTATCGGTCAGGGCGCCGAAGAAACGGCCCCAATCGACCTCCCCCATTCCTGGGACCTTGGGCGTGTGCCAAAGTTTGGGGTAGCCCATGATGCCGTGCCGGTCCAATGCCGAGCGATCGACCCGCGCGTCCTTGGCGTGGATGTGGACCAAGCGGTCCTGGAATTCGTACAAGGGTGCGATGTAATCCATCATTTGCCAGATCATGTGCGAAGGGTCATAATTCAAGCCGAAGTTGGGATTGGGAATGTCTTCAAACATCCGGCGCCAGATGGCGGGGGTGGTGGCGAGGTTCTTGCCCCCCGGCCATTCGTCGGCGGTGAAGAGCATCGGGCAGTTCTCGATGCCGACCCGAACACCCCTTTCCTCCGCGTATTGGATGAGAGGCCGCCAAACCTCCAGGAACTTCGGCCAGTTCTCATCGACCGAGCGCATGGGGTCGCGGCCGACGAACGTGGTCACCGTGAAGACGCCCAGGGCCACCGAAGCGTCGATGACCTTGTACAGATGTGCGAGCGTTCGTTGAGACTCGTCCTCGTCGCTCGACAAGACGTTCGGGTAGTAACCGAGCGACGAGATCGTCAGGCCCGTCTTGGCCAACAGGTCGTGGACCCTGTTGATGTCGGCCGGGCCGATCGCAGCGACGTCGAGATGGGGCACGCCCGCGTAGCGCCTCTCGGCCTTGCCGGGTGGCCAGCACATGAGTTCGACGCAGGAAAACCCCGATTCGACCGCGAACCGACAGACCATTTCCAGCGACCATTCCGGAAAGATCGCCGAGACAAACCCGAGTCTCATGGAGCACCTCACCCTCGTTTGGCCCCATCGTAGAGCATTCGCGATCGTCGGGGAAGCGCCTGGACAACAGGGAGGGGGCCCGCGTAGTTTGAATTCCTTCGTGGGAAAATCGGGGGCGGCGCGCCATGATCCGAGTCCGCGGCTTGAATGTGGATTACGACGACGTGCGCGCGGTCAGCGGCATGGCGCTCGACGTACCCGCCGGAGACGTGTGCGGCTTGATCGGGCCCAACGGCGCCGGGAAGACGACCACGATGCGGGCCATCGTGGGCCTGATCGAGCCGACCGACGGCCTGATCGAAGTGGCCGGCGTGGACATGCGCGAACGGCCCCAAGACGCGCGCCGCTTGGTCGCCTTCATGCCCGACTTCGCCCCGCTTTACGAGGACCTCAAGGTTTGGGAGTTCCTCGACCTGTTCGCCGCGAGCTACTTCGTCCCCAAGGCGACTCGTCGCGAGGCGGTGGATCGCCACCTCGAATTGGTGGGCCTGACCGAGAAGCGCGACGCGATGGTCCTGACGCTCTCGCGCGGGATGCGCCAGCGTTTGATGCTCGCCAAGAGCCTCATTCACGGGCCCAAGGTCCTGCTGCTCGACGAACCGGCGAGCGGCATGGACCCTCAAGGGCGCATCGACTTGAAAAACGTCCTCAAGCAACTGGGCGCTCAAGGCTGCTCGGTCTTGATCTCATCACACATCTTAGCGGAGATGACCGAGTTCTGCACGTCGATCGCGATCATGGAGCGCGGCCGGCTGGTGATCGCCGGGCCGGTCGAGTCGATCCGGCAACGGATCATGGGAGCGGCCGTTTACGAGTTGGTCACGGTCGACGCGACCCAACGCGACCAGGTGGTCCGCCTTCTGGCGGACGACCCATTGACCGGACCCGTCGAAGGGGTCGACGGCTCGCTCGCCTTTCCATTCGCGGGCGGGCCGGAGCAGGCGAGCGATTTGCTCGCCGCCCTGATCGCCGGGGGCGTGCGTGTGGCCTCGTTCGCACCGCGACGCGAAGGTCTGGAGGGCCTCTTCCTCAAAGTGGGCGCCAAGGAGTTGTCCTGATGAATGGCCAAGCGTTGCGGGTCTTCTGGGACAACCCGCTCATCATCAAGCACCTTCGCTCTCGCCTGCGTCCCTGGCCGACGGCGACCTGGGTGGTTGTGACCGTGCTCGGTTGCATGGGGGTCGTTTGGGGATATCAGGTCGCGTTCGGATCGTTCGGTTCGGGCTGGGAGATGCAGCTCATCCTCTGGATGCAGATCTTCTTGATCGCCGTTCAGGGGGGCTATCAGATCAGCGCGGCGGTGGGGGGTGCCCGAGAGAGCGGCATCTTCGAGTACCACCGCATCTCGCCGCTGCCGCCGAGTTGGATCGCCCTGGGGTTCTTGTTGGGGGCCCCCGCGCGTGAGTGGGTCATGTTCGCGGTGACGGTGCCGTTCGCGTTCCTAGCGGCCAGCCAATCGGACATCGGCCCCCTCGGCTTCCTCCAGTTGGAAGTGCCCCTGGTCCTTCTGGGCGTGCTCATTCAGGGCCTATCGCTCCTTGTGACGCTCTTGATGAGGAAGCCGAAAGGGGCCACCCAAGGCGGCGCCGTGGCCTTGATGGTCTTCGCGATCGCCTTCAGTTGGCCGTTCGTGAACTTGATGGGCATGATCACCGGGATTCTCTACGACACGGAAGGAGTGTCCCGCACCTTGCCCTTTTTCGGTCTTCCTTTGCACTGGTTCTTGTTCCTGCTGCTTTACCTCGGCTCGGCGATTGGCTTCACGCTGACGGCCGTGATTCGCAAGGCCCGTTCCGATCGCGCGCATGCCTTGTCCAAGCCGCTGGCCATCGCCTGTCTGGCCACGACCTCCGCGCTGGTCTTAGGCGCCACGTGGGACGTTCGAGGAAACCAGTACGCCGTCATGACGACACTTTACGTTGTGAGCTCTTGGGCCCTCTTACTCGTCCCCACGATCACGGTCGATCGCGCCGAGTACGCGCGCGGGCTCAAGCGGGCCTGGGCGGCGGGCAAGCGTCGACCCGGCATTTGGTCGAACGACGCCTCCGCCCAATGGGCCATTTACGCGCTGGCGAGCATCGTGGCCCTGGCGTGCTCGATCTCTTGGGAGGTCTTGCTGGGCCGCGCTCGGGGGTCTTCGTCGGCCTGCGTGGCGGTGGCCTTTTTCGCGGTGGCCCTGGTGGGTCTGGGCCTGCAATACGCGAAGCTCCGCTTAGGCCGGCACGGGCCCACAGCCTTCGGGGTCTTTCTCTTTCTATCCTGGGTGGTCCCGCTCCTCGTCGGTGTCACGTTGCTCTCGGCACGTGTCTCGGAGTGGGTCTACTCGATCGTCCTGGCCGCCTCCCCCATCACGGGACTGGCATTGACCTGCGTGGCCGGCCCGATGCTCCTCAACCAACGTCTTCAGACGATCCCGGGAATTCCGGCGATCGAGGCGGGAGACTTCGTCCGGCTCGCGGCGATTGGGCCGACCCTCACGTTCGCCTGCGTTTTCGCGTTCCTGCTGGTGGCGATCCAAAGGCGCTTCGATCAGGTCGTTCGCAAGGCGATGACCAAACAGGAGGAAGGTACCGCAATGCTCGCCACGGCCCAGAATCCGGGGCCATTCGTGGTTCCCGCTTCGAAGGAGCAAGCCGCATCGGGCTGAACCGTGGTCCGTTCGGCGGCCCTGATTCGTGAGCGACCGGGACCGCGAAAGGTTGACTCCCAGAGACGCTCCGCTATGATGAAGTTCCTCCAGAAAGCGATGGCGGGCGCATAGCTCAGTTGGCTAGAGCGCACCCCTGATAAGGGTGAGGTCCGAAGTTCGAATCTTCGTGCGCCCATGAGAACGAGCCGTTGGGGCCTTACCCCAGCGGCTCGATCTGTTCCATCGCATGCGATTTTCGCCGCCAGACCTCCAGCAGCGTGAACGCGACCGCGATCAAGCCGGCCGTTAGGCCGACCCATACTCCGACCGCGCCCCATTTCAGGCGGATGCCCAGAACATACGCGATCGGCAGGCCGATCAGCCAGTGGGCCAGCAGGTTCCCCAACATCGGCAGGCGCGTTTCGCCGGCCCCGCGAAGCACCCCGGAACAAGTCACCTGCACGCCGTCGAAAAGCTGAAAGACCGCGGCCAGGTACATCAGCGCCACGCCGACTTGCAAGACCGACGTGTCCGTCGAGAATTGGCCGACCAGCCAGCGCGGCGCGACCGCGAACGTGACCGCAGCCAGGGCCATAAAAGTCGTCCCCAAGCCGAGACCCGTCCAACCGGCCCGGCGCGCGCCCGACGGGTCCCGCCGGCCGATCGCCTGACCCACGCGCACCGAGCTCGCCGAGGCGATGCCCATTGGCACCATGAACGTCGTACTCGCGTAGTTCATCACGATCTGATGGGCGGCCAGCGCGGACGCTTCCAACTGACCCACCCAGGCCGCGGCCAGACCGAAAACACCCACTTCCAGGCTGAACTGAATGCCAGTGGGAGTCCCCACACGCACCAGCTTCTTCACGCGCGACCAGTCCCAGGGGTCGATCGGGCCAAACCTCCCGGAATGCGGGATGATCCGCCAGACGTCCACAGCCAGCACGAGCGGCATGAAAAAACGGGCCACGAGTGTAGACCAGGCCGAGCCTTGCAGGCCCATCGCGGGTAGGCCGAACCGTCCGTCGATCAAGAGCCAGTTTCCCAGCCAGTTCAAAAGGTTGCCCAAGAACAAGGCCCAGAGCATCGCGGCCGTCCGGCCGTGGGCCTGCAAGTAATGACGGAGCGAGATGTAAGCGTATAAGGGACCGATGCTCCAACAGATGGTGTTCAAGTACGGGCCGGTGAGCGCGGCCACCTTGGGCTGAATTCCCCAGGGGCCCATGAGCGGAACGATCGCCCAAATCCCGGCCATCGCCGGGGGCGTGAGGATCGCGCTCACGTAAAGGCCCTGCCACAAGGACCTCCGACAGCTCATCCGGTCGCCGGCGCCGAATGCTTGGGAGACCATCGGGTCGAGGCCCATCAAGAGCCCAAAGCCGAAGACCGACCCGACAAAAAAGAGCATGCCCCCCAGTCCAGCGGCCCCGACCGCCTCCGGGCCCAGATGGCTGACCATCCAGGTGTCGACGACGGCCATGAGCATCCAACCAAGTTCTGAGGCCACAACTGGCACGGCCAGGCGAAGTGTGCTGCGCAACTCGTTCAGGAGCGGCCGGTTATCGACCGAAGGGGCGATCGGGGGGTCGGCTTCCATCATCGTACTCATCGCGCGCATTCCCCCGATCGGCGGGTCGTCGTCCTTGATTGGACCCGGACCCACCGATTCGGGTTCGCGGATGTTGGCCTCACGACTCAAGAGCCGCCGCCGATCGCTCGGGCCCCAGGCGCCGCGCCGTTGCGCTCGCTCGCCTTGCGCGGCTTGGGACGTGGCTTGGCCTTTTCGGCGGTCACGTCGCCCTGCAAGACCTCCACCGCCTTCTTCAACTGCGGGTCGTTCCCCTTGGGCAGGTCTTCAGGCTCGGGCCAAAGGACCACATCCGGCACGGCGCCGTTGAGTTCCATGTCCTCACCCGAGTTGATCAGATACCAGCCGCGCGTCGGCAGGCGGAGGAAGCCCATGTCCATGATGGTCGTCCCGCCCGTGCTGATGACGCCACCGGCCGTGGGCACGCCCACCAGCTTGCCGCGCTTGAGGGTCTTGATCGCGTGGCTGAAGATCTCGGCGTTACTGAAGCTGTTCTGATTGCAGAGCACGACGATCGGCTTGTCCCAGGTCGCGTAAACACGACGGTCTTGAGGATAACCTAGGCCGCTACCGCGTGAGGCCGTGATCGCGTGGGTTGGCTGCGTGAGGGCCGTGAGCAGAAGGTCGGCCGTGGAGCCGCCGCCATTCTCACGAACGTCGATCACCAGCCCCTCCTTCCCCGCGCCGGCCGAATAGAGTTCTTCCTCGAACTTGTAGAAGCTGGGCATGTTCATCCCGCGAATGTGGAGATAACCCAACTTGCCCTGGGACAGTTCCTCGACCTTCGCGCGGTTGTCTTTGACCCACTTGTCGTAGAGCAAGCCGGCCGCGGCGGCGAAGGGCGCCGGTCGGACCGTGACTTCCCGCTCCTGGCCGTCGGTCCCCTTCACCTTCAGTTTGACGTCGCGATCGAGAGGGCCATTGAGGACCTGCGTTAAGTCGTACGACGGGTCGACCGTGGTGCCGTCGATCGCCAGGACGACCTCACCGGCCTTCACTTGCGACTTCTTATGGTCCGTTGGACCACCGGGCAAGACGTCGCGGACCTTCAGTCCAGGGCCTTTGTCGCTCGTGTCGAAGCGCAAGCCAAGATGGGCCGTCTGGATGTTCCAGCTCCCGCCGCCACCGCCGCCTCGACCGCCTCGACCACCGCCTGGCGCGGGTGTTGGTGTGGGAGTCGGCGTGGGGTTCGGACCAGGCGGAGTCGGCGTGGTCGGGGGCTCGGGGGCCTGCGGGGCGCCTGCCGGACTCGCTGTGAAGCCGAGGTGGGAGCCATTCAACTCGCCGAGCATGAGCTGCACGACCGTGGCGAGGGTGTCGGGGTCGGGAGCGGCGGCGGCCATGTCGGCGTACTTGCGACGGATCGCGTCCCAGTTGCGATTGCCCAGGCGCTCGTCGTAGTAACGATCGCGCATCGTCCGCCAGGCCAGTTCGAACGCGGCCCGGTATTTCTCCGGCCGGTTCACTTCCTGTAGGGCCCGGAAGCGATAGCTCGTCTCGCGACCCGAGGAGGGGGAGAGGCTGGAAGGCGTCCCCGAGACGAGCCGGACGATCTGGTTGCCCGCTTCGAGCCAGCGATTCTGACTGCCCGTCTCGCTCGTGATCAGCTTGGGCTTAAGGTCATCGGGCAGGTCGACCGCGTAGAGGCCCGACTTGCCGTCCACGGTCGCCGCGAAGGCCAAACGCTTGGAATCCGGGGACCACACCAGGCCGCGTTCCGATGAGTTGGGGATGCTCACACGACGTATGCGTTCATGAAGGCCGTCGAAGTCGATGACGACCTTGGGCGGGGCCTTCTTGGCGCTGTTCGGTTCCGGTTTCGTGTCGTCAGCCTTGGAGTCATCGGCCTTGCTCGCCTCGGCCTTGCCGGCGGGCCCGCCGCGTTGGGCCTTCTTGCCGCGGCCCTTCATCTTCTCGATGGCCTTCTCCATCGACCGTTCGCGAGCGTCCTTGTCGTCGTCTTCCTTCTGGAGCCAGATGAAGTAAACGTCCACCTCAGTGTCCATCCGGCGGCCCGTGAAGGCGATGACCTTGCCGTCGGGCGACCAGACGGGGTCGGACTCGTTGTCGGGGTGCTTCGAGATGTTCACGGGTGGTTTCGAGCCGTCGAGGGGCAAGACCCAGATGTCGCGGTTGTAGTCGTCGTCTTCCTTGGCGACCACGAACCACTGACCATCGGGCGACCAGTCGTAGTCCGTGCCGCTCCAGTTCTCCAAAACGCGCTTGGCTTCTTTGCCTTTCGCGTCCATCACCCAAAGGTCGCCGCGATTGCGCAGGAAGGCGAGGCGCGAGCCGTCGGGACAAAAAAGCAGGTCGGACTCAACGTCCGTGTCCTGGGTCAGGCGGTCGAGTTTGAACTTGGTGTTGAGCCACCAGAACTTCTCGGGCTCGGCCCGCTCGGCGCGCCAGATGTCGGCCTGTCCGCCCTTGTCGCTGACGAAGAGGACCGCGTCTCCTTCCGGCGTGAAGACCGGGTTGCGCTCTTCCTCGGGCGTGGCGGTGATCTGCTTCGGCTCGCGGAGTTCGGTGTCCATCACCCAGAGGTCGCCCCCCGCGATGAACGCGATTTCCAGGCCATCCTTGCTGAAGGCCACTTGGGTCGCCGTGGCCAGGGCCCTGCGTTCGATCGGATCACGCTCGGAGTCGCCGGCGTCTTTGATCTCGATCTTGACGGGCGGCTGGCCCTTGCCGGGTTGGAAGCGATAGAGGTCGAAGAGGTGACGGAAGACAATCGTCGAGCCGTCTCGGGAGAGACATGGATAAACGACCGAATCGTCGTCGAAGTCGGTGAGGGGCTTGTCATCGCCGCTCTCGAGAGTGCGTTCCCGGAGGTTGAAGGCCCCCTTGTGGGACCCGACGTAATAAAAACCCTTGCCGTCGGGCCTCCAAAGTGGCCAACGCGAGCCGGTCTCGGCCGCGATGACCTTGGTGATGCCCTTGGTCTCGAAGTCGAACATCCAGATCTGGGTCGCTTGCGAGCCGTGATACCCCTTGCGCCACCAGGGCTCGCCTTCACGGGTGAAGAGGAGCTTCTTGCCGTCGGGGGAGAGGTCGCCGTTCGCGCCGGCCGCGTCGAACAGGAGTTGCTCGGCGACCCGCTGGTCCAGCCGGACCTTGAAGAAGCGTTCGCCGTCCCGCCAGAAGAAGTCGCGGGTCGCACCGATGAGGAGCGACTGGCCATCGGGGAACCAGCCCTGCAACGACTGACCCGCCGTGTGGTGGGTGATCTGCTTGGGGACGCCCCCTTCCGCCGACATTAGATAAACCTGGTTGCTACCCGATCGATCGCTGACGAAAGCGATTTGCTTACCGTCGGGAGAGAAATGGGGCTCGCGATCGCGGGCCGAGTTCCGCGTGAGGGGCTTGGCGGTACCCCCTTCACTCGGGACCGACCAGATGTCACCCCCCCAGACAAACACGAGGGTCGTACCATCGGGCGAAAGAGATGGGTTCGTGACCAATCGCAGGTCTTCGGGACCGTCGCCCCGAGCGGACGAGGCGCAGGTCGCCAAGACCAACAAGGATGAAAAGAGAACGGACCTCACGGTGGGACCTCCAACGGAGCGGAAGCCAGGCGGGGTGGTTGACGATACGAACAGGCGGAAAGAACGAAGCTACCGGGAAGTCCGGCGACACACAACCATCCCGATCATCCTATCTTGACTCGGCGTCGAAGTAGCACCGGCCGACCAGGCCCTCGGGCAGACAGGGCATCTCGCGTTGGGCGTTGGGGTCGTCGTGGACGTAGCGGTAGCCCTCTCCGTATCCGACCGATTTCATCAGGGGCGTGACCGCGTTGCGCAAGTGAAGGGGCACCGGCTCGCGGGCGGTCGCTTCGGCGTCGGCCGCCGCAGCGAAATAGGCCGCTTTCACCGCGTTCGACTTGGGGGCCCGCGCCAGGTAGATCGTAGCTTGGGTCAACGGGTAGAGGGCCTCGGGCAGCCCGATTAGGTGCGTGATTTGCGCGGCGGCGTTCGCCTGGACGATCGCATCGGGGTCGGCGAGTCCCACGTCCTCGCTCGCCAGGATGCAGAGGCGGCGCGCGATGAACATCGGGTCGGCGCCGCCGGAAATCAAGCGCGCCAGCCAGTACAGCGACGCATCCACGTCCGAGTTTCGCAAAGACTTGATCAAGGCGGAGACCAGGTTGTAATGGTCTTCGCCCGATTTGTCGTAAGCGAACCGGGCGCGGCCCAGGGCCTCCTTGATGACCAGGGCACCCAGCTCATCCGCCGGC
>CALLYK010000493.1 GCA_937858365.1 uncultured Isosphaeraceae bacterium | reverse complement strand
GGGTCGATGTAGCGCAGGTAGTACCAGCACGAGCCGGCCCATTGGGGCATTGTGTTGGTCTCGCGCCGGGCCTTTGCGGAGTAGCGGACCCAATCGACCGCCTTGCCCAGGGGCGGCTCGGGCTTGCCGCTCGGCTTGAAGTCGGCGAGTTCGGGCAAGAGCACGGGCAATTCGTCCAGGGCGACGGCACAGGCGCGGTCGTTCTCGTCGAGGACGATCGGGAAGGGTTCGCCCCAGTAACGCTGTCGGCTGAAGAGCCAGTCGCGCAGCTTGTAATTCACCGCCTTCCGGCCAAGTCCGCGGTCGGCGAGCCAGGCCGTGATCGCGCGTTTGGCCTCGTCGGTCGGCAGCCCGTCCAACGAGATTTCGCCATGGCTCGAATGGACCGCGACGCCCGGTTCGGGTTCGGCCTCGCTGAGAGGCTTGTCGGCATCCTCGGGACGTCCTGCGACGACGCGGACGATCTCCAAACCGAATTGCTTGGCGAACTCGAAATCGCGCTCGTCGTGGCCGGGGACGGCCATGATCGCGCCCGTCCCGTAACCCATCAAGACATAATCGGCGACCCAGATGGGAACGGGACGACCATTCACCGGGTTGATGGCATGGCCGCCTGTGAAGACTCCCGTCTTGGTCTTGGCCAAGTCGGTCCGGTCGAGGTCGCTCTTGCGCGCGGCTTGCTCGCGATAAGCCGAGACCGCCGCGCGTTGGGCCTCGGTCGTGATGCGCTCGACCAGCGGATGCTCGGGGGCGAGCACCATGTAGGTCGCGCCGAAGAGCGTGTCGGGGCGAGTCGTGTAAACGCGGATGACGTCCGGTCCGGGCGTGTGCGACCAAGGGCGAGGGCCATCGGCCTTCGCGTTGTTGTCGATGAGGAAATCGACTTCGGCCCCTTCACTCCGGCCGACCCAGTTGCGTTGCATGTCCTTGATGGCACGCGACCAATCGAGGCCGTCGAGGTCGTCGATGAGGCGTTCGGCATAAGCGGTAATCCGAAGCATCCATTGCTTCAGGGGCATTCGGACGACGGGATGATTGCCGCGTTCGCTCTTGCCGTCGATGACCTCCTCATTCGCGAGCACGGTCCCCAGGGCGGGGCACCAGTTGACGGGGACCTCGGCGCGATAGGCGAGGCGTTTGGAATCGCGGTAGGCTTCGGCATCGACACCCGCTGGGACTGGTAACTCCGCGATGGGCCGGCCCTTGCCTTGCCGTTTCTGGCCATTGGGTCCGACCCAGGCGAAGTCCGGGTCGTACCAGGTGTCGTGCAACTTGAGGAAGATCCACTGGGTCCACTTGTAATAGTCGGGGTCGGTCGTGGAGATTTCGCGGTCCCAGTCGTACGAGAAGCCGAGGGCCTTGATTTGCCGTCGGAACGTATCGATGTTCTTGCGCGTGGTGATTGCTGGGTGGACGTTGTTCTCGACGGCGTACTGTTCGGCGGGCAGTCCGAAGGCGTCCCAACCCATCGGATGGAGGACGTTCTTCCCCATCATCCTTTGGAAACGGCAGTAGATGTCGGTGGCGGTGTAGCCTTCGGGGTGGCCGACGTGGAGCCCGGCGCCGCTGGGATAGGGGAACATGTCCAGGACGTAGAGCTTTTCTTTGCCCGAGTCGATCGCGCCGGCGCGGAAGGTCTTGTGAGTGTCCCAGTGGTTTTGCCACTTGGGCTCGATTTTCTGGAAATGATACAGGGGCATCGGGCGAGTGGCTCCAGGGCCTGGGACGGTCTTTCCGGGCCGTCAGGATACTCGACCCTCCCTTCCAGACGCCAGCAAGACCGTGCGGGTTCGCCATCGGAAAGGGCCCGGCCAGGCCGAGTTTTCCGGGCGAAACGACGATGCGGGGGCCTGCAAGGGTTTGTAAATTCTGCCGTCGGCAAGACCGCTTCAACCCTTGAGAAAAAAGGCCCAAAAAAAACCAAGTCTTCGGCCCATCGGACCGAGGGCGTGTAAACTTCAGTCGAAATCGCGAGTGGATCGCGCCGGGAGGCCGGCGCATCCGGCGCGATTGGCACCCCGGTTGCACTTGACACGACCGACACCTCGACGCACTCGGCCCTTGTGGCCCCGTCTCCGGGCCCAACGACAACACGAGGAAGTCCCATGGCCCCCTCTGAGCCTTCTGTGTTCTCCGTCCGTCCGCTGACGCGCGTGACGGCGTGCCTGGCCCTTGCGGTCCTTGTACCGCTGGCGGCGGGCTGCAATGGCAACTGCTTCCAACGACGAGCGGCTCGGCCGATCTTCGTCCGTCAGGCCCCGGCGGCGGTGGTCACCCCGGTGGCCCCGTGTCCGGGCGGTTCGCCCTGCGACGCCGGTCCCATGCCCACGAATTCGATTCGGGCCGTGCCGGTCACTCCGGTCGCGCCGACGCCTCTCTCCGTGAGTCCCCCCGGCGCGCCGATCGTCTCGGGCCCGCCGGCCGACCCCAATCTCCAGCAGTCCGGCGGCGGGGTCGTGCCTGGTGGCGGCTTGAACCAGAGCGGCGAGCCGATCTTGGAGGACATTCGCAACTCGCCCCGCGACTTGAAGACCCCCCAAGTCAGCCCGACCGACCAGTCGAGGCGCATCAGGAGTTTGCCCGGTGTGGCCCCGGCCGCCGATCGTGGCGGCGACCCACGAACCAGCCAGAACGGCACCTTGACTCGCGCGCTGGCCGCGCGAGTCGAGGGCCTCGTTGACGACCCGGCCGACCTGCTGCAACCCCCCAAGACCGAGCGATCTTGGCGGTACATCGTGGTCCACCATAGCGACCATCCGACCGGCGGTTACGCCCAGATTGACCGCGACCATAAGCAAGTGAAGGGCCTTCAAGGGTGCGGCTACCATTTCGTGATCGGCAATGGCAGCGAAAGCCCCGACGGTCAGATCGAGGTCGCCAAGCGATGGTCCGACCAAAAACCGGGGGCACACTGCCGCGACTGCCGGACCCCCGAGATGAATGACGAAGGGATCGGGATCTGTTTGATCGGCAACTTCGACGAGTCTGCCCCAACGCCCAAGCAAATGGAAGCGACGAAGACCCTCATCGCCTATTTGCAGGCACGCTACAAGATCGCCGACGACCATGTCGGCACGCACGACCAGGTCGCGAGCGGCAAGACCGACTGCCCCGGCAGGCAGTTCCCGCGCGGGGCGATCTTCACGAAGTCGGCCTCGAACCTGGTAAATCGATAGATCGTTATTAGACCCGGATAAAGGTCCCTCGGAGCACGGCGGTCGCGTTGCCGCCCGCTTGACCATTGCCGTCGCCGTCGATGAGGCGGCCCTGGGCGTCGGTCAGACCCGAAGCGCCTTGTCCCGTGATCCGCAGTTGGACCGACATGTTCCTTTGCAGTGTGAGGCCCGAGGCGAGTGTCAAGGTGACCGCTCGCCGGCCCGAGTCGTAGCTCGCGCTTGAGACACGCAAGACGCGCGCGTTGCTCGCGTCGAACGAGCCGCCTCGTCCCGGTAGGGCCAGGCGATAGTTGGCCCGATTCGCGGCCCGGCCCCGATTCAGGTCGCCGCTGAAAAAGACCACCACCTGACGCAAGAGTTGTCGATTGCGCGTGTCAAAGACCCACTGCACCCGCGAGACGCGCACGGGCGAGTTGCTCGGCGGGGGCGGCGTGGCTGTGGGCGCGAAGGCGAAGACGTCGGTCTGGTTCACACCCCCGTTGGAGTCCTTGGGCACCATGTTACTCGACGTGCTCTGAAAGGCGACGACGAGGCCGTCGGGAGTGAGCGCCGCGGTCCCCGAACCGCGATTGCCGCCGAAGGTCGTCGTGCCCAGTTGGCGGCTGACCAACGTGGTCGTCCCCGACTCCATGTCGCGTAGATACACGTCATAGTCGAAGCGCGTGTCGTTCTGTTTGACGAAGCCCGCGACCAGGTCGGTCGCCTGGCTGACGAACAGGACAAAACGGCCGTTGGCGGAGATGGCCCCCGAGTACTGCTGCGCCGCGTTGACGTACGTCTGGTTGGGCATGTCCGACGTGTTGTTGCCGCTGTTCGACCCGTCCACGTTCACACTCACGAGCGCCGTCTTGCCCGTGACGATGTTCCGCAAGAAGACGTCCTTGGAAGGGACGTCGTTCCCGTCCAGGTCGTTGGTCACCAGGTCGTTGGCCAGGCTGGAAAAGAGGATGCTGGTACCGTCGGCGCTGATGTTCGGGCTGAAGGAGCTCGAATTGCCACTCGCCGTCCCATTCGCGTTCACACTGACGAGCGTAGTCGTCTTGGTCGCCATGTTGCGGACGTACACGTCGGGGGACGATATGCTGTTGTTCAACGGGGTCGTCACAAGGTTGCGCGCCCAGCTCTGGAAGGCGATCAAGCGGCCGTCGGAGCTCAGACTGGGGAAGACCGACGTGTCGTTGCCCGCCGCGGTTCCCGCGAGGTCCGTCGAGACCAGGGTCGAGACGCGCGAGGCGACGTTGTACGAGTAGACCTGATAGTCCGAGTAAGAGAAGGGGCTGGTCACCGTCGGGTCCAGGTCGCTCGCGAGACTTGTGAACGCGATCGTCGAGCCGTCGGCGCTGATGATCGGGTTGTTCGACGTGCTGTTGCCGCTCCCCGATCCGTCGGCGGCCGCGCTCACGACGGAGGTGACACCCGCCTGCATGTCGCGGACGAAGACGTCGGTCCGGGCGTTGCCGTCATTGGCGACGACGTCGTTCGCGTCGCTCTGCCAGGCGATGAAACGGCCATCGGCGCTGATGGTCGGATTGATGTTGATGTCGAAGGTCGAACTCAACCCGCCGATCGCCGGACCGTTGCCCCGGAAGTTCACGCTCACCAGCTTCGTCGTGTTACTCTGAAGGTCGCGAACATAGATGTTGGACTTGTTCCGCGGGTTGTTGCCCGAGTTGACAAGCGGGTCCAAGTTCGTCGCGTTGCTGACGAAGACGACAAAGCGGCCGTTCGCGCTGATGATCGCGTTGCGCGACATCTGGTTTCCGCCGTTGGTCCCCGACGGGTCAGCGCTCACGAGGCGTGTCGTATTCGCCAGACGATCGCGCACATAGACGTTCAACTGTTGGGCGTTGACCCCACTGACGGCGTCGGACAAGGCGGCCTGAAAGACCTCGTAACGTCCATCGGCACTGATGCTCGGAAGGAGGGCGCCCGTCTTGACGCTGTCGGTCATCGCGGCGTTCCAACTGACCAGGCCCACGGCCGACGACGCGGCCAAGAGCTGCCGGCCTTCCAGGGACTCAAGAGACGCGGGCCGGAATCGGAGTGCCTGTCGCCGACGCTCTCCGCTTCGCAAGACGCTGAGTCCCATGATGACCTCCGCTTGATGATGTGCTCGTGGCAAGTGCCTGAGCGTGAAACCGGACCATTCTCCGCGATCAGCCGGGTTATTCCCAGCCTTCCCTCTCCGAGAAACGGACGAGGGGCGGACGTGGTGACAAAGACCCGCGCGGGACGGTCTCGATCACCGCGGCTGTTGGTCGCCGCCCATGCCGTGTATGATCGAGAAAGACACCCCTGACAAACTCGGGAGTATTCTCCGTGGCCCTCGTTTATCCATCAAGACATCCGCTAGTGGCGCATAAATTGGCATCTTTACGCGACACGCGCACGCGTGCGGCCGAGTTTCGGGCGTTGGTCCGCAATCTGGCGACGCTCCTGGCGGCGGAGGCGACCGCCGACCTCCCCACCCGCGAAGTGGACGTCCAGACACCGCTGGGGACCTGTCGCTCTCTCGTGCTCGACGACGTCGTCGGGATCGTGCCGATCCTCCGCGCCGGTTTGGGCATGTCCGAGGGGGTCTTGGAATTGGTGCCCGAGGCGGAGGTCTGGCACATCGGTCTTTTCCGAGATGAGCATACGTTGCGACCGACGGAGTATTACAACAAGTGGCCGTCGCACCCGAGGGTGACGTTGGCCCTGGTGGTGGACCCGATGCTGGCGACGGGGGGCTCGGCGATCCGGACATGCGAGATCGTCCGGGCGTCGGGCGTGGACCGGATGAAGGTCCTGGCCCTGATCGCGGCGCCCGAAGGGATCGACGCCTTCAGCAAGGCGATGCCGGACGTGCCGATCCACGTCGGCGCGATCGACGAGCGTCTCAACGAGGTGGGGTTCATCCACCCGGGCCTAGGCGACGCGGGCGATCGGCAGTTCGGGACCTAAGAAGTCCCGGAACGGGGCCTTCGGGGCCGAAGCGAGCGACTCACGGCCGAACGCCCCCAAATCGCCGCGTTGCCGATAATGGCCCCGCCGCAACATCTCTTGGAAAATGAAACTTGCGTCAAAAAAACGGGTCTGTTGTTCGTTTTCGATGCCAGTCCACGGTCGTTTGACGTACATTCCGATTGTATAAGGACTTACATGCCCCGATTGAGGCCATCCGACCGATCGAACCGAGGCCCGTTCGCGAGACAAGGTGAGGCCGGATTGCCAAAGAACAAGAGTGAAACCTACCACATGATTTCGGTCGGGAGAGGCCCCTCAAGAATAAAAGGCCGTGGAATAATCGGAATGATCGGCAAGCCGAACATATTGAAGATCCGGTCGACCAGGCCCAGGGACGAACCGGATGTCGTCCGGCCTTGAGGCGGTCCCCTCGGTACGGGAGGCCCGAACCAGTCCTCGAAAAGAAATCGGATGAACAACCATATATTTTGTGAATTTCATCTTGTTAATCATGTTCATCCTGTCCAAATACGGGAAGGGGACCCGACAGGATGAACAAGAACAACAGGACCAGATCATCGACCGCCTCCGTCACGTCCAAGCACGAGCACCGCATGGCCTTCCCCTCCAAGAGAAGTCGAAACCAGTCCTCGAATAGAAATCGAATGAACAACCATATTTTCTGTTGATCCAATTCTGTAAATCATGTTCATCCTGTCCAAAACATACCTGGGACGAGGGCCCGTCAGGATGAACACGACCTACATGACCAGGTCATCAACCGCCTCAGTCACGGTCCGAGCACAGGCACCGCTTGTCCAGTCCGTGCAAGAGAATACCAAACAGGACCTCAAGGAGAACTCGAATGAGCAATCATAGCTTCTGTCGAATCCATCCTGTTTATCATGTTCATCCTGTCCAAATACGGGAAGGGGACCCGACAGGATGAACAAGAAC
>CALLYK010000492.1 GCA_937858365.1 uncultured Isosphaeraceae bacterium | reverse complement strand
AACAACGGTTGCCTCAGCCCGCCGCACGGGCCACCCGGCGGGCCAAAAGAACAACGCGCTTGGGGAAGCAATGGGAAGGCCAAGGTCAACCCCGGCGGAGCGCCGGAGCATGGTGGTCTCGGTCGTCCGACCCACCTCGTCCCGCCGATCACTTTGCCGAGAAAAACGCGCGGAGTCAACGTTCAAACCCCAAGGGCCGCGAACCAATCGTCGAGAGAGTGCTTCGCGCCCGAGGCGTTGGCCGCGTCGCGAAGCGCCTGAAGGTGACGGCAAGGACCCTTACGCAGACCGCCGGTGAAGTGGTGCGAGCAGGTGCATTTCCCGCGTAACATCCGGCCGTCGGCGTCGAGTAGGAGCGATACAGGACGATCCGGGACGTTTCCTTCGAGAACGCGCAGGCCGTCGGCCCTTCGCTCGTCACGGGTCATGTGGACCTTGCCCCTCGCCACGAGTTCGCGTTTGGCGGCCGTCTCCGGGTCCTCGGGCCCGAACGTGTCCATGGCCACGGGCACGGGCATGATCGAACGCCAACGATAGACCTCCGCGTGAAGGTCGTGAATGACCTGTCCCATCAGGGCGAACCGGTTCAAGCCCGCGGCCACAAAAGCGGGCGGCGCGTTCACGGCCTGACGGACTTGGTCGAAAGTGCGCGTCGGCGCGTCGGTGAACGCCCGAGCGATCTTGCCCAGGAGCCGTTCGTCAGGCTCGCCCGGCGGCGCGATCTGGTCGAGTGCGGTCGGCCCGGTCCAGTCGTTGGCCGTCCATCCGGAGAGACCCAGGAGCAAGCGCATTTCCCCCATGCGTACTGACCAAAAACTGGGCAGACCCGTGCCGAGCAGATAGACTTCCGCCTCATCAAGCAAAGGAAGCAAACGCGCCAAGAGAAGCAGGCGGTCACGCCCCCAAATGCGGATGTCCTCGGACCGCGCGCCTTCGTGGACGACCCCCGATACGGGTACGCGTTGTTCCCACGGTTCCAGAACGATCGTCACGGGTCGGCCGGGTCGCAACTCGAAACGCACGGCGCGCGGCGAGCGCTTGGCCCGATGGCGCTTCAGGTGGGCGAGCATGTTGTAGAGGGCCTCACGACCGATCGGTACTCGCCTCATGGGCAGGCTCATCGCGGCCTGGACTTGCATGAACCCCTTCAGCCATGACGGGGGCAGGTCGATCTTCTCTTCGCGGTAGTCGGCGACCTCGCCCGTTTGGACCTCGAAGCCGCTTGGGTCCACAAAAAAATGGGTCTCGCGGTAGCTGCGCATCTTCTGGAAATGCTCGTACAGCGACCACGAATAATCGACGTTCGTCGTGCCCAGGGAGACGTCGCGCTCGCCTGAGAAGGCCTCGCGATCGACCGTGAGGCAGCCGTAACTGCTCTCGTCCTTGCTGAAACACTCGAAGAAGAGGCAGTCGGGGGCGACCGTGATCACCGGGTCGCACGGCACGAGCATCCGCCAGAGTTCCGGGTCGTGGCGATAGAGGTGGTTCGAGTACTTGACGCGGGCGTCCCAGTAGATTGTCCTCAGTTTATTGTAGTCGCGTTCCAGGTCGCGTACGTCGAGACCGGCCAGAGCGGTCGCCTGCTTGGAAATGTCCTGTCGGGTCCGCGATTCGGCCGCCTTGCGGATTTCATGCTCCCGCTTCCGCTTCTCGACGAGATACGCCTCGTAGGCCGTTTTGTCCTTAGGCACGTAACGCAGGTCACTCACGACAACGTCGTGAAGGGCGCCGATCGCCTCGCGGAACCGCAAGGGATGACGGAGGCCGCCATCGTAGGACACGCGATCGCGTCTCAAATTGGGCGCGAAGGAAAGAGAAAGGCCTAGCGGTCCCGACGTGATCGCGCTGCGCCCGCGATAGGCCAAACTCAGTTTCATCGGGTGGCCCCAGACTTCGACAGGAAAGAGGACCGAGACCGGGACGTCGGACCAAGTTCGACTTCGAAGCGGCGACCAAGTGCGTTCACCGAGGCCCGCCACGACATCTCCCGGGCGGGAACAACGGTTGACTCAGCCCGCCCGGGAGATGTCG
>CALLYK010000491.1 GCA_937858365.1 uncultured Isosphaeraceae bacterium | reverse complement strand
GCCGCCAAGATCATCGAACGGTTGTTGACGGACTGTGAGGGTACTTGTCGCCGTGAGAATCCAATACCGCGTGATTTCAGAAGGGAAGTCAGGGCCGGTCCGAGAAGTCGAGGCCGAGACCGTCCGGCTCGGGCGGGACGGGTCCTGCGAGATCGCCTTTGACGGGACGAAGTATGCGATGGTCTCGGGGCGCCACGCGCGTATCGAACCTGCCGGGAGAGGGTCTCGGCTGGTGCGCACAAGTGAGACTAATCCGACACTGCTCAATGACTCGCCGATCGATGCCGCTTTGATCAAGGCCGGCGATCGGGTTCGCCTCGGCAGGAGCGGCCCAACCATCGAGATCATGGACATCGGTGCCGGCGAAGGCCCACCCATTTTCGACCAAACCGAGCACGCCGACGACGTGGCCAGGGCGTTGCTTCGCGACTCGGCCCGCATTGACCGATTTGAACTGGGGCCCGGGGGCGTTTTGGGCCGCGACCCCGCGACGGCCGACTTCGTCCTCGATCACCCGCACGTCTCCAAACGCCATGCGCAGATCATGCGTACGGACGACAATCATGCCGTCCTGATCGATCTTGGGAGTTCCAACGGGACTTATGTGAATGGTCAGAAGGTAGCGCGGGCGCTGACCTTGGGCCCAGGAGACCGAATCGACATCGGCCCATACCGACTCCGCTTTGACGGCCACGCCCTGGTTGGCCAGTCGCGGGCTGAAAACGTCGAGCTGGCGGCGATCGACCTGGTCCGCGTTGTCAAGGACCGGGCCACTCGGCAACCCCTGAAGGTCCTGGACGGCGTGAGCCTGGTCGTCCGCCCGCGTGAGTTCGTTTGCCTCCTCGGCCCGAGCGGTTCCGGTAAATCGACCCTCCTGGCGATGCTCTCGGGCCGCAAGGCGCCCGACGGTGGCTCGGTCCTCATCAACGGTGAAGACCTCTACGCGAACTTCGAGGCAGTGAAGAAAGACATCGCGGTCGTCGCCCAGAAGGACGTCCTTCATGATTCCCTCGCGGTCGGACGGGCCCTGCAATACACGGCCGAACTCCGGCTGCCGCCCGACACGACGAAGACCGAGGTCGAATCCAGTATCGCCGACATGCTCGAGATCGTCGGCCTGACGGCCCGCCGCGCGACCTTGATCCGTCATCTCAGTGGCGGCCAGTTGAAGCGCGCGTCCTTGGCCAACGAACTCATCTCGCGCCCCGGCCTTCTCTTTCTCGATGAGGTAACGTCAGGGCTCGACGAACAGACCGATCGCGAGGTCATGGAGTTGTTCCGTCGAGTGGCCGACGGCGGTAAGACGGTCATCTGCATCACCCATTCCCTCGCCAACGTCGAGGCCACAAGCAACCTCGTCGTGATCCTGGCCACGGGGGGCCGATTGGCGTTTGTCGGGACACCCGACGAGGCCAAGGCGTACTTCGGCATACCCCGTCTGGGTGAGGTCTACCGCGTTTTAGGCGGACGAAAGGCCGAGGAGTGGGAGGCCGCGTTCCGCGAAACCCCGTATCACGATCGCTACATCGTCCAGAGGCGAGTGGACCGCGACTCCCTCCCACCTCCGTGCGCCCCGAAGCCAACCCCACCACTGGCCGCGAGTGTCGACGTCGTCCGGCAAGCATGGGTCCTGGGCCGTCGCTACGTCTCCGTCTGGATGGGAGATCGGGCCGCCCTCGGTGTCCTGCTCGGACAGGCCGCGCTGGTCGCTGTCTTACTCGCCATGGTGTTCGGTGACCTCAGCGCCATCGACCAGACACCGGCACACTTGACACGCACCATCAACCTGATCTTGCTGGCAACGGTCTCGTCTTTTTGGTTCGGGTGTAACACGGCGGCCAAGGAGGTCGTCAAGGAACGGGTGATCTACCGCCGCGAACGTGCCATCAACCTGAGTGTTTGGGGGTACTTGGCTTCCAAGTTCCTGGTGCTCGCCCTGATCGGCACGGTGCAGACGACGATCTTGTTCATCATCCTCCGGGCCTGGTGCGGCGTTCCGGGCCCCATGGCCGCCCAGTGGCTGACCCTGACTTGCCTCGCGCTCGCCGGCACGGCGCTTGGCCTGCTGATTTCGGCCGTGGCTCGGACCGAGGAGGTCGCCACGGCCCTCGTGCCGATCGTGGTGATGCCGCAGATCATCCTCGCGGGTGTCGTGGCCCCCTTGAGTGGCCTCGCCCTGCTTCTGGCCAAGCTGTTCGTGACGGCCTATTGGGGCAGGACTACCTTGGAACACCTGCTTCCCGAAGCCGACCAACGCCTTCTCAACACGCAGGCCGGGAGCTGGTTCGGCCCATTCGCGTTGGTCTTGCTCCAGGGGGCCATCTTCGCCGCCGCGGGGCTCTTCGCGATCAAGAAAGAGGCCCGCCAGGACTAACGACTGACCTTCACAGCATGGGGCCACGTGCCTTTGGAGACGGACGGTCGGAACAAACGAGCTCAAGGAGACCCGACAAACCGGCTTTCGGTGCGAGCGGCTCGCGAAAGCGAAAGCGGGTCTATCAACCAAGCTCTTCGGACGGTCCGCCGAAGAGGTCCTCGGGTCGTACCTTGGGCACTGCCGACCAACTCGCTTCTTCATCGCCGAACGGGTGTGCCGGCGCCACTTTCGCACCCGCGCGCGTTCGCAGGATCAAGGATGCCAAGCGCAAATCTTCCAGGTTCGTGATCTTATGATTGAACGACGACCCAGGGACGACATGGCAGGCGTGACCGAGCGCCTCGACGAGTTGTGCGTCGTCCGTAATCGTCGCGTCCAGGCGGTCGCGGCGTTCGTAGGCCGCGATGAGCCAATCGCGCCGAAACGCTTGTGGCGTTTGGACTGCGCGGAGACCCGCGCGCGACACCGTCTTCAAGATCATGCCGTCGTCTCGGACGCGCTTGAGCGTGTCCGCGACCGGGATGCCAGGCAGCGCGGCGCCGAAACGTCGGGCCGCCGCGAAGACGTCGTCGATCAACTCCGATGTCAGGCATGGCCGGGCCGCGTCGTGGATCGCGACGTAGGCGACATCCTCGGTGAGTTTTTCCAACGAGCGCGCCACTGTGTCGTGACGCTCGGCCCCGCCATCGACGACTTGAATGTTCAAGAAAGCCACATTGGCGCGAAAGCGACGTTCGAAGCGCTCGCGATCGTCCGGCGCGATGGCCAGGATGATCTGGCAAACGTCGTCGCGGTTGAGAAAAGGTCCGACCGAGTGGAGCCACACGGCGCGCCCTTCCAGGTCCGCGAACACCTTCTTTTCCTTGACGTCGCCGAACCGGCTGGAACGGCCCGCGGCCGGCAAGATCACGGCGAATCGGCCCATGGCATCGCCTCCCGCATAGTCACCGCGCATTGTGCTGAGCCCGCGAGTCGAAGTCAACGAATAGAGGCGTCGCAATTGGTCCATCCACCAGACGCTTGACTTGGGACCGCGCCTCTCCGATGCTCGGTCCATGACCCTGAGGTTCGTCCGCGCTGGGACCGAGGCGCGAAAGACCCGCGCTGATTCGGTTCTCATCAACAATCCGCTCGACGGTCTCGTATAGTCTCTCAAGAGGATCGCATACGGCCATGGACTGCCTCGGACCAGAGTGTGCCGCCCTACTCCTTGACTGGTTCCAGAAGCGGGCCGGTGAGGACCGGGCCTCGTCCGGCTTGCGGCAGGGCATTCTCTGGAAATCGGCCCCCTATCAAGAAGATGCCCCGGCGATTCGTTCCGAAGCCGAACTCGAAGGGGCCTTCGAGCATCTGGAGTATGCCGTCCATCGTCGCTTTCAAAACCAGTTGACCCGTGCTGAACGCGCGCGGATGGACAACACCATCGACAACGCCCTCTTCAAGATCGAACGTTACGCCCGGAGACTCGAACAGGCGGAACAAGAAAAACAGCTTGGCCGTTGGCAGGCGACCCACGACCAGATTCGGACCTCGCGCGAACGGGCCGAACGGTTGCGCGAGCAGGCCCGTCGGGCCGACCTGAAGCTCAAAGAACTCAGCAGTCTGAACGCCGACACCTTCGAGGAGTTCGTGGCCGAGTTGTTTGAGTCCCTTGGCTACGAGGTGGAGCGCATGGGCGGGACCGGCGACGAAGGGGCCGACTTGCGGGTCCGACGCGGTCCCTTGCTGGGGGTCGTCCAGTGCAAATACAGCCAAGGCAAGGCGGTGGTCGGTTCGCCCGACCTTCAAAAGTTCCTGGGGACGATCCAGCACACGCGCAGTCACAAGGGCTTTTTCGTCACGACGCGGACGTTTTCCCTGGCGGCCGAACGGTTCGTGGCGGAGCACCCGATCGAACTCATCGACGGTCCTCGACTTGTCGAACTCGTCCAGCAGGCGATCGGTCCCGGGGCCCGACGCGACCCCGAACCGGCCTGGTTTTGACCCAGCGCGTCCCGCGAACTTGACCTACGATCTTCACAAGGCGACACGTGCAAGAACGCCGGCTGCCGCAACTTGACTGGGCCCTCGGGCATGGATACCGTCTCGAACAGAGGCATGGTCTTCCCGCCTCCCCGTCGGACCCAGCCAAGGAGGGTTGAATGTCTCACCGCGACATCACTCACGGCCTCAACGACCTCGACCTCTCCCCCGAATTCGAAGACCTCGAAGGGCTCGTGGAGGCCGACCTGCGCGCCATCGTGAACATGCTCACGGACAGGGCGCGCGACCGCCTCATGCTGACCCGACGAGAAGCCGCCCTGCTCCGCTCCAGCCTTTGGAACTCATTGGTCGGGTCGATCGAGGAAGGGCTTGAACCGCTTTCCGCCGAGTGGCGCTGACCGAACCATGCGGCGCATCGTCTTGGGTCTCACCGGTTCCGTCGCCACCATTCGGGCCCCGTTGCTCTTTCGCGACTTGCGGGCGACCGGGGCCATTGTGCGGGTCGTCGCGACCGGACCTTCGTTGCACTTCTTCGACCCAGCGGAAATCGTTGACGATCACGAAGACAAGGATTGGCCGGCGACGCTGCCGGACCGTCGCCTCCTGCGCGACGCCGACGAGTGGCCGGATCAAGGCTATCGCCGAGGCGACCCGGTCTTACACATCGTCCTGCGCAACTGGGCCGACATGATGGTCGTGGCCCCTCTCGACGCCCACACCTTAGGCAAGTTCTCCCTGGGGCTGGCCGACAATCTGCTTTCTTGCCTGTACCGAGCGTGGGACTTTCACAAGCCCTTGGTCTTCGCCCCGGCGATGAACACGCTGATGTGGGAGAGTCCGGTCACACTGCGCCATCTTCGTCAGGTCTTGGAAGACCGCGGCGACGGTGCCCACCCGATTCGGTTCAGTCTCGATAAGGCGGCGGCCGTCTTCGCGAAGCACTGTCCCAGGATTGTACTCGTGCCGCCGACAAGCAAGACGCTCGCATGCGGTGACGTTGGCATGGGGGCGATGGCCGAAGTCCGCGACATCGCCGAGGCGGTCCGCCGTTGGAGTGAGGACCACCCCGAGGAACTCACCTCGAACGTCGGTACTGGTTAAAACGGTCCTCAGCACCCAGGACCTGATGCCTATCGTCTCTTGGTCTTGTAGCACAGGGCCGTCAAAGCGGCCTCGACCGCTTCGAGATGCTCGCCTTGGACCTCAATGGCCCCTTCTTTGACGGTCCCGCCACTGCCGCACTTGGCCTTGAGGTGCGCGGCCAACTCCTCCAATTGATGGGCGTCTTGGTCGAGGCCGCGAACGACCGTGACCCGCTTCCCCTTGGCCCGCTTCTCGACGCGCACTTGGGCCGTCTGCTTTTCGGGAGGTACGCTCGACGCTGTCCGTTCGGGGGGCGGACACGCGCACTCCGCTTCGGGCCGGCCGCAGCGTTCGCAGCTCGGGGGCCGGTCCCATTTCGTGCCCGCGAAGAGGCGTCCCATGAGTTCACGCTTCTTTGATGTGTGTGTAACGCGGATAAAGGGTCACACCGAGGTTCGATCGTTTGGCGTAAAGGAACTTGAGATGGTGATCAACGTGGTTGGCCATGGTGACCACGATCTCGGCGAGGCTCAGCTTGCCCCGCTCGGAGTGCATGCCCCAACGCGCGAAATCGTCTTCGGGCCGGAGCCTCAGAAGGCGGGTCATCCAGTGCCGATGCGCGACGAAGAGGTTCACAGCTTCCGTCAAGGGCATCTCTTGAGGTCGCAACTTCTCGTTCCAGGCGTTCTCGTCGAAGGCGAGGAGGGAGGGGCCGTCCTCGGACAGGACCCACTTCATGCGGTCTGCGTAAACGATGTCGCAGTCGAGCAGGTGGATGACCAGCTCGTTGATGCTCCAATCCCCCGGCCCGGGCCGGGCGATCGCCTGCTCGCGCGTGAGGCCCTGGGTCGCGTAGGAAAGCAGCGTCGCGCCCGCGGCGTAACGCTCCACGATCTCGGTCACCTGGCTCATGCTTCGTCCTCCTCGCCTTCGCTCTCGTCGGCGTCTTTGCGCCAGATCGAGAGTAGGGGCCTGTCGTATTCCAAAAACCAAATCTCCTCCTCGACCCCAAGCTCTTCCGCGAAGCGCTGGGCAACGAGGTAATTCACCACTTCGAGCGACGCCGAGAGGAAGTCGTATGCACCCGCTTCGCCCGGGTCGTGAAAGATGAACCGGATGACGAGGACACGCTCATCGACGGGCCCCTGGGGCGAAAGGTAGCGTCCGTCCATCTCGTAGATCGAGTAGCCGCGCGACGCCGAGCAGAGTGTCTTGATCCATGCCTCTTCGTCGAACGCCTTGTCATGTCGCTTGTTCTTGGAGATGAGCCGGCGCACGAAGGGTATTCGGCGGATCGCGGCCTCGTCGAAGAGATCTTCCAAGACCTCCTGGACTTTGCCGAAGTAGCCGAGCTTTTTGGGGAGAATGACCTCGTACATCCGGGCCGGTTTGGGGCCTTCCAGTCGATATCCCGCCATCAGCGTCCTCGCCTCCCGGTGGTCGAGCCCTCCATCCTAGCCGGACGGGAGGCGGAGAAGGAACCGACGAGATGCGGAGCGTCGAGAAAGCCATCGTTGAGGGCCCCTTGTACTCCATGTTCCGCGTGTCTTTGCTGTGTTCTACTCGTCCTCCAGAAAAAAGCTCCCAGCCCGTGAAACGAAGGACGGCCCGTGGCGTCAAGATGTAGGGAACAGAGGGCCCGACGCGATGATCGGACCGGAACGACTTGGCGCCATCTTCGACGCCCATGCGGCGAACCTCGTGCTCTTCGCCCGTCAGTGGTGCGACGGCACGACCGCCGAAGATGTGGTCCAAGAGGCGTTTCTCTCGCTGGCGAAGCAGAGCGAGGCACCCGTTGAGGTCGCGGCCTGGCTTCATCGGGCCGTGCGTAACGGGGCCGTCTCCGCCTTTCGCGGCAAGACTCGACGTCAACGCCGCGAAGGGGCCGTCGCGGTCGGCGAGGCTTGCTTCGCCCGCACCGACGACCAGATCGACGCCCGAGAAGCGACGCGACTCCTGGAGGGGCTTCCGCCCGAAAATCGCGAGGTGATCGTCACGCGGACTTGGGGCGGCCTTTCGTTCGACCAGATCGGGCGCCTTCAGGGTTGTTCCACCGCCACCGCTTTTCGTCGTTATCGCGAGGGCCTGGCCCTCTTGCAAGAAAGAATGGGACGACCATGTCCGAACACGAACTCGGCGACGACCTGACAACGCTGGAAGCTCGGTTGCGGAAATGGGCCCCGGTCCCTTCCCGAATCGAGCGCGATCGCTTGATCTTCGAAGCTGGTAAGCAGTCGGTGAACGCCGATCGTAACCGCTTCTCGTGGCCCCTGGCGACCGTGGCTTCCATCCTGGCGGCGGGTCTTCTCGGAGTGTCCTGGGACGCGGAAAGGGGGCGGCGCCACGCTCTGGAACATGAGCTGGCCACGTTCCGGCCAGGCGTGGACCCGGCGCCGTCTGCGCCCGCGCGGCCTGTCGTGTTCGCCGCGGAGCCTTCGAGCTACTTGGCCCTCACCCGTAGTATCCGCGTTTTCGGCGAACTGATGCTCGCGCCGGAGGGCCAGAACGGCCCGCGCGGGCCTTTTTCCCACCCTAACCACGAACCGTGCACACTTCGCTCCGGCTCGCGTGAGTTCTCCATGGAACTCTGACCCAATTCGAACCCGCTTCCCCACACCCACCACCTCAAGGAGGTGCCCGTTGTTCCCGCGCTTGTCGTTCCTTGTCGCCGTATTGGCCGCAAGTCCCGGCCTTGGGCAGGACGCGAAGAGCAGTACACCAAAGCCACCGGACGACCCCAATCCGGTCTTGGAGATGACACTCAGTCCCGCTCGTGAACCGGTCCCCGCCCTGCGATATCGTCTCATCCCGCGCACGTCGGACCTCAACCCAGGCAACGCGGCCCCGCTCTATCTCCGCATCCGCCACGAGATGACCGACCCAGCGCCCCTTAAGGAGATCGACGCGCGGAGCGCCGATCTGGACAAGCCCCTCGCCGAGTTCCCCAAGGATGACGTTCGCAAGCTGGTGGACAGTTTCTCCGCTCGCCTGAAGCAGATTGAGTTCGGCGCGAACCGCCAGACCTGCGACTGGGCCTTCAGCCTGCCGGAACAGCGCTCCGACGTGATTAACATCCTCCTGCCCGACGTTCAGGAAATGCGCCGCTGGGCCCGCTTGCTGTCCTTGAAGGCCCGCTTGGAAGTGGTCGAAGGGAAGTACGAAGAGGCGGTCAAGACGCTCCAGACCGGCATCGCCTTCGGCCGGCACGTGAGCGAAAACCCGTTCGTCATCGGCAGCTTGGTTGGCGTCGCGATCTCCAGCGTGATGCTTCAACGGACCGAGGAATTGATCCAACAGCCGGGCGCGCCCAACCTCTACTGGGCCCTCAGCGCGCTGCCTCATCCCTTGATCGAAATGAGGAGCGCCCTGGAGCAAGAAGAACGGTTCGCCGAAGACATGGTACCCGAATTGATGCAAGTTGATCGGACCCTATCGCCCGGGGAATGGACGGTCCGGCTCTCGAAGATGCACGCGAACATGAAACGCCTTTGCTCGATGGTCGTGCCGGTCCCCGAGTCGATCGCCGCGTTCGACAAGAGAGACCTCGCGACCTTTCGCAAGGAGACGTTGCCGACCGCTCGCAAGTACCTCTCCGAACGGATGGGCGTGACCACGGCGGGCCTTGGTTCCATGAACGAGGATGAAATCGTCGCGAGGTATGTCGCCGGCCACTTCCGCGAGGTCCGCGACAACTCGTTCAAGGCCACGCACCTGCCCTATCGCGAGGCCGAAAAAGTCCAACTCAAGTGGGAGGCGGACATCGCCTCGCTCAAGGAAGGACCGCTCGCCCCGATCATCGAGATCATGCCCATGCTGGGACAGGTCCGACGCGTCGGACTGCGTCAGGAACGGAAAATCGCGGCGCTTCGGGTCATCGAGGCCCTTCGGACCTTTGCCGCGAGCCATCAGGGAGCGCTGCCCAAGACGCTGGACGAGATCACCGAAGTGCCGGTGCCGATCGACCCGGCGACCGAAAAGCCATTCCAGTACCAGAGCGACGGCAAGACCGCGACCCTCTTCTCTCCACTGATCGACAACGCCCCCAAGACGGGCGTGAACTACAAGATCACCATCCGGCCTTGATCTTGACCGTGTTGACGTCAGAGTGTGTCCGCCGCCTCGCCGACCACTCCGGCCCGGTCGCAAAACTCGCCGAACGATTCGCCTTCGGATCGTTCGGCGGCGAAGCGCGCGAAGATCGGGGCGAGTTCGGCGACGATGTTCTCATAAGGCACATAGTCTTTGAAAAGCGTGTTCAAACGATCGCCTTGAGTGCGGCCGCCCAGAAAAATGGTGTAGGTCCCGGGACTATTTGAGCCGTCCTCGCCCTTCGAGGCCGAACGCCCCACCAATCCGATGTCGCTGTTGTAGGGACGGGCGCAGCCGTTCGGGCACCCGGTCATGCGGACGGTGAGGCGTTCCTCGGCGAGTCCTTGCCTGGCCAATTCGCGTTCGAGTTCGTCGAGCAAAGAGGGCATCGCCCGTTCCGACTCGGTCACGGCCAGGCCGCAGGTAGGCAAGGCGGGACAGGCCATCGCCCAGCGGCGCACGGTCGAAACGCGCTCGATCGTCGGGATGCCATGCTCAGCGACGAGGGCGACGACCTCCGCCTTCCACGATGGGTCGATATCTACGAGCAGGAGCGATTGTCCGCAGGTCAACCGGGCAGGCGTGCCGAAGCGCTCGAAGAATGTCCGCAGGCCCGAGGCGATTCGCCGATCGCCCTCGTCTTTGACGCGCCCGTTTTCAAGGGGAAGGCCCAGGCTGAGCTTTCCGTCTCCTTGCTCTTCCCAGCCGAGGTGGTCGCGAACCTCCAGGCGTGTCGTCAGTTTGGGCATCGGCAGTTTCACACCGAGATACTCTTCAACCTTCGCCTTGAAGGCCGGTAGGCCGATGTCGGCCAGGACGTACTTGATGCGGGCCCGCTTGCGGTCGGAACGGTCTCCCAGGTCGCGATAGACTTTGATCACCGCCTCGGCGATCCTTCTCACCTCGTCGCGCGGGACGTAGGTCAGCGCCTGAGCGACGGCCGGGAATGTCTTCGCGGCGCTTGGGGTCGTCCCCATTCCTCCTCCGACCAGCACGTTGTAGCCGACAAGTTGACCAGCTTCGATGATGCCGAGAAAACCGAGGTCATTGGCGTAAACATCGGTGCAATTGTCGTCGGGCAGGGCAAAGGCCGTCTTGAACTTGCGGGGCAAGTACGCCTTGCCGTAGATCGGCTCGACGGCGTCGTCGCCGGGTGTCGGCACGAGCACGGGCCCGGCCTCGGGCCATTGCGAGTTGGGCACCTTCTCGCCGTCCAGCCAGAGGTCCCAATACGCCGACGACCGCGGCGCCAGGTGCGCGGCCAGTTGAAGCGCGTCCCCGTGAATCGCGTCGCGCACGGGATCGCGGTACGGCGAGGGACAGCAAAGGACGTTGCGTTCCACGTCGCCGCAGGCGGCCAGCGTCGAGAGCATCGCTTCGTTCACGCGCCTGATGAGCGGCTTGAGGTCCCCCTTCAGGACCCCGTGAAACTGGAAGGACTGTCGCGTCGTGATCCGCAAGGAGCCGTTGCCGAGGTTGCGGGCCAGGTCGTCGCAAGTGAGATACTGAGCGGCGCTCATGCGACCGCCGGGGAGTCGCAGCCGGACCATGAACGAGTACGCCTTGTCGAGTCCTTCGCGCTTGCGTTGCAGACGAAGGTCGCGGTCGTCTTGCTGATACGACCCGTGGAACTTGAGGAGCGCGCCGGCCTCCTCGGTGATCGAACCCCCTCCCGCGGCGAACTCGTCGGTAAGGGGACCGCGCAGGTACTCGCTCGCGAGTTTCCACTCTTCGACCTTGCTCGGTTTCTTCGCGGGCTTGTCGCTCGCGGCCATCGCGGGGCCCTCATCGTGCGTGAAAGAGGCTGGAATCGAGGTAGGCAGATGGACGAGTCGGCGTCAGGC
The DNA here is from genome assembly GCA_937858365.1 of uncultured Isosphaeraceae bacterium. Taxonomy (GTDB): domain Bacteria; phylum Planctomycetota; class Planctomycetia; order Isosphaerales; family Isosphaeraceae; genus CALLYK01. Next base: position 825 of record CALLYK010000491.1, on the reverse strand, counting down.
GATGATCGCGCGAATCGGCTCGGCCCCTTCCACGCCCACGAGTTTCTGGTCGAGTCCGCCGTAGAAGTAGCTCAGGTGGTTGGGGTCGAGACCCAAGAGGGTCAAGATCGTCGCGTGGACGTGCTTGACGTGCAAGCGGTCTTCAACGGCCGCGGCGCCGAGTTCGTCGGTCTTGCCGTAACTCGTGCCGCCCTTCACGCCGCCTCCGGCCAGCCACATGGTGAAACCGTACGCGTTGTGGTCGCGCCCGGTGCCGCTGTTGTACTCCGCGGTGGGCTGACGGCCGAACTCGCCACCCCAGACGATGAGGGTCTCGTCGAGCAGCCCGCGACGTTTGAGGTCTTGGAGCAAGCCGGCGATCGGCTTGTCGGTCCGACCGGCGTGGAAGGTATGGTTCTTGATAAGGTCTCCGTGGGCATCCCAGTTGTCGTCGTTGTGGGCGCCGCCGGCGTAGAGTTGAATGAACCGCACGCCTCGCTCCACGAGGCGTCTGGCCAGAAGACAACGCCTGCCAAATTCGGTCGTCTTGGGGTCGTCCATGCCGTAGAGGGCCTTGGTCTCCTCGGTCTCGGTGGTGAGGTCCACGGCCTCGGGCGCGTGCCGTTGCATGGAGAAGGCCATCTCGTAACCGGCGATTCGGGCGGCCAGGTTCGAGTTGTCGGCGCGACTCGCGAGGTGCTCCGTGTTGTAGGCGCGCAACGAGTCAAGCAGTCGGCGCTGGGCCGATTCGGTCATGCCTTCGGGTCTCCCCAGGTCGAGGACCGGGTCACCGGCCGAACGGAGGATCGTGGCCTGATAGCCGGCCGGCATGTAGCCGCTGGACCA
>CALLYK010000490.1 GCA_937858365.1 uncultured Isosphaeraceae bacterium | reverse complement strand
GCCGCTCCCGAACCACGCTCTACGCGCGGACGCAGCCAGCGGGGCATCTCGGTCGAGACCCTAGGAGAAAGCGCCTCATCCAGCGACTTCAAGGCGTCGTTCGGGTCGGCGGCCCGACCGCGTCCCGAGGTCCCCGGCGCGCCGCCGGCGCTCCCGAACAAGACGGCCCGGTTGTCCACCGGACCGACTTCCCCCTTGAGAATGCGTGGCTCGTCACGACCACGAGGCACCGCGATCGTGATCACCACCGACGATGCCAGGAACAAGAACAATCCATGGACGAGCGTCGATCCCCCAAGGGAACGGACGTCGCGCAAGGGCGAAGCCAAGCGGGACTGTTCGTGCGTCAGTTCGGGCGGCGGCTCAGGCAGGTTTCTCAGCATCGGATGGGGCCTCGGAAGAAGGGGCGTCGAGGAATCGCGGTGACGTGTCGGAAGACCGGCCGCTCGACCGTGCCGGCCGGGCCGCGACTTGCCGCAGAAAAAGCAGGACGACAAGGCCCCCCACCACCAGCCCCACGACCCAATTCAAGACCACGAACGACGAGGCGCTCCCGCTCTCGCCTGACGGTCCTTCCTCGAGTCGCTCGGGCGTGTTGGGGCCGACGATCAAGGGCGCGACCCGGGCCTCGTCCGCCGCCGCGTAACGAATCGCCTTGAGGAAGGTCCCGTGGAAGCGGATCGCGGTCCCCGGTCCAAGGGCATTCCGCGTGCCGGCCGCCTCGTCTGGTGTGGGAAAGACGAGGCAGAAAGGGTCGCGATCGGGCGTGACGACCCAAAGCTCGGTAAGAGGTGGAAACGTGCCCACCGAGGGCTGCTGGAAGCGACGAACCACGCGCCCATCGACGCGTACATGTCGCCCGCGATGTTCCTCGGGACGCTCCCAGAGCGCGCGGAAGGGGACCGCCTCGGCCATCTCGCTGGGGGCCGCTTCGAGAGCGGCCCGGTAGTCGACGAGGTCGGCGAGGGTGATCGTCGGCTCGTCGCCCGGAACTTGCGTCCCCGACACGATCAACAGAAGGGCGCGGGCGAGCATCATGGCCGGCGCTCCAAGGCCTCGGTGTCGGCCAGGCGGATCGAGTCCACACCCGCCGCCGCGCAAGCGCCGAGAAGGCGCGCCGCCTCCTCGTATCGCAAGCGGTCGTCGGCCATGATCGACACGTTCAGGACCTTCACGCGCGGTCGAATCCGATCATGGAGCACCTCGTACAATTCGCTGGGGCCGAGCAAAGGCCGATTGTTGAGGTCGAGCGAAAGCAGCTTGCCATTGGGGTCGGCGCGGGCCTGGAGGACGAAGTCGCCGCTGGAGGGCGTGGCGACCGTGGCCCCCGTTTCGTCCATCTTGGGCAGCGCCATGGCCACGGCCGGAAGATAGAGGTCGATCCGGGCCTCGCGGGTGGGGGCCTCGAAGGTAAGGATGAAGAAGGCGAGCAACTGGAAGGCCATGTCGAGCATGGGCGTGACCGGAAACGGTGCGGCCGGCTCATCGTTGATCCGCCGCCGCCGCTCGCGCGGGGAGCGCGTGCCGCGTCCCATCTTCAGCGTCCTCTCAGAACGACCAAGGTGAAATTGGCGAAACCGCGTCCCTGGGCCACGGCCAAGGCCCTGCGGACGGCCCCATACGAGGCCGCCTTGTCGGCGCGTACGACAACAAGTGTCGGCAGTTCATCGGTGTTCTGTCCCAGGGCCGTCAAGCCGGCCCGACGGCGCGACGCTTCCTCGGCCCACCAAGCCTCGGCGTCGAACCCTTCACGGACCTCGTCCTGGACCAGGAGGCGGCCCCGCGCGTCGATCCCCACCACGAGCCGATCGACGGCCGGTTTGCCCCCAGGCAAGGCGGCCGACGCGATCGGCAGGCGGACCTCCAAGGCGGCCCCTTCCAAGCGTGTGCCGAAGTGGACGAGCATCATGAAGAACGTGACGAGTTGCAAGACGACGTCAAGCAAGGGCGTGAGGTTCACTTCGAGACGGGTGTCACGCACCTTGCGGGCCCGACGGGGCATGGGAGGCGCCTCAAGAAGTCCATGGGGCCTGACAACACCAACGCGAACCAAATTGAGGAGGACCACCGCGCGGCCCATTCACCATACCGCAAGGCACAAGCGGGAAGCGATCCCGACCGGCCGCTCTGGATCGCAAGACCGCCATCAATCGCGTTCATCGTTTGCCGGTCGGACGGATCGGGAGAGGGCCCGCGGCGCCACCGCCGCAATCTCGACCTGGTGCTTCACGACCGGGCGACCCGAACCCACTGGCCCCCACGCCAGGACGCCCTCACCCGCGTGAACGGCCCCGGATGATGATCGCCCTGGTGGACAGCGATCGCCAATTCCCGGAGGACCCCATTGCCACGGTATGAATGACACTTGGCCCCTCCGGCCTTGTGACAATCTGTCAGCCACGCTTTCGATCCGAACACGGTCTTCAGGCCGTTTTCCGGCCGAATTCCCCAGGGATTCCAGCCTTCACGTGATCGGCACGCATTTTGCTCTTCTTTCCTTTCGCTTCTCGGCCCTGCCGTGGTCGTCCACGGGGACCGGTTCGGGCCGGAATGTCACTGGATCGACCCGTTTCATTTCCCGGGGACGACCCGTGGACCCGGGGGAGGACCTTTACGATGGTGCCTGTCATGCGTCGCAATAACTGGCTGGCCGAAGTCGCCGACGAGCCCTTCTTCCGTCTCCGTCACGATGTGGACGGCCTCTTCAACCGCGTCTTTGGGTCCGACGGCGGCTTCTTAAACCCGGCCTCGGCCGCCGTGCCGATGGCCATGTGGGAAGAGGAAGACGCGTTCGTGATCGAAGTGGACTTGCCCGGCCTCCAGGAGGGGGACGTTGAAGTGACCCTCCACAACGGCCTGCTCTCGATCAAGGGGGAACGCAAGGCCCCGGAGGGCCGCAAGTTCCTCTTCAACGGCCGGACCTACGGCTCGTTCGAGCGCGTGGTGAAGGTGCCCAACACCGTGAACGGCGAACAGGTCAACGCCGTGCTCGTCAACGGTGTCCTCTCGCTCCGGCTCCCCAAGGCGGCCGAGGCCAAGCCCCGCAAGATCGACTTGCGAACGGGTGCCTGACGGTACGATTCGACTTGATTGCCTTGTTGTGGCACAGACATTCTTGTCTGTGCCATTTTTCTTGATCATGACTTGAGAAAACGGCCGTCGAACGGGTCGGGTTCGGGCTCGAGGACAGGAGTCCCTGGATATCGAAAAAAACCAACGCAGCCCCCACAAAGACCAAACAGCAAACCAAAGATCGCGTGACCTGTGGTGATGGCCGCTTTTTCCAGGAGAAAGAGAGCATGACCGCAAGGCCCGCCTAAGAAGAAGTGTGACGCACTCAAGGTCGATGGACGTCGCCCCGCTTCGGTGTGCTCCCAGACCCACCGGATGACTCGACCTGTCGGAAGGTCATTCGCGACCGGCGAAAGAAACGCCAGACCCAGATAGGCCCAGCCGGCGATCGCGAAACCGGCCCGAAACGACCGTCCGCGCGGGACCGGGACGAGGCACGAAAGGCCAACCACCGTGAGGAGCACGGCCACGATCGTCACGACGGACTCGTCTTGCCAATTGTCGACGACGTACCGCGCGAGGCCCATCACAAAGGCGACCCCAGCGAGCAGGACCATCGACCGGCCTATCGTCATTCGTCGCTTTTGGGACTGCATCGCTCTCCCTCTCACTTATTTCTTCATTCCTGTGATCCATTGACGGAACAGGTCGACCGCCTCGCGATCGACTTCGGTGCTCATCAGCGGCGGCATCTGGCCCGTCCCGCGTCTCGAGAGCCGCTGATACAACACCGACTTCTCGGGCGAACCCGGGGCCACGAGCTTGGCGTCGGGAAGGTCGAAGCGGTCGTGGATGGGCTCGACGTCCACCAGGCGCATCCCCTTTAGGGGCGTGTTCACGCCCAGTTCCATCTTGGCGTTGCCGCCGCCCGCCTCGACGTGGCAGCTTGAACAATTCACATGCAAGTATGCCTTGGCACGGGCCTCCAGAGGGGCCTGGGCGTCGTACGGGTTTGTCAGTTTCGCGGTATCGGCCGCGCGCTTGGGGGCCTTCGTCTCATAGACGCCGATGTCGTTCCAGTGGTCGAGTTGATTGCCGCTGGAAATGGGCGAGTCGCGATTGAGTTGAATGTCGGCCATGCCCAAGACGAAACCAGCCGCGCGCGAATGGCAGACGAGGCATTCCGCGCGGCTGGGGAAGCGCCAGATCTGCTCGCGCCGGCCGCCTGGGGCCTTGGGGTCGGCCACGTCGAACGCGTCGCTGTCGCCGGCGCCGGAGACGAGTTCCGCGTCGGTCTGGTCTTCGTTCCAGCGATAGGAGTAACCGGCCCATTCCCCCTGTTGGCGGACCATCAAGCGCGTCTCGACGCGCGTGGGCGCGGCCTTGCCCGCGAGCCTCAGGCTCAGCGTCTGCAAGATGACCGAGCCGTCGGGCAAGCTGAAGTTGCCCCCCGCGTTGTTCTGGGGACGACGCATGATCGGCTCAAGGCCCGGAAGGGCCAGAAGACGTTCGGCCGAGGCACCGTCGTTCCAAGCGGGGGCGTTCACGGTGTAGGGCAAGAGGGCCGGATGGGCTCGGTGTTTGGCGACGTCGGCGAACAGCCCCGTCTGACTCAGCTTGGTTGGGAATGGCTCTTTCGGTAGGTCTTCCGGCCCCGTGCGCACAAAGCGCTGAAAGGTCCCGCCGGCTTGGTCGAAGACATAGAGTTCGCCGGCGTGGTCGGTGCCGAAGCCGGTGATATTGAAGGGAGTGTCCACCAACTCGCGCGTGGCTGAGACCTTGGTCCCCTCGGCCTTCACACCCCAAACCTTGCCGGTGGACCAATCGCCGTAAACATACGTGCCGACCAGTTCGGGGAGACTCGGGCCGCGATAGACCTGACCTCCGGTGAGGGAACGCGCCTCGGAGTGGTGGTGCTCGGCGGCCGGGGGTGAGATCGGGTCGGGGCCCACCTGGCGTTTCGCGTGGAAGATATGGCTCCCTTCGCTCACGCTCCAGCCGTAATTCGCCCCTTTCCGCACGAGGTAGACCTGTTCCCAAAGGTCTTGGCCGTTGTTGCCGACCCAGAGTTGATTGGAGACATGATCGTAAGAAACGCGCCAGGGGTTGCGAAACCCATAGGCCCAGAGTTCGGGGCGAGCGTTGGGGCGATCGAGGAACGGGTTGTCCTTGGGGATACCGTATGCCTTGCCCGCCGCGGGGTGGTCCACATCGATTCGGAGCATCGCGGCGAGGAGGTCGTCGATGGTCTGGCCGACGAGGTCGCGGTCGGAGTCGCTGGAGCCGTCGCCGGAGGTCACGTAGAGAAAGCCGTCGGGCCCGAAGGCGAGGTCACCGCCGTTGTGGCCATCGGACTTCCAGAAGATGATGAGCAGGGCCGATTTTGGGTCGATCTTGCCGGTGTTCCTATCGACCGTGTAGCGCACGACCTTGGTGTGATTGCCGCGTTCCCCTTCCACGGGTCCGTTCATACCGACGAAGATGAGGCCGTTCTCGCGATATTTGGGATGAAACGCGAGTCCGTAGGCGATCCCCTGGATTTCGATCAGGAGTTCGGCCTCGCTGGTTTCCTGACTGTCCTCGAAGGCGACGATGCGGCCCGGGCCCGACCAGGAGCCCATGTGCTGGACGCAGAAGAGTCGTTTCGTGCCCGGCTCGGGAACGAGCGCCAGCGGCTGCTTGACGGTGAGCTTGGGAAAGGCGCGAACGGTCTTGTAGGGCGTCGGAGGCTCGGGCGAGCCGACGACCTTGGAGTCGTGGAAGGGGAGGCGTCGCGAGAAGTCGTCGGCGAATGCGAGGGGCACGCAAAGGCCGAGGAACAAGGCGAGAAGGTAAGTCGAGCGCATCGAACGTGATCTCGAAGAATCGGGGCCAGGCCGAAGGGGCGAGCGTCGGCGAACCGGCGGGTGCGCGAGAACGGGCAAACGAGACTAATCGAATCGACCGGGCCCGCCAAGGTGGCGCGTCGACGGATCATCGACTAGGGGGTATTCAATGTGACATCGTAACGATCGAAGCGCGAAATAGTCTGCCCCGCGTCCTCCCAACTGTAGCCATACCTTCCAAAATGCCATAATCGGATCGAAAGATCGGCGAGGAGTCGAAAGCCCGCGGTGCGCGCTCGTTCACAGAACGACCAGTCCTCGGCCAAGTACACATGATGGCCCTCACGTTCAAGGACCATCGGCTGAAAGAGCGCCCAGAACCCTCTGCCGCTTGAGGTCTCGCAGAATTTAATCGAGTGAAATTCGATCATCTTCTCAATGACGTATTTTTTGATCGCGAAGAAGCCCAAACCGGCGTACTTCAGGTCCACGAGTCCTCCGCCGTTCCGGCCGAAGGTGACGCCATTGACGTCTTCGCCGAAGTATGAGGCCAATTCCCTACGACCTTTTTTCACATAGACGCCTGAAACTATGGGGGAGTTGGAGCTGAGCAGCCTGATGGCGTCGCCGGGAT
>CALLYK010000489.1 GCA_937858365.1 uncultured Isosphaeraceae bacterium | reverse complement strand
GCTGTCCGGCTGGGCCGTCCTCGGCGCCGTCCGGTGGTCCGCGTACGCCGGGATCGTGGCGCTCGTCGCGCTCGCCGCGCTCCGCCCCCGCCTGGACGCCCGGCGGTCCGGTCTTGCTCGCGTCGACCGTGTAGCCATGGACCCCGCATGCACATCGCGCAGGAGCTGAGCGGGCCGCGGTCGCCCCGCGCGCCTTGCCGGCCGGGTTCTTCGCCCTCAAGGACGCGGGCACGCACGCCTCGGGCTGGCCCATCGCGATCGTCGGCGAGCGTGACGGGGCGACGATGGTCCTCGTGCCGGGTGCCACGTTCACCCTGGGTCGAGACAACGCGGCCCGAAACGAGGGGCCCTCGCGCTCGGTCAAGCTCGGCACCTTTTACATGGACCAGCATGAAGTCATCAACGCCCAGTTTGATCGGTATCGGCGGGCCGCGCACCAGGCTTCGGCCAACGAGAAGGGGGACAGCGGAGACTCAGACCCGAACCGGCCCGTGGTGATGGTGACGCACGGCGAAGCGGCCGCCTACGCGGCCTGGGCGGGCAAGGCCCTGCCGACCGAGGCCCAATGGGAACTCGCCGCGCGCACCACCGACGGCCGCCTTCATCCCTGGGGCGCCGACCCCCCTTCATGGGAAAAGCATCGCGAAGCGCGCCAAGTGGACCCGGTCTTCTCCTTCCTGCGCGACATGTCCCCCTACGGTGCCTTCGACCTGGCCGGCAACGTCTGGGAGTGGACCGCCGACGGTTATGACATCAAGATGTATCAAAGCATCAAGAATGGTCAGGCGAACCCAACGGGCCCAACTCGCGCGGCCGAGCGTTCGGTCCGGGGCGGGTCGAAAGACTGGCTCTCCACTTGGAGGGCCGGGGTCAAACCGGAAACGCGCCTTCCCTACCTTGGCTTCCGGTGCGTCCTCAGCGTGGAGGACCTGCCCCAAGGTCAAGCACCCGGTCAGGGCAAAGCGGCCCGCGGCCCCATACCGTTCTAACGAAGGGCCACCTCCGCCCATCATCCGGACCCAGCGACACACCAAGATGAGCTCTCGAACCCGAGCGGCCTTGATCACGGGGGCCGGCCGTCGTCGTGTCGGCCGGCACATCGCCGAGGCGCTCGCCGCGCGCGGCCATGCCATCGCCTTGCATTATCGGACCTCCCGCGATGAGGCCGAGGCCTCCGCCGACGAACTCCGTTCGCGCGGTGTCGACGTCGAGACCTTCGGCGCCGACCTGGCCAATGAGGGCGAAGTCGAACGCCTCGTTCATGATGTCTTCGCACGCTTCGGCGCCGTCGACGTCCTGGTGAACGCGGCCTCGATCTGGGAACGCAAGGCCCTGGAAGACCTGACGGCCGACGACGTTCGCCGTCACTTCGACGCCAACATCCTGGGGACCTTCCTGGTGTCGCGGGCGGTGGGTCTGCGCATGGTCGATCAGGTGGAAGGGGGCTGCATCATCACGATCGGCGACTGGGCCGAATCACGCCCCTACCTCGATTACGCGGCCTACTTCGCCACCAAGGGGGGCGTGCCCACGATGACTCGCTGCCTGGCGGTGGAACTGGGCACGCGCAACCCGAAGGTGCGCGTGAACGGCGTCTTGCCCGGCCCCGTGATGCTGCCTCCGGATTTGCCTTTGAAGGAACGCGAGGAAGCGATCAGAGGCACCTTGGTGAAACGTGAGGGAAGTCCCATTAACGTCGCCCAGGCCGTCTTGGCGCTGATTGAGAACGATTTCATCACGGGGGCCTGTTTGCCCGTGGACGGCGGCCGGTCGATCTACGCTCCTGGTTGATCTGTCGGGGCCTGGGCCTTTCGACCCTGACTCACGTGGGACCACTTGCCAGACCGGCGTCCTTGTGCTCGATCAAGCGCGCCCGCCGGCCGCGCTGAGCGTCGGCGATGTGGGTCAATTGGCCCAAAAGGTAAGCCCATTTGGCGAGCATGGTCAAACAGCCGTGCGTCAGTGCCAGGCGAAGATCGGGCAGCTTGCGCCGGGCCTTCCAGGCGAGTCGCAGCGCCTGGGCCGGCAAGACGAGGGCGACGAGCGCCGCCGCGCATGCCCCCGAGAGCGGGCCGCCCCGCCAAGTCCCCAAGAGGGCCGCCACAAGTACGGCGGCCGGCCATCCCAGGGCCCACGCCCTGGAACTGCGAATTTGTTGGCGGAAGCCGCGAAAGGCGCTTCGGTCACCAAAGCGCGCGACGACGTCGTAGGCCCCATAGCCGCCGCGGACCTGTCGGCGCCACCATTGGCCAAATCGCGTCATGGCCATGTCGTGCAGGGCCATCGGAGCGTCGACGCGCAGGACCTTCCAACCGTCGCGCATCAGGCGCCCGCACATCTCCAGCTCTTCCCCGGCGGCGACGGTCTCGTCGAACCCGCCGACCGCGGTAAAGGCGCTCATGCGGGCCATCGCCACACCCCCGCAGTAATCGGTCTCACCGGCGGGCACCGACCATTCCACGTCGGCGAGGCGGTTGTAGGTGGACGCCTCGGGGTCTCGCTCACGGAGGGCCCCCGCCACGATCGCCACATCGGCGCGGTCCTTCAAGACGTCGCGACCTTGGTCGAGCCAACCCGGCATGATCTCGCAATCGCCGTCGATGAACTGGACGTACGCGACGTCAGGGGCGACCTCGCGGAGACGGCCCACACCCGCGTTCCTGGCCCGGGACGCCGTGAACGGGATGGACATATCGAGCGCGACCACCTCGGCACTTCGAGAGCGCGCCAGCGAGACGCTCTCGTCGGTGGAGCCCGAGTCCACATAAACGACTGGCGGCGCGTGGGTCCCGAGAGAATCCAAGCAGCGCCGCAGACGGTCCCCTTCGTTGCGGCCGATCACCACGATCCCAAGGTCGCCCACTTGGTCACCTGTAGCGGAGATGGAACGAACGGAAACCCTCCTTCCATCGTAGCTGATCGGGTCATCAGGAGGACCGCGCATATTGGGAAAGGTCGGTCAGCCCCGTTTCGCGAAAGGCGAGCCTGCGCTCGTGGCATTTGTTGCAGAGGCCGCAATGAATGCCCTTGTCAGGTCGAATGCACGAGAAGGTCAACTCCAAGGGCAAGTGGGCCCCTCGTCTCATGACATCGTTCTTGCTCATGCTGGCGTAGGGTCGGACGACGGCGACTTCACTCCCGACCCCGCGATTCACCACGTCTTGAAAGGCCCGGAAAAACTCCGGTGTGGCGTCGGGAAACGGGTTCGATTTCAAGGTCGCCAGGGCCAGCCTGGGAATGCCGCTCAGGTGGCACCAGAGCATCGCCTTCGCCAGTAACAACACGTTACGCGCGGGCAGAAAGACGGCCTCGTCGGGCGTGTCGGCGTCGGGGACGTCGCGACCGGTAACGCTCCAATGGCCGGCCATCAGGTCCCCCACCGGCTGCTCCAGCACCTTCAGCGGGAGCAGCCGAGACGAACCCAACGCGTGAAGATACCGCCTTAAGTGATCGAGTTCGACGCCCTCCCAGTGAAGGCCCTCGCGAACGTAGATCGGCACCACGGTGTCATCTCGTGCGACGGACTCTCCCACGAGGATGGCGCTGTCCAGACCGCCACTGACCAGCACACCGATTCGTTCGGCTAGCGACATCTTCGTTTCCATCGGTTCCCGCGCTGAAGACCACCTGGATAGAATAGGCGTCCCATTCTCCAGGTCCAGGGGCCATCTCGTGAGCACGACCAGCGCCCGCCGCACTTCTCACAACGTCTGCCACCTCGACTGCCCAGATACGTGCGCGATGCGCGTGACCGTGGTAGACGGCGTGGCCGTCGACCTGCGCGGTGATAAGGAGCATCCGTTCACACGCGGTTTTCTCTGTCAGAAGATGGCCGGCTTCCTCGAACGTGTTTATTCGCCCGACCGCCTCCTCACGCCGCTGCGCCGGGTCGGCCGGAAAGGTGAAGGTCGGTTCGAGCCAATCGGCTGGGACGAAGCGATCGCCACGATCGCCGAGCGCTTCCGCAGCGTCGCGGCGGGTTTCGGCCCCGAGGCGATCCTGCCCCATAGTTACTATGGGACGATGGGCAAGCTCCAGTCCAGCAGCCTCGATCGGCGCTTCTTCCACCGGCTGGGCGCGTCGAAACTCGACCGGACCATTTGCTCGACCGCGGGGATGGTTGGGTACGAATACACGGTGGGCCGCGGCCGATTCGGCGCCGACCCGCTCGCCGTGCCGAAGTGCAAACTCATCATCAATTGGGGGTCGAACACGGTCGATACGAACAGTCATTTGTGGAGTTTGATGATCGCGGCACGCAAGGCGGGCGCCAGCTGGGAAGAACTCCAGGCGGTGATCAATCTCGCCTTCCTGTTCCGCGGCCTTCCCGCTTTCAACCTCGCCGCCGAGATCATCAATAAGATTTACGGGGATAAGGCCTAAGGGCGCAGGACCCGCGCGGTACGTTGCAGCGGCGTAGTGCGTGCTTCGAGACGCGCTGCTTCGCAGCGCTCCTCAGCATGAGGGGGATTGTTCTGTTGCAGCAATAGGAATGCAGCAGAACTCTAGACCTCATCCTGAGGTGCGAGCGAAGCGAGCCTCGAAGGACGCACCTGCCGATGCAGGGCGCCGCTCACCGCATGTGCACCATTCCACGTGAACGGCAATAATATTCTCCACGTGGAC
>CALLYK010000488.1 GCA_937858365.1 uncultured Isosphaeraceae bacterium | reverse complement strand
CGGCGGCGGCCAGCACGAGCGGCAGGACGATCAACCCCGCCTCGGGCCGGCCTTCCGGAGTGACTTTCGACCCGATCCGGGACCTCTACGTGTATGCGCCAACCTCCAAGCCAGGAATCCTCCAGTCCATCTCGACACGGGCCGGCGGTGAGGTCGTCCCGCCCGGGTCGTATTGAGTGGGGCGAGGGCCCCTCTACCCTCTTCTTTGCGTCCTCCGCGTCTTTTTGGTGATTGCCCCATCTTAAGGCCGTTCAAAGATGATGAGATGTTGCCAGGGTAGGAATTCGAGGGAGTCGATGAATTTGAACCCTTGCGGCTCGACTTCCTTGCGGACTTGCGCGAGAGTCATCTTGTGCTCGGGTCGAATCGGCACTTCCGGGTCCTCTGCGCGGAACTCGACGAGCACCATCCGACCACCCGGCTTGATCGCCTTGTGGAGCCCTCGCAGGAGGAGTTCGGGGTTCGTCGCCTCGTGGTAGACGTCCACCATGATGACCAGGTCCACGCCCGCGTCGGGGAGCTTCGTGTCGCGCTGGGTGCAAAGGATGGGGGTCACGTTCGAGAGCCCGGCCGCCTTCATCCGGTCCTTGAGCATCGCGATCATTTCGGGCTGAACGTCGGTGGCCAGGACCTTGCCGGTCTGCCCGACCCGACGGGCGATCTTCTCGGTCGTGTAGCCGACCCCCGCGCCGACGTCAGCGACCACGTCGCCCGCCTTGATCTTGAGGGCGTCGAGCATCTTGTCGGGCTGCTCCTCCTCGACGCGGGTCTCGCGGATGAGCCACTCGGCGCCCAGGTACGACATCACGGGCGCGATCGGGCGGCCCATGTACGTGCCGGGCGGGTCACGCCGGACCCGTTTGGCCTTGGCAGGTTCAGGCTTGGTCTGGGTATCCTGAGACCAGGCTGCCGTGGTCGCCTGGGCGAGCACCAGTAGCACGAGGACGATGCGGTGTCGTGGCGCCATCGGTCGGTCCTTTGGTCGTGAGTTCTCGGGACGCAGAAGCATGATAGACGGCCCGATGCCGACCACCAAGAGAGGGGGGTGAACATGGAGCTTTGGACGATCGGTTACAGCTACTGGCCCACCTCCGAGCGCCCCGGGAAGATGATCGCGGCCTTGAAGGAAAGGGGCGTCACCCTGTTGGCCGACGTTCGGCTTTCACCCTGCTCGGCGAACGTGATCGAAGGGCACCAATACGGCCCCAAGGCCTGGACCCTTCAGGCCGGCAACGCGGGGATCGCTCGACTTGCGCGCGACGCCGGCATCGCCTACGAGTGGCTGGTCGAACTCGGCAACCCGCAGCGTCAAGACCACGAGATGAAGGTCTTGCGCCACCATCTGGCCCATCCGGAAGAGGGCTGGCCGGTGCATCGCGGCCTGGCCTTGCTGGCCGATCGGGTCCGACGACCGGACCAAGTCGTGGCAATCCTCTGCACGTGCGCCGAAGCGTCGACTTGTCATCGAACGGTGGTCGCCGAGGCCCTGCGGGAGCGGCACTTCGGCGGGAAACTGAGCATTCGGAAGGTGGTCTGAAAGGCTAGTCCCACCAGGCGTAGCGGACGATGCAGTAAAGGGCCTGGACGCCGTCTTTCCAGCCGATTTTCTTGCCTTCGGCGTAATCACGGCCGTTGTAGCTAACCGGCATCTCGTAAATTCGGCACTTGCGCGAGGGCCTGCCTTCCAACGGCGGCACCATGAAGCGGGCCACCTTGGCGGTCACTTCGGGCTCGAAGCCGAAGCGGTCGCTCTTGAGCGTGATCCCCTGGATCACTTCGCGGCGGAAGACCTTGTAACAGACCTCCATGTCGGTCAAGTTCAGATTTGTGAACATGTTTGACAGGAGGGTCAGGAACCGATTGGCCATCGAGTGCCAATAAAAGAGCACGCGGTGGGTCTCGCCGATGAAGCGCGAGCCGAAGACGACGTCCGCCCTCCCTTCCAAGATCGGCTGGATCAGGCGCGGGTACTCGTTCGGGTCGTATTCCAGGTCGGCGTCTTGGACGATCACGAGTTGGCCGGTCGCGTGTTGGAAGCCCGTTCGCAGGGCGGCCCCTTTGCCTCGGTTCACCGGATGAAAGAGGATGGTCAGGTCACGCTCGCTGTCAACCCATTTCTTCAGGACGTCGGTGGTGCCGTCCTTCGAACAGTCGTCCACCAGGATGATCTGTTTGCGGACAGGGACGGCGCGGACCTGGCGGACGATCTCGTGGATCGTCTCACGCTCGTTGTAGACCGGGATGACCACCGAGAGGACGAGGTCCTCGGGCATCCGGTAGAGGCCCAACTGGCGGCAGACCGGCTCGCCCAGCACTTGGAGGAGCCAATCCATGCGTTCGTTTTCGTCGAAGGGGGCCTTCAGGTTGTCCAAGTCGAGCGTCGAGGGTACTGAAGCGGTCGGTCGAGAAAGCGCGTCCATGGCCGCCAAGTCTCCAGCGGGAAAACGGCGTCGCGTGGTCTGTCCGATGAGGAACCTACGATTATAAGTCGAGCGCAGAGAACTGACGACGCCAACCGCGCGACCGGTCGGGGCCCACAACGAAAAGACCCGGACCCGCCAGGTCGTAGGACCTGAAGCGAGTGCCGGGTCGAAAGTGCGTCTTAGGCGTCGCCGGTCAGGGGTTCGTCGGAGCGGTGACCTCGCCGCCGGCCGGAGGCGGGGCGGGGATGGAATCGGCGGCGGGGACCGTACCACCCGCCGGCGGAGTGGTGGTCGCGGCGGGAGTGGTCGCGGCGGGAGTGGCGCTGGTCACAGGGGCCATGCCCGCTTGCCCCGACATCACCCCGCCGGTCATTCCGCCGTAAACGGGAGTGTAGCTGCCGTATACCGGCATCCCCGCGTAATAACCGCTGTAGCATCCCCCGTAGCAGCCGCCGTACCAGCCCGAATAGGCCACGGGGCTCGCGTAGCAGGCGCTGTAGCAGGCGGAAACGTACGGCGCGCTGTAGCCCTTGAAGCAACTGAAGAGACAGCAGCCGCCGCCCCAGCCGGAGCCCCAACCACCATAGTAGCCGCCACCGTAGCAGCCGTCGTAAACGACGCCGCCGTAGCAGCCGGTGTAGCAACCGCTGTAGCAACCCATGTCCATGCCATAGCAGGCAGTGTAACACGCCTGAACCGGCACGACGTCGCACGTCTTGTGATGGCAGCCCAGTCCGCTGAGGGCCATCAGCATCACGATCGTTCCCTGCATGTCGTGTTCTCCCGCGTTGCGAATCTCAGTGGACGACGACCCGAAACCTTGGCATCGGCGCCAAACTCACTCATCCCGCCAAGGCGCGCGTGAGCGTCAAGGTCTCACCAGTCGTCTCAGAGTCTAACCTTTCGTCGCTCGATTCGCAAGTGTTCGTCAAAATGGGCAAAAAAAATAAACTCGGCGGTCGGTTTTTTTCCGTTTCGGGCCCCTTCAGGGTATGTTCGGGAGAGAGCACTGGTGTCTTTCCCTGATCGGGGACAAGGAGATTCCCACGCATGGCACGTTCGCGAGGGGCAAATGGCCCCGGCGTGGTTAGTCCCAACTGGCCTTCTTGGGCGAAGTTGGTCGTCTCGGGGTCCTTGGTGTGGCACTTGGCCTCGCAGCTCGCGGCGCAGTTCGCGGCGCCGCCGGCATCCGGGTTGGAGCGGGCGGTCGCCGACATCTTCGCTCCCTATTACGAAGGCCTGGACCTAGGACACGCGTATCGCTATTACGCCCCCGAGCCCGGCCCAACGCCGATCGTCCAGGCCCGCGTGACATACGACGACGGCAGGCCCGATGTGGAGGTCCGCCTGCCCGATCGCTCGCTGGCGCCTCGCCTGCGATACCAGCGTCATCTCAATCTGGCGAACCACATGTTCAATGACGCGATGCGTGCCAGGACCCACGAGCACGGGCCCGGCGAGGCCCCTCACGACCCCAACCCCGGTCGTTGGGCGATTTCGTACGCGAGGCACCTCGCGAAGACCCACCCGGGGGCCAAGACGATCACGATCTTCACGACCCGTCACCTTCTGCCCAGCCTGGCCGACGTCGCCCGCGAGGGTGTACCCGACATCGACGACGAACGTTTTTACGAAGTCTTGACGTTTGTTGGGGAGTTCCCATGCGACGCCTTCTGAGCCTCCCCGCGGCGTACGCACGCGACCTGGCGGCCGGCGTGGTCCGAGGTTGGGACGCGTTCTTCTTCACCCCGGCCGACCCGCTGCCGTTGGGCGTTATCCGGATCATCACGGGGGCCCTGCTGCTCTGGAGCATGGCGGTGACGGGTCTCGACCTTCACGCCTTCCTCGGCGCCGACGGCTGGGCCGACCCGACCGTCGCGCGGGCCTTCCTGGCCGATCGCGGAGGGCTCGGCTGGTCCCTCTGGTTCGCTGTGCCCGATGCCTTGCTGGTGCCGGCCTACGCGGCGGTCATGGTGGTCTTGGCCCTCTTCACGGTGGGACTAGGGTCGCGCACCACGGCGGTCCTCGCCTGGGTGGTCGCGGTCTCGACATCGCGGCGCGTTCCGGTGATGCTCTTCGGGTTCGACCAAATCGTGGCTATTTGGACGTTTTACCTGGCGGTGACGGGCTCGGCCGGACAGGCCCTTTCGGTCGATCGCCTGCTGGCGCGCCGACGCGGTCAATTCGGCCTCCCGATGCCGACGGTCTCGGCGAACCTCGCTTTGCGTCTCATCCAGCTTCATCTTTGCGTGATCTACGGCATGGCCGGTTTGGCGAAGCTCCAAGGTCCCGCCTGGTGGGACGGAACGGCCTTCGGCCTGGTGCTCCTGACGAAGGAGTTCCGGTCGCTGATCGACGTCTCCTGGCTTTTGAAGTTCCCGGTGGCGGTGAACCTGGCGACGCACTTGACGATGGCATTCGAGCTTCTGTATCCGGCCTTGATCTGGAACAAGCTCGCGCGGCCCTTGCTGCTGCTGACGGCCGTGGTCTTGCACGTCGGGATCGGCACGACACTGGGCTTGAACGAGTTCGGCCTGGCGATGATCGCCGGGAACCTGGCGTTCGTGTCGGCGGAGACGCTCCGGGGCAAAGTCGCTGAACCCAATTGAGCGAGCCGTCCGCCGGACCGTCGCGAACCCGGACCACGACACGATCCGGCCCCTCCCTCGGAGGGAGTCATCAACGGTTCTTCCGCTTACCGGCGGCGCGATGAGGGTGTGGCATCGTCGTCGCGCGAAATCTCCATGGAATGACGGCCAACGGGATTGAGTGGGTCGATTTCATATTCCAGAGGCGCTGGGAGACTTCGATCTCTGCCAGCTCGGCGCGGGTCGATTAACGACGGGAACATGCTTGGTGAGAGCGGTTTCCGATTGGGTTGGCCACGATTCAAGGGCCTGAGGAACGATGAGTTCCGGGGGGTTTCTTAGCCCCGGAGGGGCGACCGTCTGTAGCCAGGGGTGAGCGGGGCGAACCCCCGGATTCGAGCGATCGGATTTCCTTCCTGGGTGTCCCGCATGTTCCGGGGCCGTCGGCCCTCCTGGGCCT
>CALLYK010000487.1 GCA_937858365.1 uncultured Isosphaeraceae bacterium | reverse complement strand
GAGCCATTGCAAAGTGCTCGCCTTCTTGGTGTCGGCGGGACGCCAACCCGCCCCCAGCGTGAAATCGACGCGGCCGTCACCGTCGATGTCGTGTGCCTGGATGCAGACGTTATCGCGCTCGGTGGCGGCCCGGATGATGTCGCGCTTGGTCCACGAAGGGTTCTCATACCAGACGACGGCGTCCTCGCTGACCGCCACGATGTCTGTCTTGCCGTCGCCGTTCACGTCCGCGGTGGTCAGGGCGTAGCAGACCATGCCGACCTGAGGGTCGATCTCCTGGGAGATGAAGCGGGGGAAGTCCGCTTGACCCGCGAGGCAGAGCGTTCCCCACGCGGTCAAGAACGCCCAAGCGGCCAAGCCTCGCGGTGAAGGGGACCGAAACGTGAACATGGTCCTCGCCTCTGGGAACGTTTGGGGTGGAAAGGAGACCCTCGATCCGACTCGACTCAAAGTTCGACGTTGACGTCGTGGTCCCAACCCAGATGCCAGGCAGGTCCGGGCTCGAACGGCACTCGATAGCGCGCCACGATGACCGTGACATTGTCCGTGCCGCCTTGTTCCAGGGCCATGTCCACGAGTTCGCGCGTGGCCGATTCGGCCGTGGTAGACCCACGGAGGACCTGCGCGATCGTCGGCTCGTCCACCATTTCGGTGAGGCCGTCGGTGCAGAGGAGCAAGACGTCGCCATCGGCGATTTGGAACGGGTCCACGTCGGGGTTGATCCCACCGGCCGGGCCACCGGCGAAGTTCATTAAGACGTGGCGGCGCGCGTGCGTGGCCACTTCCTCGTGAGTGATCATCCCCGTGTTCGCGAGGTACTGAGCGATCGTGTGATCGTTGGTCATCTTTTGCAGGCGGTCGCCACGCAGAAGATAGGCCCGCGAGTCCCCCACATGGGCGACGACGGCGTCGGCACCGGTCGTGAAGACGGCGGTAAGGGTGGTGGCCATGCCGGCCAACTCGGGGCGCGATCGGGCGTGCTGTTGCAGGACCTCGTCGATTTGATGGTAGTAGCCCCGGATGCGGCGGATGAGCTCGGGGCCGGTTTGACGGTCGGGTCGAAAGCACCATCGGTCCGACTTGAGGATGCTTGCCAGACACGCCCGCAGGGCCAACATGCTGGCGTATTCACCGGCCGCCATTCCCCCCAGGCCGTCGGCCACCATGTAGACATAGCCCGATTGTTCGAAGAGGCCGGGCGCGGTCCCTTCCGGCAAGTTGGACGCGATCACTTCGAGGGTCCGGCCGGGCCGAGCAATCAGGAAGTGGTCTTCGTTGTTTTTTCGGACCCTACCCTGGTGGGAGAACGAGGCGAAGTCGACCTCCACCTGCCGGGGTTCCGGCAGTTGCGGCAGCGACGGGGCGATCGTCTGAGGGAACTCAATCGTCGGGCTCGACGGTTCCGGGTCCATACTCGCCTCAGAGGAGATTCGGGCGTGAAGACAAGCTCCCAGCATGTGCAGGACGGGGCCCTGGACGCAACACGTCGGACGGCTTCTGAACGAATTTCCTCGGAGCAAACGATTCGCCTACAAGCGCGATGGGTCCTCGCGTAAAATCGTCTGGGCCGCTCGGCATTTCCTTCTGGAATCCTCTCGAACATGAAATCGGTGCGCAAGCTTCCATGGGCCTTCCTGGGCCTTTCGCTCTCGGTCGGGGGCCTGGCCTGCGACGGCCCCTTACGGAACTCGGGGCCTTACGCCAATCCCGACGCCCCTCCCATCTCGGCGCGGGTCCCCGTGACGACGGAACGGGTCCGCGCCTTCTGTGGTGATTGCCACGCCTATCCCCCGCCTGAGAGCTTTCCCAAGACCGCCTGGCGCAACGAAGTGAATCGCGGTTACGACTTCTTCGCGAAGTCGGACAAAAAATATGACGCGCCGGACAAGGAGGCGGTCATCGATTACTACGTGGAGCGGGCCCCGGAGGCGCTGGCGATCATTGCGCCCACGCCCGAATCGACGCCGCCTGTCCGCTTTGAGAAGAGCACGCTCAAAGGACCGGCGCGCGGCGAACCGTCGGCGATCGCCAATGTCCGAGTCGCCCGTTTGACGGGTGCCGAGGGCCTCGACCTGCTCGCCTGCGACATGGCCAAAGGCGTCCTTTGGACCCGGCCCGCCGGTGAGACCGGCGCGCAGCTAAAAGTCCTGGCCAACGACCTGGCCAACCCGTGTCATATCGAAGTGGTTGACCTCGATGGCGACGGCCTGCGCGATTTGTTGGTGGCCGACCTGGGTGTCGTCTTGCCTTCCGATCAACGTCAAGGGCGCGTCCTTTGGTTGAGGGCCAAATCGACTGGAGAGTTCGAGACGTTCGTCTTGGCGAACGAGTTGGGGCGGGTCTGCGACGTCCAAGCGGCCGACTTCGACGGAGATGGAGACCTCGACCTCGTCGTCGCCGTCTTTGGCTGGCACAAGGAGGGAGAGGTCCTCCTTCTGGAGAACCAAGGACGGACGGAAGAGGGCCCCAAGTTCGAGCGCAAGACGATCGACCCGCGGCATGGCACGATCCATGTCCCCGTGGCGGACCTCGACGGCGACGGCCGCCCCGACTTCGTCGCCCTGATTTCGCAGGAGATCGAGGAGGTGGTCGTGTTTCATAACGACCGCGACGGTAAGTTCACGCCCAAGACGCTTTTCCAGGCCGAGCACCCCGCCTTTGGCTCCAGCGGCCTCGAACTGGTCGACCTCGACGCCGATGGGGACCTTGATGTCCTCATGACGAACGGAGATGTTTACGACTCACCCTTGCTCAAACCCTATCACGGTGTCGCCTGGATGGAAAACCAAGGCGCCGACCAGCCGTTCGTGAGGCACGAGATCGGTCCCTTGTACGGGGCCCATCGGGCCCGAGCAGTGGACATCGACGGCGATGGCGACCTCGACGTGGTAGCCACCGCCTTCCTCGGCGAACCGATGTACAACGTGATGCGCAAGACGAGCAAGGCCGATGCGATCGTCCTCTTCGAGCAGGTCGCGCCGGGGACGTTCACAAGGCACGCCTTGGAAACCGTCAGTGCTGATTACCCCAGCTTTGACGTGGCGGACCTGGACGGCGACGGCCGCCCCGATCTGGTCCTGGGCCGATACCAGGATTTTCGCTTCGCCGGACTCAATTGGTCGTACAAAGATCGGGCCCGCGCCGACCTCGACCCCATCGTCATCTGGCGCAATCTGGGACCGGCAACCCGTGGGCAATGAACCTCGGGCCCGAAAGAAGTCCCGGGTCGCTCTCGGCTTGGCCCTCGTGGGTCTTCTCGTCCTCGCGGCTTTCGTGGTCCATGACGAGTTGATTGTCCGTCGCTCCTCAGCGAGGTTCGCGTCCGCGTACGCTGGGGGCCAACTGCCGACGGCTCGCGAAGCCTTGGTATCCTGGGAAGGGCGGCGTCCCCGATCGGCGGAGGTCTTGCTGGCGAAATGCCGGATCGCACTCCACGAGGGACGACCGACCGAGGCGGTGGCGTCTTTCCAAGAAGCATCCCGTCGCGGTGCGTCGAGGGCCGATTCCTCCCTGCTGGAAGCCTGCTTGCAAGTGCGAGCCGGACGCGGACAGCAGGCCGAGCCAGTCTTGCGCGCGGCCTGGAAGCGGTCTGGGCCTTTCGACCCCCTCTTGGCCGAATGCCTCTCCAAGGTCTATCTGGAGACGTTTCGCTTGGGGGCCGCCCGCGAGGTCATCGACCACTGGGCCGCCGCCGTGCCTCATGACGCCAAGCCCTGGCTTTGGCGCGCTGAAATCGACGGGCGACTGGACGACCCCGTTCCCGTCCTACGCGATTACCGCGAGGCACTCCGGCGCGACCCAACGCTGATCGGGCCGCGACGAAGGTACGCCGAAGGGCTCTGGGCCGACGGACAAATCGACGAGGCCGAGCACCAGTTTTCGGTCTACTTGGAACAAAGGCCCGACGATGGGGAAGCGTGGCTGGGCGCGGCCCGGGTCGCCTTGGCACGAGGCGACAGGGACGAGGCGTCGCGCCTGCTCGCGAAGGGCATCGAGATCAACCCCGAGCTCGCCCCCCTTTGGTCGGAGAGGGGAAATCTCCATCTTGCGCGCGGGGACGCGGAGTCCGCGCTGGCGGACCTGAAGAAAGCCGCGCGACTCGACCGTCACGACCCCGAGACCCAAAGGCGGTTGGCGCTCGCCCTGTCTCGCTTGGGCCGTGATACGGATGCTCGCAACTCCTTAGTGGAGTCGCACCGGTTGCTTCGCGAAAAAGACCAATTGAAGGGGCTCCGCGATCGCTTGAGGCGGCAGCCGAACGATCGCGACGCCCAGGTCGCGGCGGCCCGCTGGCTGATCGAGCACGACCATGCGGACGAGGGTCTTCGTTGGGCGAAGAAGGTCTTGACCGAAGACCCAGTGAACCAAGCGATGCACGCCCTGCTCGCCGAGTTCTACCAGGCCCAAGGTGAGTTGGGCCTGGCCAACTTCCATCGGCTGAAGCTGAAGGAAGGCCGTTAAGGGCCTCGGGAGTTGGGGGGCCGCGGGACGGGGCCGTCAATCGGGAATGTTGAAGTCGAAGGTGTTGGACTTGGCCTCGACCTTCGCGGTCAAACCGGACGTCTCCCCGATCTCGAATTTAGCCGGGATGGCCCCCTTGCTGGCCTCCTTGTAGGCCTTGACGACATCGTCTTGCCGAGCGAGGCCGCCGGTCTTCTCCGTGTTCTTCTCGAATTTGGAAAGATCGATCACTCGGGAAGAGATGCCGACCTTGTAATTGCCAGGAAGGGCCCCGTCGTTCGTCCCGTTCGTCGAGAGAGTGTATCGTCCCTTCTGAATGGGCCCGGTCGCGGCACGCCCGCCCGGCTCGGCCGGTGTGAACGTGATCTGACCGCTCTCCACCGGCTGGCCCTTATGAGTGACCGTGCCGGTCACGCTGTAGCGCGAGCCCAAGCCGTCATCGCTGCAACCGAGGACGAGGACCAAAGACGAGGTCCAAGAAAGGAGCAGGGCCACCCGCGCGGCCCCCTTCCATGATCCGAGAATCTGACACATGAATGCGACTTCCTGAGGAGATGGACGTGAAAACCAGGTGGCCGTGGGCAACCTGTTCGGGCTGGTAGCAAGAGCGGACAAGGCCCCGAATGACGCCTTGTCCGCTCAAGGTGCGACGGATGGTTGGGCCTGACCCGTCAATAGGCGTCGGAGCTCACGACCTCGTTGCCGGCCTTGCTGCCGATGGCGCAGTAGGTGGCCATGCTGATCGTGTTCTTGAGGAACTTGACCGAGCCGTCGCAGAAGAGGGCGTTCACGCCGCCGGGGTGCTTGCTCTTGAGGCCCTTGCTGGCGTAGCTGTAACGGCTCTTCCAGTTGTTGCTGCCCCAGCCGCGGACAGGGGTCGGGTCCAGCGTGACCCAGTTGATGGGGACGGTCGTGCCGAAGGTGCAACCGTTATGGTTCCAGAAGTTGCTGTCGGCGGTCTGGGCCGGGATGACCTCGCCGACGAGCAGCGTGTTGGCGGTGCCGTCGGTGATCGAGGCGAGGGTCGTCACCGAGGTCCCGCGGGGCCGGTACGAGAAGATCCCGCGCAGGCTCCCCCCTGGGCCGGTCACCGCGTCATTGAAATAGGTGCCCCAGAAGCCGGAGTAGCCGATCTTGGGCTGGCCGGGAGGAGGCAGGGTGTTGATCGGGGTCTCCCAGGGGCCGCCAGGAGGGGTCAGGCCACCAATGCAGTAGTTGTCGCCGAAGCTGCCGGCGTAGTTCGCGTAAGGGATCCGGGTCTCACCCGCGTTCGTGAACGGGTTGTTGGGTGGAGCGCCGTTGGGGTAATTGCACCAGCCGCTCGCGTCCGTCGCCGGCGGGTCGGCGCGGCGATATCCGGGGCTCACACCCTGGAAGTTATCGTCGGACGGACAGAGCCAACTGCTCGCGATCGTCATGTACGAAGTCCACTGGGCGCTCGCCGAGACGCCGTTGTTGTTGGACATCGACAGGCTGAAGTTGATCGCGTTATTGACCGCGCCGCCTTCCATGTAAGGCAGCATCAGGCCGCGCCAGGACATCAGGTTGTTCTGGCCCGCGCCGCCCCAGATGCCGGCGACCGCCTCGTCGGCGATCCCGCCCGGCGGGAACGAGCCGAACGTGCTTTCGTAGTTGTGCAAACCAAGGCCGATCTGCTTGAGATTGTTGGTGCATTGGATGCGGCGGGCGGCCTCGCGGGCCTGCTGGACCGCCGGCAAAAGGAGCGCGATAAGCACCCCGATGATGGCGATAACAACGAGTAATTCAATGAGCGTGAAACCACGCTCGCGGCGCTCTGCGCGCATATGCATGGGAATCCTCCAGTGGGCGAAGAAAGAGACTGTTGAGACCGTGTGCAGTCGTTGGCGAAAGAGCCCGGGGTCCCGAAGGACCACCGAAGCGCGACCTGGGAAGAACCCCAAGTCCTCGAAGAAACGAGTCAAGGAAGGAAAGGACCGGCTGAAGAGAAGGTGGAGTCCAACCCGCGCAATACGAGACATGAACATGTCTCGTGATTTCCTGGGCGGCAAGGCGCGAGATGAAGAGCGCTGGACATTATCGCCTCGTGTTGGGTCGCGTCAACAGGCTGCCGGGGCGATCTGGCAAGAAATTGTGAAGAAAACTGGACCGAACGGAATGACCGGACCAACGGGGCGCTTCTCTTCATCGGCGAGGTGGCGTGAGACCGAGGTCCGCGACAAACTGGTTGTGACAGGAGGAACACTCTCCGATTGGGACCACCGGGCCGATTTGGGGCGAAAACTCTGATGAACGCCATGACTTTCCGCGCGCGAGCACTCGAACTCCCCGAGGCGACCGAGGGGGCCCACATGGGCCACCCGGATTTCCGGGTCCGGGGCAAGGTCTTCGCGACCCTTGGACCGGACGAGGATTGGGCCATGGTCAAGCTGACTCCCGAGCAGCAGGCCGCTCGCCTGAGCGCCGAGCCGGAGGCCTACCACCCCGCCAAAGGGGCTTGGGGACGACACGGATGCACGATCGTCAAACTTGATCGCGCGAATGAGCTTTCGGTCGAGAGGGCCCTCGTCGACGCCTGGCGCAACTCGGCCCCCAAGCGTCTGGCGAACCGTTACGAGGACCTTTGAGGTTCGGAGGCTCGACGCGGGCGGCGCGCGCGGCCCCTCGCGGCTACAATCGAAGCGGGGTCTCACGGGCCGACCGAGGAGGACCGTCATGCCGATCCACGACTGGACCCGAGTCAACGCGGGCTTGTTTCACGCCTTCCACCATGACTGGACGACCTACCTCAGCCGGGCCCTGAACAGCGGGGGCTTACCGACCGGTTACTTCGCGCTGCCCGAGCAAACGACCGCCAGACTGGTCCCGGACGTCCTGGCGTTGGAACTGGCTTCACGCTCTCCTCGACCTTCGGGTCCCGACGAGGAAGGCGGTCTCGCCGTGGCGACGC
>CALLYK010000486.1 GCA_937858365.1 uncultured Isosphaeraceae bacterium | reverse complement strand
ATTGCGCAGGATCCATTCGCGCGTGTTGTGGATGTTGCGACCCGTGGAAAGGTCCATGACGGTGTCGCCGCCCCAGCGGATCGCCCACACCATCTTCTCCACTTCCTCTTCCACCGAGGAGGTGACGGCCGAGTTGCCGATGTTGGCGTTGATCTTGCAGCGGGCCTTGATGCCGATGCCCATCGGTTCGAGCCCCTGCTTGAGGTGCTCGCGATTGGCCGGGATGACCATGCGTCCGCGAGCGACCTCGGCGCGGACGAGTTCGGCGTCGAGCCCCTCGCGACGGGCCACATGGGCCATCTCGGGGGTGACGACGCCGCGACGGCCTTGTTCAATTTGGGTCATGATGACGTGTGCTCCAAGTTTCGCCGCGTCCAAACACGATTTCGGTGCGGACCATCGTAGCCCGGCCCCCAACGGGCGGTCAATTTCGGGGACCGGGCCGGTCGCGTACCATGATGGTCTCGACACGACCCGGACGAGAGGACCGACATGCCGATCCGCTACGAACATGAGCAGACCGTGGCGACCACTCCGGAACGAGCGTTCGCCCTGATCGACGACCTTCCGCTCACGGCCCGATGGCTCCCCCCGTGCGTCAGCCTCACCAAAGTCGGTAGCGGGCCCAACGCGCCGGGCGACAAGCTCCACTACGTCTTCGAACAAGGCGGCCGACAGCAGGAGATGTCGGGCGAGATCGTCGCGCGCGTCCCGGGCAAGCGCTTGCACTGCCGGTACACCGACAGCGCCTTCGAGGTGTCGGTCGACCTGCGTGTCGCCCCGGCGCCCGAAGGCACCCTGACGACCCACATCATCGCGATCACCCCCAAAACGCTGATCGGAAAGCTGATGTCGCCGCTGATCCGCATGGGCCTGGGCAAGCAAACCCGAGACGCCGCGACCAACCTGAAAAGGTTGCTCGAAACCGCGCCCGCGTCGTAGGCCGAGCGGCCGTGAGCCTCCAACTCCGAGAAGGTGCGTCGCGCGACGCACCCCACCGTTCGGCGTGCGCCCTCGCTTCCCGCCCCATCCGCCAAATTGGGACCATCCAGCCTTCCCCATCGAATCCTCACCCAATCGGCCCTTCTCCGATTTTTCTTCTTGATGGGACCCGAGAGATATTGACGAAGAATATTGCTGCGATAAAATAGCCGCGATAACCAAATCGACACTAAGTCTTCGGGGTGCTTCCCGCGAGAAAACCAATATGAGGAGGGGACGGAATGTTCGAGGTCCTTCGGGCCAACTTGTGTTCGCCGATGACCCTGGCCTTCGGCTTGGGGATCGTGGCGCGTTTGGTCCGTAGCGAGCTATCATTGCCGCGCGACCTGTACACGGCCTTGTCGATCTACTTGCTCTTCGCGTTGGGGCTCAAGGGGGGGGTTGAACTCTCGCACGCCCCGTTGGCGACCATCGTCTGGCCGGCCCTGGCGGCGATCGCCATCGGCTGCGTGACCCCGCTCACGTCTTACACGGTCCTTCGTCGGCTCGGCCGCTTCAGCATCGCCGATTCCGCGGGGATCGCGGCCCACTATGGTTCTGTCTCGGCGGTCACGTTCCTGGCCGCCCAGCAATTCCTGGCCTCCATGGACAGCAAGCCGGAAGGCTTCATGCCCACGCTCCTGACCTTACTGGAGAGCCCCGGAATCAACATCGCACTGGCGGTCGGCGCGGTCCAAATGGCCCGGGCCCGGGCCTCCGCGATGGAAACGTCCGCCCTGCCCGGCGAGCGCGTCGACGCGGTCGACGGCGTACCCGCCCCCAAGCCGATCAAGGCGGTGCTTCACGAGGTCCTCACGGCGCGGTCGATGGTCTTGCTCGTGGGCGGCCTGGTGCTGGGCACGATCATGGGCGAGAAGGGTTACGTCCCGGTCAAGCCTTTCTTTGAGGACATGTTCAAGGGGGCCTTGACGCTCTTCCTCCTGGAAATGGGTTTGACGGCGGGCAGCCGGCTGGGCGACCTGAAAAAGGTCGGGGCCTTTCTGTTGGGTTTCGGGATCGTCATGCCGGTCTTGCACGGGGCCTTGGGGGTCATCTTGGGGCACTGGGCGGGTCTCTCCGTGGGCGGCTGCGCGATGCTCGGCACGATGGCGGCGAGTGCTTCGTACATCGCCGCTCCGCCGGCCGTGCGCATGACGCTCCCCGAGGCGAACCCGACGTACTACCTGACGTCGGCCCTGGCCATCACGTTCCCGTTCAACATTTTGGCGGGCATTCCCTTGTACTACCAGATCGCCCGGCAAGTCGCCGGGGCCTATTGAGCGCGTCCAGCGGGACGTGGAAGACACCATGAACACCGTCCGCCTTTCCCTGCTGACCATCGTCGCCGAGTCGGTCTTGCGAGAACGATTAATCGGCGACTTGCAGCGCTCCGGAGCGCGTGGCCACACCTTGACGGACGTCTCGGGCGAAGGCTCGCGCCACCGCCGGGTCGGCGACATCCACGGCGGGAACTTCAAGATCGAAACGATCGTCTCGCCCGAGGTCGCCGAGCGTCTCCTGAAGGTCCTGACCACCGATTATTTCCCCAACTACGCCGTCATCGCCTATGTCACCCCCGTCGAAGTCGTTCGAGGAGAGAAGTATGTGTGAACACGAGAAGTCCGCCCCCGGGGCCATCGCCCGCCGCCGTTTCCTGGGCGGCGCCCTCGGTGCCGGACTCGTACCCTTCGCGCCGGCGGCGCTCGCCGCTGGGTCCGAGGGGAAGGACGACTCCCCTCCCAGTACACCCGCGGAGGCCCTCAATCGGCTCTACGAGGGGAACCAGCGGTTCACGGAAGGCCGGTCGCTGGCGGTCCACCGCGACCTGGAACACGTCAAGAAGATCGCGGCGCGACAGGCGCCCTTCGCGGCCTTCCTGGGCTGTGCCGACTCGCGGGTGCCGATCGAATTCGTCTTCGACCAGGGTTTCGGCGACCTCTTCGTCACGAGAATCGCCGGGAACGTGGCCTCCAGTGAGAACATCGGCAGCTTGGAGTTCGGCACGCAGGTCTTGGGGGCGAAGGTCGTTTACGTCCTCGGCCACACGGCCTGCGGCGCCGTGACGGCGGCCATGCAGGGAGACGAGGTCCCTGGGCAAATCAGCGGCCTGTTTCAGTTCATCCGACCCGCGGTGAAGACGGCGCGCGGCGACCAGAACAAGGCCGTGCGTGAGAACGTCCGCAACCAGGCGACGATCCTGGCCGAAGCCTCGCCGGTGCTCGCCCGCTTGATCCGCCAGGGCAAGCTGATCGTGGCGGGCGGCGTTTACGACCTCCAAACCGGCCGCGTGACGCCGGTCGAGATCGACCTGTCCTGAGCATCTCAGCGATCCCGACAAGGGCCCTCTTGAGCCACCAAGCGGCGCGTTGCAAGACGCGCCGCCTCTATCTGGCGATGCGTACCGTGGCGGCGCGACTCACAATGAATTATTCATATGCTTATACATTTGGTATGTTCGAAGGATTGGCTGTCGTGGACCTGGGCTGGTCCTTTCGCGAGTTTGTAGGAAGGGCCCCCGCGCGTGACCATTGGGGCGAACGGGGAGGGGAATCGGCGGGAATGTGGATGACCAAGACTGCGCCTCGGTCTACACTGAAACAGGCCGTATCAGACCGCCGCGCCGGCTGCCCACTCGAGGCAACTAGTGCGGCCACCCGCCGGTTGCGGGACCGATCCGGTCCATGAACATTGGTGCTTCCATGCCCAGACTCGCCCTCGCGCTTTCCTTCGCCCTCGTGTTCACCGTCCCCGCATATGCCGCCTCGAGGACCGGCCGTTTGATTGAGGTCAAGGTCTGGGTCCTGAATTTCGACCCGATCGTCGACCGGGGATTGAAGACCCGATTGCACCAAAAATGTCAGTGGAATGACCCGCGAATCCTGGCGGAACAGTACGCTGCCGATGTTGTGGAAGCGAGCGGAGGGCGAATCCGCTTCAAGATCGTCGGGTGGGACGATCTCGACGAGTTCCCGGTGAAGACCGACGGGTCCTTCTACACCGCAGAGAGTTACATGGAGAACCACCGTTTGAACAAGGGCTGGCACCAACCGGACATCACCGACTACCCGAAAGTGATCGCCAAGTACCACTTGGCCGAGCGAGTCGAAAAGGGCGAGTTCGACGAAGTCTGGTGGTTCGGCGCCCCTTACTTCGGCTTCGGCGAGTCGGCGATGGCCGGCCGTGGCGCCTTTTACATCAACGGCCCGGTGTATGAGGCCCCCCAGGTGAAGTGCGGTAAGGCATTCGCGATCATGGGCTTCAGTTACGAGCGCGGCCCGGCTGAGATGGTCCACAACCTGTGCCACCGTACCGAGGCCACCCTGGGCCGCGTCTTCGGGGGATGGCAGGCGGACAAACTCGACTCCGACTGGGCCAGGTTCGCCGCCAACGCCCACCAGTCCAACGGAGTCGCCGCGGTCGGCTCTTGCCACTACCCTCCAAACGCCACATCCGACTACGACTACGCGAACAAGCGATACGTCGAGAGCACCGCCGACGATTGGCTGAACTACCCGGACCTGCGAGGCGCTAAAAAGAAGGTGAATTGCGACGCCTGGGGCGGGCCGGACTACCAGCGGAATTACCTGAAATGGTGGTTCGCCCGATTGCCGCGGTCCGAAGGCGTGAACGCCGCGGATGGCCGGCGGAACAACTGGTGGGAGTACGTCTTCCAGTTCAACGATTACGATGCGCGCGGCAAACCCGTCGCGGCCCCCGACCCGAAGCGAGAGCGCGCGGCGGCCCTCTCGGTGCTCGGATCGGGGGGCAAGGTGGGCCTCCTCACACGGGAGGGCAAGGCTGAGGTGGCGGAGATCGACAAGCTGCCGACCGGCGACTTCGACGTGACCGAGGTCCAACTTGCCGGGCGCCCGGTCACCACGGAGCAACTCACCGCGCTCGACGGCTTACCGCGATTGCGGCTCCTGGACCTGGGCTCGACCTCCGTGACCGACACGGATTTCGCGCGCCTCACCAACCTCCCCGCACTGGATTGGCTGTCGCTCTCCGGCACGAAGATCACCGACAAGGCACTCACCGGCATCACCCGGTTCCAGGGACTCGCCTATTTGGAATTGAACAACACCGCCCTGACGAACGCGGCCATCGGGCACCTGGCGAACCACCCCACGTTGCGGGAGTTGCACCTGACGAACACGGCCGTGACGGACACCGGAGTGGTCGGGTTGGCGGCAGTCCCGAAGCTCACGGCCCTCAGCCTTGCCGGAACGAAGATCACCGACGCGGGGTTGGCCCGGCTGGCGAGGGTGAAGGGCCTTTCCACCGTCTGGCTGAGCAAGACCAATACGACAACAACAGGTGTGGACGCGCTAAAAACGGCGATCCCTGGTCTCACCGTCCACCCATGAGCACCCTCATCGCGACGAACCCATGAAACTCGGTGTCACATGCAACTTGGTGTCAGATCTGGTTTTGGTAAATTCGAGAATGCTGGAAACCCGGGAGAGCACCCCGGCGAGGTTCCCTCGTCACGCGAGGACCCCGTGCCAGATCTGACGCGGGGACCTCTCTCACGACACGGGGTCCTCTCTCAACGTTCGGCTGCATGTATCAACGCTGAGTTCCGCTCTACCGCTGAACCCCAAGTCCAGACCGCTGCTATGCCGATCCTTCTACGCTTCGACGGCGCTAAGGACCGAGATCCTGACGTAGAACGTTGGTTTGCAGCTCGATCTGGCGAGCTCGGAGTCATCCCGAAGGCTCGGTTCGACGAAATCAAGCGGTCCGGCAAAACGTCGAGGTGGTCATTCACGATGGTTGCCCTACTGCCTGCATCGAAGGCGCTGGTCTTGCCTACGTCAACGCCTTCACCAAGCACGTGAACCTAGGAGTTCGTCCGAGTAACGGCCTTGTCTGGTCGTCGCCGGTTTTCTTCCGGCCGGAGTTCGTGAGTGAGTTCGTCCAACGCGCCGGTCACGTCTCGATCTTCCTGAGGACGGGTCTGATGCGGTGGGCCGGTCCCGTCGTGGGGTCCTCCATGGCGTGCTCCCGTGGTGAAGGAAAGGGCCATGACCGGGGATAGCACGAGCGCTTGTGCGAAACATCGGGGCATCACTGGAAATGACAGCGTGGAAGGACTCCGATGAAAGCGATCGAAGTCCCGCCGCGCCGGCGGCTTACTTGAACCAGTCGCCGCGGCGGCCCAGGCCCACCGCAGCGCGTTCCGGTCATGTGAAGCTCACTCTCGGCGGGCCGTCGCAGGATTGCTCCGCACGGGATCGGCCCATACATTAGGCGGTAAGGAGGCTCCCATGCGGACCCGGATCGAGAAGTGCCCCGGCGGCCTCGCCGTTGTCGTTCCCGAGTCGCTTGCAGCTCAAGCCGGCCTACTCGACGGCGAATCTGCCGACGTGGAGCTGGACGGCGGGCGGCTGGTCGTGCGGCCCGGCAGCTCGGAGACGCTCGCCGAGCTGCTGGCCGGCGTCACGCCCGAGAACCTGCACGCGGAGTGGGCTTCCGGGCCTCCCGCCGGGGAAGAGTTTCTGTGAGCGCGGCGGCCCCCGCCTGCGGGCACGCGGCGACCGGCGTCCCCCAGAGCTCGGGGGGCTCCTTGGGCATCTTGGCGTTCGGCCCCTTGTCGTCGTCCGAGAAGAGCACGTAGAGGCCGGCGGGGAGCATGAGGATGACCGCGATCAGCGTGATCGGGCTGGTCTTCTTCTTCTGCTGCTGGACCGCGAGGCCGCCCGCGCCGTCGCCCACCGCGACGTAGATCTGCATCTGGTTCACGCCGAGGACGCTCTCGGGCGGCAGCGGGGCCTGCGTGAACGGGATGTTGTTGATGGTCGGCGCCGGCTCGAAGCTCAGCGCGCGCGCGAAGACGCCGGCGGGACCGAGCTCGATGAGCACGTGCTCCACCCGGGACTGGTCGATCGGGAGCCGGATCTCGCAGTGCGCGCCGCTGCCGATGACGACGCGCTCGGACTCGACGTTGATCTGATCCACCTGCCCCGTGGGATGGCGGATCTGGAAGCGGAGGACTCGCACGTCACATGCCCTTGTTCATGTTGAGCATCGCGGGCCCGAGGAGCAGCCCCATGATGGTGAAGAAGACGAGCATCAGCGGACCGACCATCTGCACGCCGGCCTTGGCGGCCTGCTCCTCGGCGCGGACGCTGCGCCGCGTGCGCGACACCGTCGCCTGGATCGAGAGCACCTCCGCGACCGGGTTGCCGCGCTCCTCGGCCTGGACCAGCGAGTTGACGAACTCGGTCGCGGCCTCGACCGGCGCGCGGCGCGCGAACTCGATGAGCGCCTCCTTGCGGGTCCGCCCGAGGTTCAGCGTCTGCAGGATGAGCGTGAACTCCTCGACCAGGGCGTCGTCGGGGTTGCTCGACTTCTCGACCACCTGGCGCACGGCGCCGGGGAAGTCGAGGCCCGCGCCCATCGAGAGGGCCATGAGGTCGGTGACGTAGGGCAGGCCGCGGCTCACGGCCTTCATCCGCTCCTGCGCGGTGCCGCTGATCTGCATGTACGGCAGCGCGCCCCCGAGGAGCGCGCCGGCGAACGCGGCGATGACCCCGAGGCCCAGCAGCCACCCCGCGAGGATCCCGGCCCCGAGGCCCCCGAGGAACGAGAGCACGGTGAGCGCGAGGTACTCGTCGGCGGTGAGGCCCATGAAGTCGCCGGCGAGGCCGATCTGCGCGTCGAGCTTGGCGCGCTGCTCCTCGGACGGGA
>CALLYK010000485.1 GCA_937858365.1 uncultured Isosphaeraceae bacterium | reverse complement strand
CCCCGCCGTTCACGGCGGGGGCCGACTCCGCCTCACCGCCGTCCCGCACCCGCACCGGAAAAGGAAAACAGGTCATGATGTAAATCAAATAATTATTATATAATCATCTGTTTATATATTTGATTTTGGTCGCGAAAGGCCCGGCAAGGCCCGGCTTGGCCTTCTCCTCGTCTCCCTTCCGCTCCGGCACGATCGGGTGTCGGCTGCGCTGCGACACCCGAATCGGCCTCCGCTCCAGGGAGTGCTTGCTTGCTTGCACGCTTGGCTCACTCCTGACCTGCGGCCAGCCGGTGACCCAGGCGGTCGTCCCGATCGTCCGGCGGGTCCCCGTACCGGTACGCCGATCGGCAGTACCTGGCGCCGCTGCGCCAGCCACCCCCGCGATCCACGCGGAGCGCGGCCCCCTTTGGCCCAACGGGATCGACGCCTCCCGGGTGTTTCTCGCCGTACCCGTCGGCGCACCACTCCCACACGTTCCCCAGCATGTCGTGCAGACCCCACGGATTGGCCCCCCGTCGCGTTGTCCCCACTTCATGGGGCTTCCCGTTCGAATTCCCATTGAACCAGGCGTATTCTCCCAGTAGCTTCTCGTCTTCGCCGAAGAAGTAGGTCGAGGTCGTCCCCGCACGCGCCGCGTATTCCCATTGGGCCTCCGTCGGCAAAGCCAGCTTCCAACCTTCGGGGAGTTTCACGAGCTTGGTCGACTTGACCGCGAAGTCCTCAGACTCTTCGTGATTCACGTTGAACACCGGCAGGTTCGGGCCCTTCGCGAACGACCAGTGCAGTTTGATTCCCCCCGCCGCCCGCCAAAGCCCCTGCGTGACGCGGGTCTCCATCATCCAGAAGCCCTTGGTGAGGGTCACGTCCACCCGTTCATCACCCATCTTGAACGACCCCGGCGGGCACCAGCGGAAGGCGATTTCCTGGTCCTTCAGGCGCAGCACCTTGCGATCGCCCGCCTCGGTGCCGATCCACCCGGCCTTGAAGGGTGGTTCGACCTTCTTCATAACCGAACTGACGGGCTGAGCGGGCGACGGGGCGGCGGGTTTCGCCGTCGGCCCTTGCGCTGGTGGGACGGTCACGCGAGCTGTCGGCGTCGAGGGGACCGAACTGACCAGGGGCGTCGGAGTGGCAACCGGCGCGAGTGTCGCGACCCCGGGGCCTGGCTTCGCGATGGCCTGGAGCCGCTCCAGTACAGCGGCGAAGTCCTTCGGTCGCTGCGCGATCTCACGGTGGCAACAGTCGTCCAGCAGATCACGCCACGGCTCGGTTAGCGTTAGAAGCTCCTTGTAACCCGGTTGCGTCGTCTTGAAAAGGGCATAGAAGCAAGTCCGCCCGAAGCCGAACACGTCGGTGTGCGTGCCGACTTCCGTCGTGCGAATCGGGTTGAGTTGCTCGGGCGCGGCGAATTCCGGAGTTCCTGCCACGGGGCTGCCCACCACGAACCGGTTCTGGCTCACCTGCCGGGCCTGCGAGGTCGAGGACGACATGCGCCGAAGCGACAGCCCGAAGTCGATGACCTTCACCTCCCAACCCTGCTTCGTCTTCTTTACGAGCACGTTGTCCGGCTTCACGTCCCGGTGCCACACATCGGCGTCATGCGCCGCCTGGAGCGCCTCGGCCATCTGGAGGGCGATCGGCAGCAGCTCCACCGGGCTCAGCTTGCCTTGAGGGTGGCCCTCCACGCACTGTCGCAGGGTTTGGCTGTCGGCGAAGTACTCGAGCTCCAGATAAGGAAAACGGTGCGCCGCGTCATCGCCGTAACCGCAATCAAAGAGTTTGACGATCCCTGGATGCCCGATCTTGTCGAGTGTCTCGGCCTCGTGGAAGACGCTCGCAACGTCGCGGTCCATGCCGGCCATCTGAAGGCACTTGAGGACGACCCACCGCTTCTTATAGTTGTTCCAGCACAGGAACGCGACGCCGAAGGCCCCCGCTCCGAGAATCCTCTCCAGCTTGAACTTGTTCCTGGGCCAGAGGGAGAAACCGGGGTCCGCCGCCATGAGCTGCTGAAGCAGCGCCAGGGCATCATCCCAGGACTTCAACTTCAGGGCGTGCTGGAAGGCGTCGTGGAGCGCCTTGACCTTCGATGCGAGACCTGCCGCGGATTCGGCAATGTCGCGGGCCTGCGTGAGCGCCTCCTGATCTCTCCCGAGAACGCTCGCATACAAGCCCACGTCGAGGCCCAACTCCGCTTGCCGTCGCCGCTGGTCCTCGGGCAGGCTCCGAAACCCCGACTTCATCTGGTTCAGGAACCTGAGTTCATACTCGTCCGCGTAGGAGACACCGACGCGACCGGACACGCGCGCAAATCCCGCCTCCATTTTCTCGTGCAATTCCAGGACCGCATCGTGCGTATCGACGACCACCGCCTCGACGCGAGAGAGCCCCTCCAGGGTCTGATCCAGGGCCTCCCCGTGTCGCGCCAGGAGTATGGTCACGAGTTCGAAGCCCTCCTGGATGTGCCGGTCGATGGCGATCAGCTTGACCCAGAACATCCGGTCGCGTAGCGCGGGATCGGCGACGACCGCGTTGTTGAAGTAGTGCTGCACGGCCATCGCCAGGAGCGGCTGGCCCCGCGTGGGCCTGATCGCCAGCAACCGGCCCAGGTGCTGATACCCGAGCCGCCGCAACTCGTGGGAGACGTCCTTCACAGCGGTACGCTCGGCGTCGAACAGTCCCTCGGGATCGTCGTAACAGGCGAACGGGCCGAGTTCGTCGGCCAGGGTGGCCGGGTCAAACAGGCCGTCAGTCGTGAGGTGGTGTTTCGCGCGGGCGGTCCGCAATTCCGCCAAACACGAGGCCAGGAAGTTGGGGCTCTCGGCCGGCAGCACGACCGCATCCAGGAACTTCACGATGGAATCGCGCAGACCCCGGTCGTCAGCCGAGGCGAGTCGGTCCAGCAGGCACTTGCCGCCGAGCGCGACCTCGATCGTCTTCCAGGCCTGGTCGTTGGCCCTGGTCAGGGCCTTCGTCAGGTCTTCGCTATGGTCGGTGAAGTGGTCGCGGACCTTCTTGATCCCGTCCTTGGCCCAGTCGCCGAGCAGCTTGGCGCCGGCCTCTTCCAAGACGCTACCAGCCACCTTGAGGCCCCCTTCCGCTGTCGCGGTCGCCGCGTCGATCCCCTTCTTGGCCAGGGACTCGGCGATGACACCCATGGGCTCCGGGTTGCAGATGTGGCGGACCGCCAGTGCGGAGACTTTTTTGAAGATCATCATGGTGGGGGCCGTGGGCGAGGGGACGACACAAGAGCGAAACCGGGGCGCATCACACATACGCCTGTGATGCCATTGTGACGCCTGAGTGCATTCGCCGCGAGGGGGCCGTCCTTGACCGGGTCACAACCAAAAGAAACTCGGTCGCCGTGAAATATCGGCGACTCGTGATCATTTTTTGTCTACCAGTGTTCGCATTCGTGTGGATCATGCGTTGTTGGCCGTGTCCTGGAGTCGCGGACCATGACCCACCGGGTTCGGATGAGGAATCGGGTTGGAGGGGCCCCGTGTCCGCCCCATGGTCGCCGATCCGCTTCAGGCAAGACGGCGCATCGCGTTCGTTGCCGGTTTCCTCGACCCCGGTCCCGTCATGGTCACTCGGGCGAGGTCTTGGACCCTTTACTATCCATGATTAATGTCATGATTGCTTGCTATCGCCGGTTGGCCCAGCACGGCCCTCGTTCGGATGGCCCCCCATGTTTCGAGACAATGAAGCCAAATTCTCGTCTCAAAGTCGCGATTCTCCTTGAGTTGCGTCGAGGCGACTTCGTGCGCGCGGACCGTTTTCGACCCCCTTCCGTGCGCGCCCTGGCAAAACGTTTCACGTGGAACTTCTCGGCGGATTGGGTCGAGTTTCACGGCTCGGAACCCTCGAGGGCCCCCCTCACGAATCGCCCTCGGGGGACGACCCGAGACCGATGTCCGCTTGGCCGCCTTCGAACCGCGTGGCTGTTCGAAGACGGCGATCCGCCCGGCCGAGCGCTGACCCGGCGGCGAAAGGCCGGTAAGATCGTTGCTCATCCCATCTGACCAGCCTCTCGCCGAACTCACCTCAGGAGCGGGCCGATGACATCAGCTTTTCGCGGCGTGATGCGCCTTGGTCTGGTCGGGGCGGCGCTCGTCGTCGCGGCTTGTCCCGGTTCGGCCGCTCCCGAGGGGCCTCAAGAGGGTCGTACCGCTTGGACCACGTCTCGGGTCGTCGGCTCGCCCGACCCGCCGCCTCCATTCCAGGTCGTGCGCGTCCATCCGAACCTCAAGTTCGATCACCCGCTGCTGATCGTTCGCTATCCCGAAGCCGACCGCATGGTCGTCGGCGAGCAGGCGGGCGTCTTGTACTCGTTTGTTGATGGTCCCGACGCCAAGGCGGAACTCTTCTTCGACCTGCGCCGAGAACTCAAGACGCTCCCGTTGCTGCCGGGGGCGAAGGAGGTCGAGGCCGTGTATGGCCTGGCCTTTCATCCCGACTTCGCGAGCAATCGCCAGTGCTTTGTTTGCTATACGTTGCGCGGCAAGGACGCGGGTCGGCCGAACCTGGAGGACGGCACCCGCGTCTCGCGCTTCAAGGTGACAGGCGCGGACCCGCCGCGAATCGACCCGGCAAGCGAAGAGATCATCCTCACGTTCCCGCAAGGGGGCCACAACGGCGGCGACCTCCACTTCGGGCCCGACGGCATGCTCTACATCTCCACCGGCGACGCCGCCAGCCCGAACCCGCCCGACCCGCTCAACACCGGGCAAGACATTTCCGACCTTCTCTCCTCGATCCTGCGCATCGACGTGGACCGCAAGGTAGGCGGCAAGAAATACGCGGTGCCCGCCGACAATCCGTTCGTCGCGCTGAAGGGGGCCCGACCGGAAGTTTGGGCCTACGGGTTCCGCAACCCCTGGCGCATGAGCTTCGACCGCGCGACCGGCGACCTCTTCGTGGGCGATGTCGGCTGGGAATTGTGGGAAATGGTCCATCGGGTCAAGAAAGGCGGGAATTACGGCTGGTCGGCGATGGAAGGACCGCAGTCCATCAAGGTCGATCAAGTCGGGCCGACCCCGATCAGCCCGCCCCTCATCGAACTGCCGCACTCGGTCGCGTGCAGCGTCACGGGCGGCCTGGTCTATCACGGTCGGAAGTTCCCGGAACTGCGTGGGGCCTATGTGTTCGGCGACTGGGAAACGAAACGCCTCTGGGCCGCGCGCTTCGAGGGGGACCGCGTGAAGGAGATGCCTGAACTGACCAGGCCATCGATCCGCCACGTGGCCTTCAGCGAGGACCACCACGGCGAGCTTTATCTCCTTGATTACGACAACGGGACCCTCCATACCCTCGAACGCGATCAAGGCAAGCGGAATGCCGAGTTCCCGATGAGACTCTCCGACACGGGACTGTTCGCGTCGACGGCCGAGCACAAACCCGCGAGCGGGGTCGTCCCGTTCCTGATCAACAGCAAGCAGTGGCTCGACGGCGCGACTTCGGAGCATTGGGCAGCCTTCCCGGGCCTCTCCTCGGTCACGCTGCATATCACCCCGAAGCCTATCCCGAGCCTGGTTTCCTGGCACAATTTCCGCATGCACTTCCCCAAGGACGCGGTGTTGATGCGCACGCTCTCGTTGGCGGGCCACCGCGTGGAAACACAGCTCCTGCATTTCGACGGCGTCGATTGGCGGGCCTACAGCTTCGCCTGGCGAGAGGATCAGACCGACGCGGACCTCGTCCCGGCCGAAGGTCTAGAGAAGCAGGTACGAGACGGCGAACACACGCGCCTCCACCAGTTTTCCAGCCGAAATCAATGCATGTCCTGCCACAGCAATCAGTCCGAATACGCGCTCGCCTTCCTGCCGGAGCAGTTGAATCGCCTCGGGCCCGATGGCCGAAACCAACTCGTCGCCCTGACGGAAGAGGGGTACGTTCGCCGCGCCGGAGACGAGGGCGAACAACTCCCGTCCTTCAACGACGCTTCGGTCATCAAGGAAGTCAAACTGGCCGACCCGACTGACGAGGCACTGCCACTCGAAGCGCGGGCCCGCTCGTACTTGCACGCGAACTGCGCGCACTGCCACTCCGACCACGGCGGCGGCTCCGTGCCCATGCGCTTGCCGTTCCATTTGCCGCTCGATCGGGTGAACGCGATCGGCGTCCCGCCCACGCGCGGCGATTTCGGCCTCTCCGACGCGCGCATCATCAAGCCGGGCGCCCCCTACGCGAGCACCCTCTATTTCCGCATGGCGAAGTTCGGCCGCGACCGCATGCCGCGCCTCGATTCCGATCGACCAGATGAGGCAGGTCTCGACCTGATCGCGCGCTGGATCGCCGGCCTGGACAACACCGCGAAAGTGCCCCGAAACAGCGAGATGGCGGCCGCCATGCAACGCGCCCGACAACTCGGTCGAGGCGAGGTCCATGGTCCCGAGCGCGACAACCTCCTGGCGGTCGTCGCCAAGCTCCCGAACGGCCCCACGCGCGACCTATTCGAGGGATACCTGCCGGAAAGCGGTAAAGCCAAAAAGCTCGGTTCGAGCCCGAGACCCCGAGCGATCCTCTCACTCGCTGGGGACACATCGCGCGGCGAGACGTTGTTCTGGGCCCCCAACAACCGGTGCGGGACCTGCCACCGCGTGGGAGAACGCGGGAAGTCGGTTGGCCCCGAATTGACCAACATCGGCAAGGTCCGCTCCCGAGAGGAATTGCTTGAGGCCCTCCTTGAGCCGTCACGACGCATCGAGCCACAGTACGCCACGTACGTCGTCATCACCAAAGAGGGCCTTTCGGCGACCGGCCTTCTCGTCAAACTTGACGAAAAGGCGATTGTCGTCCGCGATGCCGAAGGAAAGGAAGTCACGGTCCCGACCGAGAATCTGGACCAAATGCGCCCGTCGCGGGCCTCGCTCATGCCCGAAGGCCAACTTGCCGACTTGACGGCCCAGGAAGCGGCTGACCTGCTGGCCTACCTCGCTTCCCACAGGTGACGAAGATCGTTGAGCTTGGACCGCCTCATTCGGTCCACGTGCGAGGTCGAAGCGAACGCCTCACTCGGTCGATTGGGAGCGGACCCCTTTCGCGAGGTCTCACGGGTCACTTCCTGCCACTCGCGTTGAACGACAGCTTGTACTGTCCAGTGCCGTTCTGGTTCATGGTCATGATGGTCGTGATCGCGGTCCCCTTCAAAGATTGGGGAAGCCCGCCGCCGACCCCATTCCCATTGAGTCCCAGCGTCAGTGGGACCTTCGTCTTGAACGCCCTGGGCACGACGCCGCTCAGGTTGAGGTTGGCCACGTTCTGGTTCGTGCCACTCGCATAAAGAGAAATGAATCCCGTAATCCTTGTGCCCGACTTCGCCTTCATCAAGTCTTGTTGAATGACCCCCACGGCGTAAACAGGGCCGACGCCCTTCACCGTGCCGTCACCATTCACGGCTTCGGTCCCGTTCGGTTGCGGGCCGAACGTGCCGCTCCAAGAACCAGTGACCGCGACCACCTTCGTCCTCACCACCGAAACGTGTACCGTTCGAGCCAGACCAACGGTGGAGAGAAGGCTTCGGTCCTCCAGAGATTCCAAGACGATGCGCCTACGTCGCCGATCCATGGCTCAGCCCGCCTTTCGAGGCAAAGGAAGGAGAAGGGAAGGGACTTTCGACCGTCACTGAAAGAACGGTTCGAGGGGGGATGAGAGGAAGCGCAGAAGCTTCGCACGCCAGGTTGAGAAGTCAAGGACCCTCCCTTACGCGGCGACCCAGCGAGATCGCGCGATCCCCGCTCTCCGCAAGGCCCTTCAATTCCTCATAGCCTGACAGGCCGGCCGTCCCGCGCGGCTTCTTTCTCCGCGAGCACAAGGCGAATCGTCTCTCGGGCCTGCTCGGGAGTGATGATCGTCTCCACGCTTTCCCCAGTGATCACCTGGGTGAAATGTTCCACCTGGCGCGAATATCCATCACCAGGGGGAAGGTCCGGGATGAACGACCCACCTGATGCCGGCAAGACCCGGAAGTTCGGGGTCCGCGTGAGGTCGTACAAGATCGTGGCCCCTTCCAGGACCATGTTGAAGCTCATCTCGAACGCGAAGGAAGGCGCCATGCGCCAGGTGCTCTCCGCCACCACCGCCGGACCGTCCTCATAGTGGAACTGGGTCGAGATGTACCCCTGCGTCGGGTCGGCCACGCTCGCCACGCTTTTCGGCATTCCGAACAGGAAGTGAATATAATCGGTATCGTGAATATGAAGGTCGAGCGGCTGGCCGCCGCTGCGCGATTCGTCGGCGAACCAACTGTCGGGACTCCATCCCGGCAAGGCACTGTAGCGGCGCAGGGACGCGGCGATCACCTTGCCGTAGTCACCGCTTCGGACCAGGTCGCGCGACACGCAGTATTCCGGCCAGAACCGAATGCAGTGACCGATTTGCAGTGTCTTCCCCGATTGCTTGGACGCCGCGATCATACGGTCGCAATCGGCAACGTTGAGGGCCATGGGCTTCTCGCAGAGCACGTGCAGTCCTGCGTGCAGGGCCTTCACTGCGGCGTCGGCGTGCAGGAACGTCGGCAGCGTGATCGAAAGCGCGTCCACCGCGCCACTCGAGATCAGGGCATCGAGGTCGTTGAAGACTTGCAGGCCCGACAGGTCGATGTGTTCGGCCGCGCCGGCGACGTTGCCTCCCGCCGTATCGTTCAACGACGCCAGTGTCTTCGCGTTCGACTCGCAAACGGCCGTGATCTTCGCCCCGGGCAGTGCCGACCAGCAGCGATAGTGCATCCGACCCATGAACCCCATGCCGACGATGCCCACGCGAACCATGGCGCTTCTCTCAATCCCGAGTGTGATGATTCAAGCTCACCCCGGCACAGCCTAACAAGCCGTTGCAGCCGGTCCAAGGGGCTGATTCGCTCAGGCCAGGAAGGCCCGCGTCAGCTCCGCGATCGCTTCATCCGACATCGGCTCCATAGGGCCCAGGGACTGTCCGTTGATCATCGCCTCGGCCGTCGATTCCAGTACTTCGAGCCGGTCGAACGCGTCCAGCACGCTCTTACCGCAAACCTGCACGCCGTCGTTTTCAAGAATGAGCACAGGATTGCGCATCGAAACCAAGCGCGCGGGGCCCGAGCCGTCCCCCGTGCGCGCCCCGAACGGCGCGGATCGGACCTCGCGCAGAAAGATGTAACTCTCCGGGATCGTACGCGCGTCGAGGGCCTTGCCCGTGACGCTGAAGGCGGTCGCGTTCACGGGATAGGCGTTGACGATCGCCTGGATGTCGGGATGGGTCTCGTAAATCCTCCGATGGTTCGTCCAGGAACTGCTGGGTACTCGTCCCGCCTCGGGGCGGCCCTCTCGGACCAGCACGATGTCGTCGATGTCGAGGTCTTGCCGATCGCCCCGGTGACACGTGATCAGAAACGAACTCGAATCAAGCCGGGCCGAGAAGGCCCCTTGGGTCGAGATCATCAGTCGTTGCTGATACGAGCGGCGGACAAACTCTCGGACTTGTTGACGGAGTTCTTTCTCCAGACTCGTCGCCGGCGCGGTCCTCTCCCAATCGCCGAGGGCCCGCGTCCCTCGGCCCGCTTCGATGGCCGCGTCGGCGAGGTAGCGGGCCTCACCCAAAAGGTTCGCCTTCACGATCGTCTTGGCGCAGAATTCCAGGGCCTCGAAACGCTCGAACGCTTCTTGCAAATTGGCCCCCGCGGTAACGACCCCGTGGTTCTCCAGCACGACGCAATCGTGGCCGGCGGCGAACGTCGCGGCGATATGGCGACCGAGCGTTTCACTACCTGGCAGTGCGTAAGGGGCGAAACCCACTTCGCCGCACACCCGGCGCGTTTGCGGCAACAAACGCGTGTCCGGCACGCGTCGGACCATACTGAAGGCGACCAGCGCGACGGGGTGGGCGTGGACGATTGCCCGCAGGTCGGGCCGTGCCTGGTAGATCGCACGATGAAAAGGCGACTCCGAAGAGGGGACATGTCGTCCTTCGACCCGACCATCCGCGCAGACGCCGACGATGTCTTCTCGGACCAATCGGCCTTTGTCCAAACGGGCGGGCGTGATCCAGGTCGTCCCCTCGTCATCACGGATCGAGAGGTTCCCTCCCGACGTGGTCGTCATCCGATGACGGTAGATGCGTTCCATTGTCCTCACCAGGGCGTCGCGCGGGTGAGTCAGTTCTCGGAGTCGTGACATCAGCGGTCCTCCTCGACGATTGCAGCATTACAAGCGAGACGCGCGTCGGAAATCAACGGCGATCGGGACGGGAACCTGTCGAGGGATGTCTGGAAGGGGGCCTTTCAAGGTAGGATCGCCTGATCGCAAACCCGCCCACCATCCGAAATGCGCCACACCGGGAGACCGACGATGTCGATGATCGCGGGGACCATGCTCACGGGCCTTCTTTGCCTCTTCGCCGACGACGCGAGACCCGGTCAAGAGTTGGAACGGAAAGGGGACGAGATCGTCGTTTGCGGCCGTCTCTTCCATACGGCGACGCCCATCGTCCTCTGGACCGACCCAGGCGGTTACGACGCCTATCGGGTCGAGCGACGCTTCGTCCCCCTGGAAAAGGCGTCCTGGAAGGAGACGCAAGAAGCGGGGATGCGCTCTCCCAACCGCTATGGCCAGCGCACACGCGGCCTCACGCCGGAGCAGGTCGAGCGCGTGCGCGGCGGCGGCTGGGACCTTCCTTCGCTCCAAGACCTGGTCGATCAATTTGTGGTCCACTTTGATGCTTGCGGTACAAGTAAGAAGTGTTTTCAAGTTTTACATGATGAGCGCTGTCTTAGCGTGCATTTCATGCTGGACATTGACGGCACGATCTATCAAACGCTCGACCTCAAGGAATCGGCATGGCACGCGACGATCGCCAACGGCCGTTCGATCGGTATAGAGATCGCCAATGTGGGGGCCTACGGCGGGGAGAACGCCCCTCAACTCGAACGCTGGTATCAACGCGGCAAGGATGGCAAGGTGCGTCTCACCATCCCCGGCGGGCTCGACTCCGCCGGCTTACGCGATCCCAGGGCGAGCTTGGTCCCGGCTCGCGACGAACTCGTCAAGGGGACCATTCAAGGGCAGGAACTGCGGCAGTACGACTTGACGCCCGAACAATACGCCGCCTTGATCAAACTCACGGCGACCCTTTGCACGGTCTTCCCCAAGATCAAGTGCGACTACCCGCGCGGGGAACAGGGCGGCGTTTTCCCGGCCAAACTCCCCGATGATCGCCTGGGGGCCTATCAAGGATTGCTAGGACATTATCATGTTCAAACGAACAAGATTGACCCTGGTCCCGCATTTCAATGGGAGAAACTCGTGGAAGGCGCCAGGGGCCTGATGTCAGCCCCGGCGGGGCCCGGACCAAAGTGATCGCACCTCCAACAACCGCGATACGAACATCACTTGCCTGGTCCAAACAGGCGAACTAACATGATTAGCCCGAGAGACGGTGCGGCGTCGCACCCCGGAATCCCTCTCCGGTCAACCCA
Source organism: uncultured Isosphaeraceae bacterium (assembly GCA_937858365.1). GTDB lineage: Bacteria > Planctomycetota > Planctomycetia > Isosphaerales > Isosphaeraceae > CALLYK01. Next base: position 136 of record CALLYK010000485.1, on the reverse strand, counting down.
ACTAGACGACTTCCTCTCCCCCTCGTTTGGACATCGCGATTCGGTCCCTGGACCGTCCCCCCCCCGCGATTGTCGGACGTCCCGGTCCAACCGCCCCGTTACCTTCGCGAAGGCCCTTGTCGACTTCGCTTTCACG
>CALLYK010000484.1 GCA_937858365.1 uncultured Isosphaeraceae bacterium | reverse complement strand
CGGACCAGGCTCGGTCGGGGCCCTGGACGCCTCCACGACCAAGAAGTGACCGTACCCACGGCCGGTCAGCACGCGGGGCCCGCTCTCGCGGGCCTTTTTCACGCGCGGTACGGACCCGCCAGAGACCGCGCGTCCGAGTGTTGGAAACCCGGTCGTCCCTTGAGATAATGGGCCGCCTCCCGCCCGCCTCGGGGCCCTCAAGAAGGGAACGCGCCCATGGTCAGGTCGACCGACCATCAGCTCCTGTTTGGCTTGCTCGCCTTGCAGAACGGCCTGATTCAGCAGTCGCAGCTCGTCGCTGCGTTTCATGCGTGGACGAGCGACAAATCGCGTTCGTTGGCCGATCACATGATGGCCCTTGGTCACCTGAACGACACTCAACGCGGCGTGATTGAAACACTCGCCAATTTGCACGTCGAGGCGCATGGCGGGAGCGTGGAGCAGAGCCTGGCCGCGGTGCCGGTCGGCGGGGTGACCCGTCAGACACTCCAATCCATCGGTGATCGCGATGTAGAGGCGACACTTTCCCATGTGGGCCCCGGCTCGTCTCCGACCGAAGGCGACGATCGCACACGCAGTTTTCGTGGTGGGGCGACCAACTCGGCAGGCAAGCGGTTCCGCGTCGTGCGTCCTCATGCGCGAGGCGGTCTCGGCGCAGTCTTCGTCGCGCTCGATTCGGAGCTGAACCGAGAAGTCGCCCTCAAGCAGATCCTCGACAACCACGCCGACGACGAAACGAGCCGCCATCGCTTTCTGATGGAGGCCGAAATCACGGGAGGACTGGAGCATCCCGGGATCGTGCCGGTTTACGGACTGGGCTCCTACGAAGACGGTCGTCCCTATTACGCGATGCGTTTCGTCCGAGGCGACAGCCTCAAGGAGGCCATCGACCGCTTCCACGATCGGTCCGCCAGCGACCTCTCGGCGGAAGCGAAACCGGGCAAACACCGGAGGTCCGCCCTCGGGGACCCGGCGAAGACCGTGTCGTTCCACAACCTTCTGCGCCGGTTTCTCGACGTGTGCAACACCATCGAATACGCACATTCGCGGGGCGTGCTGCACCGCGACATCAAGCCGGGCAACATCATTCTGGGCAAGCACGGGGAGACCCTGGTGGTGGATTGGGGCCTCGCCAAGGCCGTTGGACGCGACGACCCTGGCGCCGACGCGGTCGAATGCACATTGGTCCCGTCGTCGGCCAGCGGCTCGTCCGAAACGCTGCCCGGCCAGGCGCTGGGCACTCCCGCGTACATGGCACCGGAGCAGGCGCGCGGCGATCTGGCTCGTCAAGGGCCGCGCTCCGATGTGTATAGTCTGGGGGCCACGCTCTATTACCTCCTCACGGGCAAGGTCCCATTCGAGGGGGACGTGGGCGACGTGCTTCGGGCGGTCGAACGTGGCGAGTTCCCTCCCCCTCGCGCGGTCGACCCCGCGATCAACCCTGCCCTTGAGGCGGTCTGTTTGAAGGCGATGGCGACACGACCGGAGGACCGCTACCATTCGGCCCGCTCGCTGGCGTTCGACATCGAACGCTGGATCGCCGACGAACCGGTGTCGGCTTACAAGGAACCGTTCCGCGCGCGTTTGGCACGTTGGGAACGCCGCCACAAGCTGGTCGTCCTGGGTGCCTTGCTCTCTCTCGCGATCCTGGTCCTCGGTCTGGGGACCATCGCCGCGGCCGTGAACGAGCAGAAAAAAAAGTCGGAGGAGGCCCGCGAGGAGGCCGATCGCAAAGCCGGAGAGGCCAAGGTGAACATGGGTTTGGCCGTGGATACGACGTTCAAGCTCCTGAACACGATCCCGGACCAAACCCTGAGCCAAACCCCGGGCATGACCTCGTTGCGCCTCACTCTCGCGCGCGATGCGGCCGCGAGCTTCACGAACTTTCTGTCGTTCGGGGGGCTCGACGCCGATTTGCTCCAAAAGGCCGCCGGGGTCTTCTCGAACTCGGCCTACGCGGAGGCCGCTGTCGGCGACATTCAGAAGGCCTCGGACCTATTCCGAAGGGCCATCGAATGCCGTGAGCGCTGGGAGAAGGCCCTCGGGCCGCCTTTGGTCCCGGGCAACCGTTCGGCCACGGTCGAACAGATTTTCAGATATTTGAACTTCTTGGATGATCGGGGTCTTTCGGACCCCGGGACCGGCTACGACTTCGCCAAGTATCGGGACAAGGCCCGAGCGATCGCCGACGAGATATTGGCGTCGCCGCCCGTCACGGCCCAGCCGTCCATCCATGAAACCTACCGCGAAAATGTGTCCGGCAAGCTCGACCTGATCGACGGCGTGGTCGCGATACAGGAGGGGGACCTGCCCCGCGCGCAGAAGGTCTTTCGCATGGCGGCCGAGCGTCTGGCCACCGGCGCCCAGGTCCCAGGGGCGTGGTTCTGGCAAAAGCTCTATCTGGCGCAGGCCCATCGAGGCCTGGCGCGCGTCGCCCACGCGCTCGGCCAGTGCGAGGAGTCCGACCGCGAGATGGCCGAGGCCCTGGCGATCATCCGCAAGGTGGTCGACGAGCACCCAGAGCAAGTTGACCCGAAGTTCGTCCTTTCGTGGACCTTATGGTACCAGGGGAGACACCTGGCGTCCGACCCGGCCCGCGCCGCCGAGGCCGACGCGGTCCTGGACGAAGCCCTGGGACTCATTGACCAATTGCGCGCCCAGTATCCCAATGAGGTCCGCTACACCGGCTTCCGCGCGAACGTCCTGATCGACCGAGCAGGCCGAAGCCTGGCCGCCGGCGATGACACCGGCGCCGAAAGCCGGCTGGTCGAAGCGCGAATGGACCTTGAAACGCTCGTCAATCAGCGGGAGATGAGGAACCGAAACCGGCGGATGGCCCTTGGTCGCGCGGAGACCGCCCTGGGCCGGCTCCGCCTCCGACAAGGCAAGACCGGCGAAGCCATCGAACTGCTGAGCGCCGCCGAACGGCGGTTGGCCGCCGACAGCCAGGAACGCTCGCGCAACGCGGAGACTCGACAACTCTGGCAAGAAGCTCGCCGCGCTCTGGACGAGACGAAAGAAGTCGTGGAAGCTCCCGCAGCCGATGGACCGTGACCATCCCGCCTGGCTTCGTCAATCGGCCTTCGAGTCCAAGGACCTAACCGCCAATCGCGGTTGGATCACTCAACGGCCCCACGATGGTCCCATCGCGTCGCCATCTCGATCAACGCGGGGGCGACCGGAAACGGCCAGGCGCGATCATCGTGGGGACTACTTGGACCGATCGGGAGTGACACCACGCGCGCGGCGACCTTCAACGCGCGATCAACAATCGATCGCGACGAATCGCCAAGTTCCACGCATGGAGGCGATGGGGTCTTCGTTCCAGCCGGGTCGACGAGGTCGGTCCAGGACAACGTCGATGTCACCCGGCGATCCGTGAATTGGCCGATCCCACTGACGATTGTGGTTCGCGATCGACAACCTGGCAACACCGGAACGACCCAAGGGGTTTCATTCTGGGTCCTCTCTCCCGAAGGATCCCTGGGAGGGTCCCCTTTGCACATGGGGGGCGGCCAGGTGATGATCTCTCGGGACGGTCGATACGATTCCGATGGAGGTCTTCCTGGGGGACGAGAAATGGCCGCGCTCGCCGATCGTCATTTGCTATTGGGACTTCTCGCCCTCCAGAACGGCCTGGTCCAGCAGAACCAACTCGTCACGGCGTTCCTCGCCTGGACGGCCGACAAGGGCCGCCCTCTCGCCGACCACATGATCGCCCTGGGTCATTTGAACCAGGCCCAACGTCGCGCCTTGGAAGCGATGACCGAACTCCATGTCGAGGCACACGACGGGGACCTGGGGAGAAGCCTCGCCGCGGTGCCCGCCGCGCCGTCAACCCGGGAGAAACTCCACGCTCTCGGCGACCGAGATGTCGAAGCGACGCTCTCCCACGTCGGCTCGACCGACGCCGCGACGGACGCCGACCGCACGGGGACCTATCCAGGCAATGCGTCCACGTTGGCCGGCCGGCGCTACCGCATCTTGAGGCCCCATGCCCAGGGTGGTCTGGGGGCCGTCTTCGTGGCCCTGGACGCGGAGTTGAACCGAGAGGTCGCGCTCAAGCGAATCCTGGAGAAACACGCCGACGATGAAGCCAGCCGCCACCGGTTCCTCCTGGAGGCCGAAATCACGGGCGGCCTGGAACACCCCGGCATCGTGCCCGTCTACGGACTGGGCACCTACGACGATGGCCGACCCTATTACGCCATGCGCTTCGTGCGGGGCGACAGTATGAAAGAGGCGATCGAGAGCTTCCACGCCGCGAGTCCGGCCGGGACCGCCAAGGCCCTCGCTTTGCGACAACTCCTGCGCCGGTTTGTCGACGTCTGCAACGCGATTGAGTACGCGCACTCGCGCGGCGTGATCCACCGAGACATCAAGCCCTCGAATGTGATCGTCGGAAACCACGGCGAAACGTTGGTCGTGGATTGGGGGCTGGCCAAGGCGCTGGGGAAGTCGGCGCCCACGACCCTGGAGAGGACACTCGTGCCGGGGGCGGCCGGCGGTTCGTCCGAGACCTTGCCCGGCGAGGCCCTGGGCACGCCGGCGTACATGGCCCCGGAGCAAGCGAGCGGGGACCTGGAACGCGTCGGACCACGCTCCGATGTGTATTCGTTAGGCGCCACATTGTACGCGCTGCTCACGGGAAAGGCCCCTTTCGAAGGCGATGTCGTCGAGGTCCTTCAGGCCGTTCGACGCGGCCGGTTTCAAACGCCGCGATCCGTGGAGGCTTCGATCGACAAGGCCCTGGAAGCCGTCTGCCTGAAGGCGATGGCGACCGACCCCGAGGACCGCTATTCCTCTTGCCGCGCCTTGGCCGAGGACATCGAGCGTTGGATGGCCGACGGACCCGTGACGGCTTATCGAGAGCCCTGGACGCGCACTCTGACTCGCTGGCTCACGCGCCACCGAACGAGCGTGACGGGTTTCGCCGCGGCCGGGCTCGCGTTGCTGCTCGGCCTGGCGGCGGTGGCCGTTGTCCAGGCTCGAGGGCGGACCGACTTGATGGCCAAGAACGCGGAGTTGGGGGCCGCGAACCGGAAGGTCCTTGTGGCGAACCGCGACCTTGAGGAGGCGAACGAGAAGACCCGGCGGCGATACGAACTCGCGGTGGAGGCGGTCAGGACCTTCCACACCGGCGTCAGTCAAGACGTCCTGCTCAAGGAAGATCAGTTCAAGGACCTGCGGCATCGGTTGCTCAAGTCGGCCGCCGACTTCTACGAAAGGCTCGGCGGCCTTCTCCGAGCCGAACCCGATCATGAGTCGCGCAAGGCCCTTTTGGCCGCGAACTACGAGGTCGCCAACCTCACGGCCAAGGTGGCCAAGCCGGAAGACGCCCTGGCCATCCACGAACGCGTCCTCGGGGCGCGCGAGGGCCTCGCGGGCGCGGCCCGGGGCGACAAAGACCTGACACTCGACCTCATCGAGAGCCTCGAAACGACAGGGTCGCTCATGGAGTCGTTGGGGAGGGGCGATGAGGCCCTCGCCTGCTTCGAGCGCGCTCGCTCCTTCCTGACCAAGCTCGACCCGCCGCCGCCTGGAGCCCGCGCCCTGAAGGCGAACTGCGAGTTCTTGATCGGTCAGCACTTTTCGGTCCTCGGCAAGCGCGGGCCCGCCATGGAACACCTGGGAAGGGCCCGCGCGATCCGGGAGGAAATGGTCGCCGCCAATCCGGACGACGATGAGGCGCGGCGGGCAATCGGTGTCATCCGCAACGAGATCGCCGTGCTCCACGGGGAGACCGGGACCCCCGAAAAGGGCCTTGAGGAGCTCCGATCGCTGCGCGACCTGCTCCTCACCCTCCTCGAGAAAGACCCAACCTCTCCGGAGCGACTCTTCGCGCTGAGTCAGAACCACAAGAACATGAGTTTCGTGCTGGGGAAGCTGGGACGCGCCGAGGAGGCCCTGGCCGAAGCCGAGCAAGCGCGCGACCTCCAACGACGCATCGTGGCGGCATGGCCGGCCATCACATCCTTCCGTCGCCAACTGGCGATCAGCGAAAACGGGGTCGGCGTCCAACGGTATCTGTTAGGTCGAGCGGCCGAGGCGCTCGAGGCGTATCGCACGGCCCTGGCGACATTCGAACGCCTCAGCGCCGAGACGCCCGGGGAGTTCTCGGACCTCGAACACATGGCAATCGAGAAGTTCAACATCAGCGAGGTCTTGGCCGACCTCGGGGACGACGGCGAGGCCCTGAAATCGGTGAGCGAGGCGGGGGACCTCTTCGAACAAGTGCTCGCGAAACGTCCGACCGGCCGCAACGACCTCATCCACCTGGCGACGGGCCTCGACTTCAAGGCGAAGCTCCTGCGAAGGGCGGGTCGGCTGGAGGAAGCCCGCGTGGCGCTCGAACGAGCGGTTTCCCTGCGCGTTCGTCTGGCCGAGGCCGGCGCGAGCGACCAGTGTCGGGCCCTGGCGACGACCTTGCAAGAACTCGCCCTCGTGCTGGGTCGGTTGGGCCGGAAGGCCGAGGCCGAGTCGCGCTGCCGCGAAGTCGTGGCGACACTGAAGGCCCTCGACGAAGCGGACCCGAACGCGCTCGACCTCAAGGCGGCCACCGCGACCGCCCTTCAGCGCCTCGGCGAGGCCCTGCGGCGTCTCGACCGTTTGCCCGAATCGCGCGCCGTCTGTGAGCAAGCCGTGGCGATCCTGGAAGGCCCGGAATTCGCGGGCCCCTCCCGACCTCCGGGACTGTCCGTGAGTCGCCTTTCACTGGCCCTGACGCAAGCGGCGATGGGCGACCTCGCAAGCGCCGCTCGCGAGGCCCGGAAGGCCCTGGCGTACTGGGAAGAACTGCCCTCACGATCGGCCGACGATTGGTTCGAAAGCGCCCGCGCGCACGCCGTCCTCTCGCAGTTGGCCGGCCGAGAGGGTCCAGGGGGGGTCGCCAAGGCCGACGGCCCAACCCACGCCGATGCCTCCATCGAATCGCTCCGACGCGCGATCGCCGAAGGCCTGCGCGATCGTTCCCTGCTCCGGACCGACGAGGCCTTCGCGCCGCTCCGTGATCGCGAGGACCTCAAGGCCCTCATCACAGAACTCGAAAAGAAGTCGGGTCCCTGATCTACGATCGGGGCGAAGAACGGCCGCAACCGATGTCAAGGGCCTGGCCAACCTGGGCCGCGCACCGCGGAAGCCACCTGCCGTTTGACCCGTCGGTCCCACTCCCGTATGCTCCGCTCCTGTGGGCCCGAGACCCCTCGTATCCTTCCCGACCGAAGGCGAGCAACACGATGAGATCGATCTCGCGCCGGGGCTTCTTGACTGGTTCGATCGCGGCCGGGCTGGCGCCGGCCTTTCCCGGCTTGATCACGCGGGCCGCGGGGCGTTCGGGCGGGCCCAATGAGACCGTCCGTGTGGCCGTCATCGGCATGGGGTCGACGACCGCCGTCGGTGGCGTCGGCGGGCGCGGGCATCAACTGATCGGCCGGCTCCGTCAGGTCGATGGGGCCCGGATCGTCGCGCTTTGCGATGTCGACCCATCCCATCTCGACCGCGAAGTCAAGACGGCCCGCGACCATGAGGGCGAGGTCAAGGTCCTCACCGACATGCACCGGGTTTTCGAAGACAAAGACGTGGACGCGGTGATCGTCGCCTTGCCGAACCACTGGCACGCCCTGGCGACCGTTTGGGCCTGCCAGGCCGGAAAGGACGTGTACGTCGAGAAGCCGTTCTCGTACGACATCTGGGAGGGCCGGCAGATGGTGGCGGCGGCCCGCAAATACGGCCGGATGGTCCAGGTCGGAACTCAGAACCGTTCCAGCACCTTCCTGAAGGGCGTCTTTCACCGATTGAACGCGGGGGAGATCGGGTCCATCCGCTGTGCCCACGCCCTGGTCTATCGGCCGCGCGAGGGCCTGGGCACGGTCGACGCGCCCACGCCCAGTCCGGAGTCGATCGACTACGACCAATGGTGCGGCCCGGCCCCAAAGGGGCCCCTCAAGCGCAAGCAGTTGCACTACGAGTGGCACTGGTTCTGGGACACGGGCAACGGCGAGATGGGGAACAACGGCATCCATATGATCGACATCTGCCGCTGGGGCCTGAAACAGGACCAAACGCCCCCGCGCGCCCTGAGCGTCGGCGGCCGGTTCGGCTTCCGCGACTGCGGCGAGACCGCCAACACCCACATCGCGCTTTTCGACTACCGCCCGGCCCCCTTGATCTGCGAGGTCCGCAACCTGAGCGCCGGCAAGGACCCGGACGCGATGGGAAACTACCGCGGTCGTCGCGGCGGGATCGTGATCGACTGTGAAGGCGGCCACTTCGCCGGCGACGCATCCGGCGGCGCGATCTTCGACCGCCAAGGCAAGAAGGTCCAGGACCTCACCGGCGGCGACAAAGCCGACGCCCTGGAGAAGGCCCACCTTTCAAGCTTCCTCGCCGCTGTGCGGAGCCGGAGGGCTGAGGACTTGAAGGCCGAAGCGCTGCAAGGGCACCTCTCCACGTCCTGCTGCCACATGGCCAACGTCTCCCATCGCCTCGGAATGACCGCCTCGCCCGAGAAGGTCCGCTGCGCGATCGGCGACCACGCCGAGATGGCCGAGGCCTTCGACCGATGCCGCGATTACCTGCGCAAAAACGGCGTGGAACTGAACCACGACCAAGCCACACTCGGCCCCTGGGTGACGCTCGACGCCGCTTCGGGCCTCTTTGTCGGCGACCACGCCGAGGCCGCCAACGCGCTCTCACGTCGCGACTATCGGGAGCGGTTCGTCGTGCCCGAGATCAGCGGCGGATAAGACTCGCTCGATGGCCGGACCACGGGCAGCCGGGCCAAGATCCCGGTTGATGCGGCGGACCCCATTGTCTTGGCCACTTCGACCTGTTTTCTTTCGTTATCCCATGGCCCTCCGCCGAAGTCATCGAGCGTCGTTGTCCCCGCGGAGGATCCTCGAGGACATTGCCAAAGACTCGGACCCTCATCCGGCACGCGATCCGGAAGTGGTGTTCGGGGTCGCCGGCGAGCGAAGCCTTCCAGGACAAATCTGCGCCGGCGTCACCAAAGCGACCCCATGCCCTGGTCCTCCCTCCCAAGGTCCGCACCCAACCTCCCCCTCGCCGCGATGCAATGCAATCAATCGAACATATAAAAATTTACTGATATATAAGTCACGAAAATACCCTCCCCGTCCCTCTCGCTGCGATCGGCCTCCGCTCCAGGGAGTGCTTGCTTGCACGCTTGGCTCACTCCTGACCTGCGGCCAGCCGGAACCCCAGGTTGAAGTTCCGATCCTCCGGCGCGTGCCCGTCCCGGTCCGCCGATCGGCAGTACCCGGCGTCGTCGTCCCAGCTACCCCCGCGATCCAGGCGGTCCGAGGCTATCGAAGGCCCCCGAGGACCGTCCCCCCCGCAGAGCTTGTCGTCATACCAGTCGGCGCGCCACTCCCAGACGTTCCCCAGCATGTCGTGAAGGCCCCACGGATTGGACCCACGCCGCGTCGTCCCCACCTCATGCGGCTTGCCGCCCGAGTTCTCACGAAACCAGGCGTATACTCCCAGTAGCTTCACGTCTTCGCCGAAGAAGTAGGTCGAGGTCGTGCCCGCCCGCGCCGCGAATTCCCATTGCGCCTCCGTCGGAAGGTCGAAGGCCCGGCCGGGGCCGCCGATGATGTGGTCGACCGGGAAGCCGAACTTGGCGGCGGTCTTGACGACATTCTTGGCGCCAGGCCGCCGCTGCGTGACCTAAACGACCCCAAGAGGTCGTCATGAGTGATATTCTGTTGCTAGACACTGGCGCCGTGAATCGTTCGATTTCTACGGGCACCAAAGCGGCGGTGGAATATTTTTCAGCGATTCTACAAGCGGCAGCCGCGCAGGGAATGCGGGTTGAGCTTACGGATGCGCTGTACGTGGAATTTCGACGCAGCACTGTTCTTCGTGCGATTCTGCCTGAGCTGTCGGCTGCGGGTGCTCTTGGCGATAGTGGAGTGGGCGTCGCGACATCATATGCTGCCCAGGCCGCCAATGAACGCTTGAGCGAGGCCAATCGCGCCCTCGAGAAACAGCTCGCCGTTGTCGCCGAAGGGAATCATGCTGCCCGCCGTGCCCAGCACCTGCACCACGCGGTGCAGGTGCTCGCGCC
>CALLYK010000483.1 GCA_937858365.1 uncultured Isosphaeraceae bacterium | reverse complement strand
TGGATGTCGATGCCCACCACGTTTTCCAGGACCAAGCGCAGGAGTTGCTCGGCCCCTTGGTCGCGATTGTGTTCGAGGAAGTGGACGATGCAGGCGCGAAGGAAGCTGCCCGAGCCGCACGTCGGGTCGAGGACCGCGACGAAGCCCTTCGCGGGCAAGACCTCCGCGACCGTGCGCGTGCAGAGCCAGTCGGGCGTGTAGTATTCGCCCAAATCGTGGCGGTCTTTCGGGTCCACCAGTTCCTGGTAGAGCGACTTGAAGACATCTTCCCGAAGATACTTCCAATCGTAGGTGAGAATGATTTGAAGTAATCGCTCCCAGACCGGCGTGAGGGCGCGCAAGGCTTCCGGAAGACGCACCCAGTGGAAGAAATCGTCCTCGACCAGATTGACCAGTCGGCGTTGCTCGAAGATGGAGCCGTCGAGGCAACCAGTCACCACGCGGTCGAAGCCCGTCGTCGCCTTTCCCCGGGACAGACTCGCCCAGACGAGGAACCGCGCGAGCGTCGAGAGATACGTGTGCTTTAGGAAGAGCGAGGTCGTTTCGTCCGAAGGCCCCTCTTGGCTGGAATCGGCGAGTTGACCGTAGGTCAGGTTCAGGTAGCGCCGCCAGGTCCCGAAGGCGACCTGGGCCTCGTTATGTCCACAAAGCGCTTGCCAAGTGGTCTCCAGGGCGCGCATGCTCTCGAAGTACGCGAACCCTCGCGAACCGAAATCGTGGGCGAGCCGTTGCGCGGCCGGGTGGACGGTCTCATCGCGAAAGAGGAGACCGGTGAGCCACATCCAAAACGCGTTCAGCGACTCGCGCGTCAGTTCGAATTCCTGGAAGAGTTCGAGTCCCACATCGCTTGCGGCGTACTTGCTCTTCTTCTTGTTCAGCGGCTCGGGGCGGTAGGAGCGCCAGAGCAAGCCGTCCGTCGCGATGGCCATCAGGGGGCGTTCCGGGCTTTCACCCCCTTCCCAAAGTCCGGCGACTTGCTCCCGCAACTGGGCCTCCGCGGTCAGCAAAGAGACCTTCAAGTCCTTCTCGAATTCGATGACCGCGTTGCCAAAATAGCTGTCGATGCGACGAGGTCGGGCCTCGACGCGCACGACCTTTTCCGCTCCCGAAGCCACCTTGGCGATGGCCCCGGGAGAGGGAAACAACTCGTCGATGAGCCCGAGAAAGCGCTCCTTCTTCGCCGCCTCGTTGGGCAACTCGGCGACCTCGCGCCGGAACGCGTCGAGACGTTCGAGTTGCGTCGTCAGGGACCCCCACATGAACGTGTTCCCTCGAGGACCTCGCCTGCGGAACGCGTCCAGTTCCATCAAGTGACAGGCCCGCGGGAACAACCGACTCGGTGGCCTCCGTCCCTCGCGCCGACACGAGCGATCCTCTTCATTTCTTCGCCTCGTCCGCGAGCCTCTTCGCCTGCGTCTCGCGCCCCCCTTGCTTGAGCACGAGGTGCGTCACCTTGCCCTCTTCCTTCATGAACGTGACTTGCGCATCCACGACCTTCAGGAAAAACTTCGTTTCCGACTCCGGGAACAACTCGGCCTCGCCTTGTCCGGTGGCCTGACCGAGCAAACGGTCCCCCTCGCGCCGGACGCTCAGCACGAGGCCCGGCGCGATCTCGTAGCGGCCCGCGTAGGCGTCGTACACTTCCGGGTCCACCTTCGCCACGACCCGCTCCCTTGGCGACTCGACCGCCTCGCCGAAGACGATCGCCGCCAAGTCGCGCGCCACTTGCCCAGGCTTCGACGGCATGACGTTGCAGAGGACGACAACACATACGTCGTCGTCGGGAAAGCGCAGGAACTCGGTCATGAATCCGTTGATGCCGCCCCCGTGCCCCACCTGGCGGTGCCCCTTGATTTCACCCACCAACCAGCCATAGGCGTAATTCTCCAGCGCCGGTTGGAACATCGCCTTCATCGAGTCTGCCTTGAGAAGGCGACCTTCCCGCAGGGCGCGGTCCCATTTCAACATGTCGAGGGTGGTCGAATAGAGCGAGCCGGCCGCGTAAGGCTGGTTCATGTCCAGATACGAGGCGTTGCGAATGCCGCTTCCTTGACGCTCGTAGCCGCGGGCGCGGTGCTCGAGAACGCGCTCGGTGCGGTCGTAACCCGTGTCGGACATCCCCAACGGCTGGAAGATCGACTCGCGCAGGAATTGCTCGTACGTCCGCCCCGAGACCTTCTCGATGATCGCGCCCAGAAGGAAATAGCCCGAGTTGTCGTAGTGGAACTTCGACCCTGGTTTGAAGTCCAGGGGCTTGTCGCGAAAGCGTGCGATCATCGAGACGACCGTTTCCGGGTGCGTCATCCGCTTGCCATATTCGGGGTCATCGGTGTAGCTGGGGATTCCCGACGTGTGCGTGAGCAAGTGGTGGATCGTCACGTCCTTCCAGCTTTCGGGCGTGTCGTCGAGGTGGCGCGCGATCAGGTCTTCCACCGACAACTTGCCTTGGTCTTGAAGCATCAAGATCGCGGTGGCGGTGAACTGCTTGGTGATCGACCCCAGGCGAAACTTGGTGAACGGGGCGTTGCCGACCCCATGTTCCGCGTCGGCCAGACCGTAGCCTCGCGAAAGCAACGGACGTCCCTCCTTCGCGACAAGCACCGACCCTTGGAATCGATCGACACGGGCGGCCGCGTCCATGTACTCCGCGAGCTTCGCGCCCACGTCTTGCGCGAAGGCGTTTCTCGCGACCAAGGCCATCAGGCAAGCAAGGACGATCCGGTTCCATCGATACATGAATGCACCTGTCGAAAATGAGAAGTCGCGAAACAGGAAAAAACGCTTCTTCCGCTTCGCGATCAACGCCCCAAGACCTTGTAGATATGGACGTCGTGCGGGCCGAAACGATCGTGGAAGACGCCGTCGCGAACATCGATCGAGCGGCCTTCGCCCAAGACCTCCGCTTGGGCCTGTGCGGGAAGGCCCTTCCAGACGAACTCGGCGTCGGTCGGCGCGTTCCTCATGCCGGCCGCGAAGATGTAGGTCGCCCCGGCGTGACGCTTCACCATCGTGTCAACCGGCACGTCTTTCGCGCTCGACTTGACGGTGGGCCCGTCGAGCACCGTCGGCGCGTTTAAGATGGGTGCCAGTTCGGTGATCTGCTTGTTGAGCGTCGTGACCGCGGCAAGAAGCTCCGGGTCGTCAAGCAGCGACGCCTCCTTGAACGTCGGTTTGAATTGGTGGACGAAGTAGATCAAGCCGGTGGACCCGTGGATGATGGCCATCCAAACTTCCGCACGCAATTGGTGCGGCGAGACCTTCGCCTTCTCGTTGCTGACTCGGCTGGCTTCGATGCAGTTCCAAACGGTCCGCTTGCCCTCGGTCCAGCGGACCAAGCGGTCCACGCCCTTGGGGACGTACCAGAGAAACTCTCCGCCGTCGGGTCGATCAAGACCGGCGACCGGATAGACATCAAATGAGATGATGTCACCTCCTTGAACATAAGTGAGATAATCGTCTTGCTTGGCACCTGGTCCTCGCCCCTTCCATTGGTCGTTGGCCACGCCTTGGCCCAGGTTGAGGAGGACCGGACGCGTTGGGTCAGTCGCTCTTAGCCGTTCGTAATCGGCCACGATGCGCGGCGGCGGCACGGGCGGCCCGTAGCCGCGTTTGCCCGTTTGGGGGTCGGTGATCGACTGAGCGTTGTCGGGTTCGTCGCCGTGCATCCAGCCGACGATCGTCTTGTCGTCCTTGTGGGCCAGTCCCGCGGCGTTTTGCGAACAAATCACCGCCATCCCGGCCTCCCGCAGGGCGTTGAGTTGCGCGTCCGTCGGGCCCTTCCAAAGCCCGACATAGAGGTTTATTCCGGCCTCTCGAAAGCGGTGGGCGTTTTTGGGGTCTTGCAGCCAGACCGCGATCGGAAAGTAGGCTGGGTCCGAAGGAGGTCCGTTTTCCCAACGACGCGCCTGCCTTCCCGGATCGTCCTGCCCGATCAACAACCCCGCGAAGACAAACGAAAGGAACATGGTGGTTGATCTCGCATGTCCGTATTGAATACCTGGTTATTGCTCAATGAGACCGCGTTCATGTCAAGGTGGTTCACCGCGGCCTTGCGGATACGCGACCCAACTCGCGGAGAGCGCGGCATGGGGCCACACCTTGAGGCATGGAAGAGCGGCGGCTAACCTCTAGAGGATTGTCCCGGATGGTCGCGCCCGGGTCAAACGGGGACCATTCGCGCGTAGCGTCGTACGTCAATAGGGAGGGAGGACCTCATGGCCAAGGACCATGGAGCGCGGCAGCAGAAGAAAGCGACGAAGCAGAAGGCGAAGCGGATAGCGAAGAAGGCCGAATTGGCCCGGCGCGATTCTAAGGACCCAACGGTCCGCCTCAAGGACGCCGAGAAGTGGCCGATCACCCATTGCCTTGTCGCCGACAAGCTGTGGGAGGATGGGATCGGCTACTTGTTGATCGCGCGTCGCGCGCCCGACGGCCGATTCGTGTGGGCCAACTATCTTGTGGACGTCTTCTGTTTGGGCGTCAAGAACGCGTATTGGGACAATGGCACCGCCCTGGACTTCAGCGAGTTGGTGGACCGAGTCGAACAGGTCCAGACGCTGTCCGAGGTGAAGCCGGAGGCCTTCGCCAAGATCATCTCTGGGGCGATCGAGTACGCGGCTTCCTTCGGTTTCATGCCGCACCCGGACTTCCGACACGCCGCACTCCTCCTCGAAGGCATCGACCGGACACGATGCACCGAGGAGTTCTCGTTCGGGCGCGACGGCAAACCGTTCTACTTCCGAGGCCCCAACGAGACCCTTGCTCAGGCCAAGTTGATCTGCGAGCGCGTGACTCAGGCCGAAGGTGACTACATCGTGCAAATTTCAGGGCCGGGAGTGATCGATGGCGAATTGGACGACGACGATGAGTCGCGCGATCGGGAGTTGAAAAGCACCTGAATGAAGCGACCCGCGGGGCCCTAACGGCCCTTTTTTCGACTTGGGCCCTCGGGACAACGACCTTTTCAAGTGGCCCCCGGGGGCCGAGTCGGGCGATCTCGATCTTCTGGAGGACACTTTCTTTATTCGATATATGAACATGACTGCGAGGACGGGAGGCGGTCGCCGGCGGCCGAGCGATCGACTCCGGGTCCACGAACGGCTATGCTCCAGGATGGGGTTGCGATCGGGTGGCCCGTCATGTGCGAGGTGGGGCGATCATGAAGGACGCGCCGTGTTTGGGTCTTCTGGCCGTGTTCGCCGCGCTTGGGGTGGGTCCACGAGCGTGGGCCGGGGACGACCCGAACGACTTCTTCGAGGCCAAAGTCCGGCCGGTCCTTGTCGAGAAGTGTCAACCGTGCCACGGCGGCGAGGCCCTGAAGGGCCGATTGGACCTCACGTCACGCGCGGCCTTGTTGAAAGGTGGGCGGAGCGGTCCGGCCGCGATCCCCGGTCGGGCCGATGAGAGCCTGCTGATCGAAGCGCTCCAGTACGAGACCGAGCCGCGAATGCCCCCCAAAGGACGACTCAGCGACGGCGAAATCGCCGCGCTATCGCGATGGGTCGAACTGGGACTTCCGTGGCCGGGGACCGAGACGGCCCGCAAGGGCCCCGAGACCGATGACAAATCGAGGAGCACGCTCACGCACTGGGCATTCCAGCCCGTGCGCGCCGTGACCCCACCCGACGTCCGAGACGGGGCCTGGGTGCGAACGCCGATCGACCGTTTCGTGCTGGCGAAGTTGGGGGCGGCCGGCCTCGCACCTTCCCCCGCGGCGGACCGTCGGACGCTCATCCGACGGATGACCCGCGACCTCACCGGCTTACCGCCAACTTATGAAGATGTCACCACGTTCGTCCACGACGATCGACCGGACGCAGTTGAACGACTCGTCGATCGCTTGTTGACCTCGCCCCACCACGGCGAACAATGGGCCCGTCATTGGCTCGACGTGCCCCGCTACTCCGACACCAAGGGCTATGTCTACGCGCGCGAGGAACGCTTCTGGGTCCACGCTTGGCCCTACCGCGATTGGGTGGTCCGGGCCTTGAACGAAGACATGGCCTACGACCGCTTTCTTCTCCTCCAACTCGCGGCCGATCGCGTGGCCGGGGACGACAAGGGGGCCCTCGCCGCGATGGGCTTCTTGACGCTTGGCCGGCGCTTCCTCGGCGTGACCCACGACATCATCGACGACCGGATCGACGTCGTCACACGGGCGACCCTCGGACTGACCGTCGCGTGCGCCCGGTGTCACGACCACAAGTTCGACCCGGTGCCCACTCGCGATTACTACGCCCTTTACGGCATCTTCCGCAACACGTCGGAAAGGCTCGTCGAAGCGCGTCCCGCGGATGCGACCGATGCCTTTCGGAAGGGACTCGCGGAACGACAGGCGAAGTTGGACAAACGCCTGGGTGAAGAGCGCAAAGCGGCGGCGGACCGCGTTCGGTCGCGCCTGACCGAGTATCTCCTGGCCCAGCTCGAGATGCAGAAGTACCCCGAGGAGGGCTTCGACCAGGTCCTGGAAAAAGGGGACATCATCCCGGCCTTCGTCCGACGCTGGCGCGACGCGATCGCGCGTGCGGCCCTCGCCGGGGACCCCGTGTTTCGGCCCTGGGCCGCCTTCGCGAAGCTCAAGCCGGACGAGTTCGCGGGCCGAGCGGCCGAAGTCGTCGAGGCGGTGCGTGGTCCCACCGAGCCAACCGTGGCGATGGCCTTCGAGGCACCTCCCGCCTCAATGCGCGAGGTTGCCGAGCGCTATGGGGCCCTCTTCGCTAAGGCCCTCGAAGAAAAGTCTGAGGGCCCCCTGCACCGCTTCCTCTTCGGCCCCGACGCTCCTTGCGAGGTCCCCGACGAACCGATCGTCAACACGGAAGCGTTCTTTCCCACTTCGACACTTGATGACTTGTGGAAGTTGCAGGGCGAAGTCGATCGTTGGCTGATCAAGAGCGCCGAGTCTCCCGGACATGCGATGGTGCTCGTGGATCGGTCTCCCACCGTGGAGGCGCGCGTCTTTCGGCGCGGGAACCCGGCGAACCTCGGCGAAGAGGTGCCGCGACGGTTCCTCTCGGCGCTCTCCGGTCCCAACGCGTCCCCCTTCCAGGACGGCAGTGGCCGGCTCGAACTGGCCCGCGCGATCATCGACCCGACCAACCCGCTCACGGCGCGCGTCTTGGTGAATCGCGTTTGGGCCCATCACTTCGGCGTCGGACTTGTCGCGACCCCGAGCGACTTCGGCACTCGGGCGGGCCAACCGAGTCATCCCGAACTTCTCGACTGGCTGGCCGAGCGGTTCATCGCCGACGGTTGGTCGATGAAGTCATTGCATCGCTTGATCTTGATGTCCAGCACCTATCAACAGACGAGTTTCGGTTCGTTGGACAAGGGCCGGCGAGAGCAGGCCGAGAGGCTCGACCCGGAAAACCGCCTGCTCTGGAAGGGCCACGCGCACCGACTGAGCTTTGAAGAACTGCGCGACGCGGTCCTCTCCGTCACGGGGGAACTCGACAAGCGTCTCGGGGGCAAGCCGGTGGACTTGTTCGCGGCCCCCTTCCCCGTGCGTCGGACCGTGTACGGCCTCGTCGATCGTCAGGAATTCCCGAGCGTCTTGCGCGTGTTTGACTTCGCCAATCCCGACCTGCACGTGCCTCAGCGCGGGGAGACGATCGTGCCCCAGCAGGCGCTCTTTTTCTTGAACCATACCTTCCTCGTCGGCAGGGCGCGGGCCTTGATTGAGCGCTCGGATGTGAACGCCGAGGCTACCGACGAGGCGAAGGTCGTGAAGCTCTTTCAACTATTGCATCAACGCATGCCAACGCAATCGCAACTCGAGACGGCCTTGCGGTTGATACGCGACACGGAGCTCGACCGCGAGCCCGAACCGCCGCCAACCGCCAAGGACTGGCAATACGGCTTTGGCGAAGTGGACGACGCGGCCGGTGTCTTGAAGGCCTTTCAGGCCCTTCCTCACTTTGGCGAAGGGGCCTGGCAGGGCGGCCCCGCCTGGCCCGACCCCAAGCTAGGTTGGGTCCAACTGAATGCGGAAGGGGGCCACCCCGGCAACGACAAGGCGCACGCGGCCGTGCGTCGATGGGTCGCGCCGCGAGACGCCGTCGTGTCTATCCAATCCACACTCATTCACGAAGTAAAACAAGGAGACGGAGTGTTGGGCTGGCTCATCGTCGGCGGGCGCGGCGCAATGAAGTCGGCGGTCGTCCACAATGGCCGAGTGCCGTTCGATGTGGGCCGCGTCCGCGTGCGCCACGGGGAGACGATCGACTTCGTGGTGAACATCCGCGATGACCTGAACAGTGATCAGTTTCGTTGGGCGCCCGTGATCGTGGAAGACGGCGGCACGACCGTTTGGGACGCGGCCCACGATTTTCTGGGGCCGACGAGCCCACGACTCACGCCTTGGGAACAACTCGCCCAAGCCTTGCTCATGACCAACGAGTTCGCCTTTGACGATTGAGGTCCGCGACGATGAGCATCGCGTTCGTTTGCCCTGGCCACTTCTCGCGACGCGACTTCCTGGGTCGGACGGGCATGGGCCTCGCGGGCCTGGGGGCCTTCAGCCTCTTGGCGGACGCCGGCGACATTGGTCGCTCGGAAGGGGCCCTCTCGCCCAAACGTCCCCACTTCGCGGGCAAGGCCAAGCGGGTCGTCCATTTCTTCCTCAACGGCGGGCCTTCCCACGTTGATACGTTCGACCCCAAACCGGCGCTCGCGAAATACGCCGGGCAACCGCTCCCCGAGACCCTGCGCACCGAGAGGAAGACGGGGGCCGCTTTCCCTTCCCCGTTCAAGTTCCACAAGTGCGGCGAAAGTGGTATCGAGGTCAGTGAGATCTTCAGCCGGACCGCGCGCCACATCGACCGCATCGCGGTCGTGCGATCGATGTACGCTCAAGTGCCGAACCATGAACCTTCCTTGATGTTGATGAATTGCGGCGACTCGGTCCAAGCGCGGCCCAGCGTGGGCGCCTGGCTCCTTTACGGCCTCGGCACCGAGAACAACGACCTGCCCGGCTTCATCGCGATGTGTCCGGGCGGTCATCCCATCAAGGGGGCGGACAACTGGCAAGCGGCCTTTCTGCCTGGGGCTTATCAGGGGACCTACATCGACTCGAAGCACGAGAGGCCCGATCGGTTGGTCGAGCACATCGACCATCCCCACGTTTCCACGGCCGCTCAACGACGACAGCTCGACCTGCTCGCGACCCTTAACGCCGACCACGCACGCGACCGCGCCGACGGCCGCCTGGAGGCCCGCTTGCAGTCGTTCGAGTTGGCCTTCCGGATGCAGGTCGAAGCGGCCGACGCCTTCGACGTCTCCCGCGAACCGAAGCACATTCGCGAGCTCTACGGTTCGGGGGTCCACGGCCGTCAAACACTGATCGCGCGGCGCCTTCTCGAACGCGGCGTCCGATACGTCCAGTTGTGGCACGGCGCCGGACAACCATGGGACAACCACGAGAAGATCGAGGAGAACCACCGGCGGCTGGCCGGGGAGATCGACAAGCCGATCGCTGCCCTCCTGACAGACCTGGACCAGCGCGGGATGCTCGATGAGACCCTGGTGATCTGCGGCGGCGAGTTCGGCCGGACTCCCAGCGTGGAACTCGGCGGCGACGGCAAAGCGAAGCTCGGTCGCGACCACAACCACTACGGGTTCAGCGTCTGGCTAGCCGGTGGCGGCGTGAAGGGCGGCACGGTCCACGGCGCGACCGACGAATTCGGCTTCCGAGCCGAGGTGGACCCCGTCAGCATTCACGACTTGCACGCGACGATCCTGCACCTTCTGGGCCTCGACCACACGCGACTAACCTATCGCTACGCCGGTCGCGACTTTCGCCTTACGGACGTCCACGGCGAAGTCTTGCACGACCTCATCGCTTGAGCGGCGCTTCAAGGCCCCACGCGATCCTCTCGGTCCTCCCGGACATGGCGTCCATCAGTGATGGGCTTCGCCCCAGGACCAATTCGGCGACGCGAATCGCACCGAGGACGACGGCCATCGTCCCCTGCCCTGGAAAGACGGAATCACCGACCAGCCAGGTGCGAGGACCCAGGACGTCCGGCCCGACGGCCAGGAAGTTGCTGTTCCGGCGCGCCACGGGAGGACCGCCCACGGCACCGGCCGTTCGCCTCGTGTACCTCGCGAAGCTCCGCGGCGAGGCGAACTCGGCGTGGACGATCGCTTCCAAGGCCCCCGGCAAGGCCCGACTGAGCGCCTTCCGCATCCTCTCCGCGAACTGCGTTTTCTTCTCGTGATAGCTGTCTCCTCGCAGGTCGAGCCAATCCGTTGGGCGCGTGTGCGTGGAGAACGTGGCGACGCGCGTGTCTTCCGGCCCGTAGCCGGTGTTGCCCGGGGGCGAAAGGGAAATCAGTACGTTGTTGCCGTCGTGAATGGGTTCGTCGTAGTCCTGCAAGACTTGATGGAAGAGGGACGCGTTATCGTCGATCGCGTCGCGACGAAAGGCCAGGTACGCCGTAAAGGCACTCCAGGCGGGGCGGGCCTTGTGTTCGTCTTTCGCCAGCGGGCCGCTCAAGTCGCGACCGAGCAATCGCGCGGCCAGGTCTATGGGCAAGTTGAACGCGACCTGCCGAGTAGGAAGTCGTTCCCGCCGTCGCGTGACGACAGTGAAGCCGTCGGCCTGGGTCTCGACGCGATCGACAAGCGTGCCGCGTTTGAGCTCACCACCCAGTTCGATGAAGCGTTGGCCGATCCCTTCCGCGAGGGCCTTCATGCCGCCGACGGGTCGGCCCAGGCCACGTCGATAGGCTTGCAGACAGACCGCCCCATTGGCGAATGGGACCGTCTCAGGCCCCGCTTGCGCAGCGTCTTGAAGGAGCATCGCAATCAGCGAGCGGAAGGGCCGATCTCGGTCCAGGCCCAGAAGTCGGAGGACGTCGAGCACGGTGAGGCCCCAGGTCGACGCCGCGAGGAGACCGGAGGGCCCAAGGGCGCGAAGGTCGTGAATCAGGTCGCCCCAGGCCCGAAGCGGCAGGCGCGGCACCTTGCTCGCCACCTGGAAGAGGCGTTCGCCGATTGCTTCCTGAAGCCGCCAGAACAGTCGCTTGTTCCGAAGCCGGCCGGGAAAGACGCGATCGGAGGCCAGGCCGAATTGGTCGGGATCGCTCGTGATCGCGAACTCGCGATCCGGTAGGCAAACGCGATACGCGGGGGTCTCTGCGATTTGGAAATCGAGACCCAGGTTTTCGACCAATGCCCCGATTGGCCCCGTGGGTGAGGTCCCCATGAGCGCCGTTGCGCCCACGTCGAACGTGAACGGGTCGCGATCGAAATAGCCGGCACAGCCGCCGAGTTTGGTGTGGGCCTCGCACAAGGCGACACGGGCCCCTTCGGATTGCGTGAGGCCCGCGAGGGCCAGGCCGCCCAAGCCGCCCCCGACGACGATCAAGTCCCTCATGCAGTCGGGTCCCAAGGCGGGGCCGTTCTGTTCCAGCCTCGGACTTTTTTTAGTCGAGCGGCAAGCTTCGTCCCAAGTCAGGCCCGATTCATGGGGCCTTCCGCGCTCGATCCTCGGCCCACGCTTTGTCCGCATGGGCGAGCGGCACACTCAACGGTCTCGCGTAGTCGATCTCTCGCGCGTATCGCCCGCGTTCGTAGGCGACCTCGAAGAGCGCGGCCAGGTCCAACGAGGCGTCGGCGTCGATCGGCAAGAGCGGAATGGGGACCTTGGGCAGCGGTCGACGCACCGACCAGGCGTAAACGTCGATCTGTGGTCGTCGCTCGGCGCGGGAGACGAGGGCGAAGTAATCACCCGAGGGCGGCTCGGGGTGCAAGGGCAGGCATCGCCCTTCCAGAAGCAGGTCGAGCTCCACGAGATGCACGTCTTCGCGGACGAGTTCCCGTCGTTTGGCCATGTACTCTTGGAAGCCCGCGCCTGGTGCCTTGTTGGTGGGGGACAGCACTTCGATGGCGGTCACGAGCCGGCGGTCGGGTCGGTGGCGGATTTCAATCCAGACGTCGCGGACCTCGGTCCATTGGTCGGGCATGGTCCGCGTTTGGGGTTCGATGGTGGCGGTCGCCTCGCCGGTCCCTGTCCAGCCCTCGGGCAGCGATCGGGCCTCCACGGCGATGTCGGGCCGACGCAGAATCCCTGTCCCCTCGACGTCCGCCATCAAGCGACACTGTTCTTCCAGGCGGGCGATGTATGGCTCGGGAAGCGACTCGTTCAGAGCATCGCGGCAATAGGTCAAAAAACTGGTATGGAAATCGGACCAGAGTTTCTGGTCTTCCAGAAACGGGTCCATTCCCGGAAACGGCGAAGGCATGGCGTGTCCTCCGAGGCCCCTTCCCAATCATACCTGGGAACGAGGCCCCCGACGACGAGACCAAGTCGTCAGCGCCGCTTGGTCGTGGTGTCTTCCTTGGCGGCCAGCGAGGGCGTTGAGAGGACACATGGGAAGTTCTGAACGGGGACCATCTGACCGGCCGTCTGGGTCTTCAGCGCGAGACCTCGCCGATAGGTCCGAGGCGGTCGGCCTGGCTCTTTGATCGTGATGGAGAAGGCGCAGTCGCGGTCGGCGTGGGTCGAAACGCAGTCGAGCGAGATCGTGTCGAGCTTGGCGGTCGCGCCGTTGGCGGACGTGATCTTCTTGGTGATGGGTGTGAACTTGCAGTCGCCATGTCCCGGCTTGATCTCGATCGTGCAGCCGTCGGACTCGACGCCCATGACCTGGATTTGCAGGTTCACGCGATTGGTCACGGGTGTGTCACCCGACATGGCGGAGGTCGCGGAGAAGACGAGAACTGCGAGCGCGACGGCCATCCTTGACCGGTCCGGCATGTTGTCCGACTCCCTTGCCCGACAAACCGTCGCGCCTCGCCGCTCGCGACGCCGTCCCTGGCGCCTTGCGGAAGGGGCCTCGGAAAGAGGACCGAAGCGCGAGAGGTCTGATCGCCGGGGACCGGAACTTACTCGTTCTCCGAGAATCCGGCAACCCGGATCGAGAGCGAATGCCCCTTCACGCTCTTCATGCCAGGCCGCCCGCGAGTAGGGACCGAACGCCCTCTTCCAGCGTCGTCATGGGCGCCTCGTACCCCGCCCCGCGGAGGCGGTCGATCTTGGCCTCGGTGAAGCTTTGGTACTTGCCGCGCAGAGAGTCCGGGAAAGGGACGTACTCGATCCGGCCGCGCCCCAACTTCTCGATGATCGTCTTGGCGACGTCGTTGAAACTCCGCGATCGGCCCGTGCCACAGTTGAAGATCCCGGTTTGAACGCCGCCAAACGCGAAGAAGAGGTTTACGGCCGCGACGTCAGCCACGAAGACGAAATCGCGGCGTTGCTCTCCATTCGCGTAACCGTCAGTCCCCTCGAACAAGCGGCAGATGCCCTCGTTCTTGAGTTGCTCGGAGAGTTGCCAGACCATCGAGGCCATCTTGCCCTTGTACCGCTCGCGAGGCCCATAGACATTGAAATAGCGCAGGCCCACGACCGTCGATCTCAAGGTTGGCGCCAGGCGGCGCACATAGCGGTCGAATTGCAACTTCGAGTATGCGTAAACGTTGATGGGCCGCTCATGGTCGGGCCCCTCCGCGCAGTCGATCTCGTTTCCGTACACCGACGCGCTCGACGCGTAAACCAAGGGGACCCCGCGATGAACGCACCAGTGGAGGACCTCCTTGGAGAACTCGTAGTTGTTGTCCATCATGAAGCGGCCGTCGGACTCGGTCGTGTCGGCGCAGGCCCCTTGATGAAGGACCGCCGCGACGGGGCCGCCGAAGTCGTCGCCCTGTCGTAGTCTCTCACGAAAGGCGCGATGGTCGAGGTAGTCGGCGATCGCGAGGTCGGCGATGTTGCGGAACTTGTCGGGCTGCTTGAGGTCGTCCACGGCGATGACGTCGTGTTCGCCGCGCGCGTTCAACGCTTCAACGAGGTTGCTGCCGATGAACCCAGCCGCTCCCGTCACAATCAATCTGGCCAAGGGACGTCTCCTCCCTGCCTCGCCCGATCCGTCTGTATTCGTCGTGGGGCCGATGGTAGCATACGCGACCCCATGCCGGAACGCGGGAACGTCTCATGTCGCGACCCACGATCATCTACCTGCTACGTCACGGCGCCACGGCCGCGAACCTGGAATCGCCCCCGCGTCTCCAAGGCCAGACCCTTGATGATGGCCTGGCGCCTTTGGGTGTGGACCAAGTGCGAAAGGCGGCCGAGGCACTCTCGCGGGTCGCGCTTCGGGCGGTTTACACGAGCCCCCTGAACCGCGCCAAGGAGACCGCCGAGGCCATCGCCCGACCTCACGGTCTGGGGCCGATCATCGTGTCTGAGTTCCTGGAAGTGAACGTAGGTGATTGGCAAGGACTCACCTGGGAGGAGGTCCGCCGTGACTTCCCCGAACACTACGAGCAAGTCCACACCGACCCGGTCGCGGTCCCCTACGCGGGCGGCGAGTCCTTCGGCGACGTGGCCGACCGCGCCTTGCCGGCGCTCACTCGGATCGCCGGTCGACACGCGGGAGAGTCAATCGCCGTGGTTGGACATAATGCCGTGAATCGAGCGATCCTGGGACGGGTGCTCGATGTGCAACCGCGCCTCCTCCGACAAGCGAACGGCGGCATCAACCTCTTGGAATTTCACCCGCCCGCGTCTTTCCTCGCGGTCATGATCAACTCGTGCTTGCACCTCATGGACGAAACGTCGTCTTGATCGTCGTGAGTCAAAGTCGGGGCGACCCGATTCGAACGGGCGACCTCCTGCTCCCAAGGCAGGCGCGCTAACCAGGCTGCGCTACGCCCCGCGACTTCCGAAGTTTCATGGTACGGGCCGTTCCGCTCGAGGGTCAAGTCGATGTCGGAATCGAGGAGGAGAGCACTGCGTTTCGCGACGTGGCCATTTCCACGC
Source organism: uncultured Isosphaeraceae bacterium (assembly GCA_937858365.1). GTDB lineage: Bacteria > Planctomycetota > Planctomycetia > Isosphaerales > Isosphaeraceae > CALLYK01. Next base: position 11,738 of record CALLYK010000483.1, on the reverse strand, counting down.
AGGAGGGCTCGCGGGAGGGGCCTTCGAGGGGCCAATGAAGGCGGAGTCGAAACCCAGCGCTCGTGTCCAAGTCGATCGTGCCGCCGTGGCTCGTCACCACGCGGGCGAGCATCGGGAGCGCGACCCAGGCTGAGCATTCATTCGCCCCGAAGCCAATCCGACTGGCGCTCTCGTCCCAAGTGAGGTGGGCCTGTTCGCCATCGGCCCCCAGGACGATCCGCACCGAGTCCCCCTCCTCCGCCGAGGTCGTTCGCCAGCGGGCGAAACGGTCGAGGGCCGTCCCAAACTGTGAGGCGTCGAAGCGAGCGATCGGGGGATCATCGGGAACTACCAGGGCCACTCCCACCCCCTGCCCTCGAAAACCCGGACGCCAGCGCTGCACCTTTTCGCGCAGGAAGAGACCCAGGCAGAGCCGGACGGGCCTGATCCGCATCGGCTGCCAAACCGCCTGGTATTGTTCGAAGAGGCGTTCCAGGGCCTGATACTCTCGTTCGACTTGGGCCCAATCGTCTCCTTGCCCGCCGGCTTCCTCATCGATCCGGCGGCCCAGGTAGAGGCCCAGTTTCAGGCTGTTGAGGCGGTTGCGCATCTGATGACCGAAATCGCGCAGAAGCTGGTGAAGGTCGTGAGTGCGCTCGGGGTCGCGAGCGATCCGGTAGAGACCGATGGAGACGTTTCGCGCGATTTCTTCCTGGGACATTCGCGACCCCCTGTTGGTCCACATGGACGATGCCGCCCCGCTCCGGGCGATCGCCCATGATGGCGACTCCTCGTCGGCAGGGCAACCGCGCAGTCCTTTGACGTCGGCCGAAAACACTGAGGCAAAAGCGGTGCCGCTGCCGCACGCGGTTTTCACAAAACACAAACCCCAACGGTACAATGTCGGAGGGCCTGCGGGCCTCGTCGTGAGGCCCTCCGGATGTGAGGTCTCATTCTCGTTTCCGCCCTGGATCGCGCGAAATGGGAAGCGAGAGGACCCGTCAACCTCGGATGAGGCCCATCACACGATCGAGGTCCTCACGGTTCTGGAACTCGATGACGATCTGGCCGCGATCCGGCCCCTTCACGCGGAAACTGACCGGCGTGCCGAATCGCTGCTGTAGGTGGGTCTCCCATTCCAGGACGTGCGGCGGCTTGCCGTCCTTGGGCGTGGCGTCGCCGTGGGCCGGGTCTTTGCGAACGCGAGGCCTAGGGACGTTTGGATCGCCGGTCGCCACCAGGGCCTCGGTTTGCCGGACAGAGAGCCCCTCCGCGACAATTCGGCCACAGCACCCGCGCTGGGCGTCCGGGTTTGTGAGGGCGAGTAAGGCCCGTGCGTGACCCGCGCTGATCGCCTTGCTTCGCACAGCTTCCTGGACTTCCTCGGGCAAACTGAGCAAGCGGAGAAGGTTGCCTATGGTGGGGCGTTCCAGGCCAAGGCGGCCGGCCAGTTCATCCTGGGTGCCGCCGTAAGTGTCGAGGTACTGGCGGAACGCGGTGGCCTTTTCAATGGCGTTCAGGTCTTCGCGTTGGAGGTTCTCGACCATCGCCAGTTCGCAAACGCGCTGGTCGTCGAGGTCCATCACCCGCGCTGGGACCTCGTGGAGATGGGCCTCGATGCTGGCACGATGTCTGCGTTCGCCCGCGATGAGTTGGTATCGCTCGCCAACCTGGCGCACCAGGATCGGCTGGATCATGCCGTGCTGGCGCAGGGAGTCGGCCAGGGCCGCGAGGTCCGCCTGGTCGAATTGACGACGGGGCTGATACGGGTTCGGGTCGATCTGATCGACCGGAATGCGGATGAGTTCGGCGGAGTCGAGGCCGCTCGCTTCGAACCCCCCCTGCTCCGTTCCGAGCAGGGCGGCGAGCCCTCGTCCCAATCTCGGTCGATTATTCACGGTCCAGGACCTCCATGACCAGTTCCGTGTAAGCCCGGGCCCCGCGGGACCGAGGCGCGTGATCCAGAACGCTCTTGCCGTGACTTGGTGCCTCGCTGACGAAGACGTCACGCGGGACCATCGTCGCGAAGACGGTGCCGTCGAAATACGACCGGACCTCGTCCGCCACTTCGCGGGCGAGTTCCAACGTGGGGTCGTACATGGTCAAGACGATGCCGCCGATTTCGAGGCGGTGGTTGTCGCGGGCCTTGGTTTGGCGGGCCAGTTCGAGGACCTGCGAGAGTCCTTCCATCGCGAAGTACTCGCACTGGATCGGGACGAAAACCTCGCCCGAGGCACCCAAAGCTGCCCGAGTAAGTTGTCCCAACGACGGTGGGCAATCGAAGAAGATGTAGTCGAAGCGTGCCAGGTCGGCCGCGATTTGCTGTTTGAGCGCAGATGCCCGCTGGCGATTCGGGGCCGAGAGGGCGTCGGCGTCGGCCAGACTCTGAGAACCCGGCAGGACGAACAGGCCCTTCTGGGTGGTTTCGACGACGGAGTCGGCGAGGCCCTTGCCCACGACGAGCGGATGTCGGGGCGCCGGTGTGACGCCCAATCCGCTGGTGGCGTTGCATTGGGGGTCGATGTCGATGACGAGGGCGGACCGTCCCGCCTTGGCCAACCCGGCCGCGACGTTCATGGCGGTCGTCGTCTTGCCCACACCGCCCTTCTGATTGGCCACCGCGATCACACGAGCCACGGTCGCCGACCTCCCTCCCCTTCGAGGAAAACGCGAGCGAACCGGGGAAAGTCGAAGAACTCCTCCCGGCGGCGCGGCGGGATGGTAGCCCGGTTTCACGAGTCTGTAAAGGCCACCTCGCAGGAACTCGCGGGGGGCCTTCGGCCCAACGTTCCACGTGGAACGTCGCTCGCCCGACTGACGTTCCACGTGGAACGTCGCCTGAACCTGAACGGGCCGCGAAGCCCTATATCACACCCATCCGGTGGGCCGCGTCTTCGAGCGCGTCGCTATATGCGAGTGGATACGCTGGGTCCGCTTCGAGGCGGCGTAGGCCCTCGGGCAACCGATCGAGCTGACGACGGCAATGATCGCGGATCGCGTCCAGGCTGGGCGGCACGGTGACTGGCCGGCCGTTGCGGACAATCGGGACCAAGAGCGGCTCGCCTTCGGCCTGTTCGTCGGCCTTCGTCACCAAGTCACGGACGAAGGTCCCGGCCTCATCGCTTTGGCGATAGACCTGCTTGGCCATTGGATACGTCTTCTTGCCGGGGCTGAGCTTCATGCGCCCCCTGCCCTCTAACTCCACAAGTTTGTAGACCATCGAGAGCGACGGCGCATCGCGACTCGTGATGAGCTCGGTGCCGACCCCGAAGGCGTCGATAGGCGCGCCCGAAGCCAGGATGTCGCGGACCTTGTACTCCTCCAGGTCGCCGCTGGCGACGATCCGCGTGCCGGTGCGTCCGGAGGCGTCGAGGATGGCTCGCGCTTCCTTCGAGAGCGAATCGAGGTCGCCGCTGTCCAGTCGAACGGCGGCGACAGGTGGCTCGACCAAGGCGGCCCTGCGCACACCCTCGGGGGTGTCGTACGTATCCACCAAAAGCGTGGACATCGGGCCGAAGACCTCGGCGAAAGCCGCGAACGCCTCGCTCTCCTGGTCGAACGACTGGACCCACGCGTGGGCCATCGTGCCCATGCAAGGGATGCCCAAGCGGCGTGCCGCTTCCACGTTGCTCGTTCCGGTGAATCCCGCGATCGCCGCAGCGCGCGCGCAGATCATGCCGGCCATCGGGCCGTGACCGCGTCTCAGGCCGAAGTCGTAGAGCGGGCGGCCCCCTGAGGCCTCGACCACCCGCGCGGCCTTGGAGGCGACCAAGGTCGGATAGCTCAAGGACGCGATGAGCAGGGTCTCGACCCATTGGGCTTGGGGCAATGGGCCTTCAATGCGGACGAGAGGCTCGCCGGCGAAGACCACCGAACCTTCAGGCGCCGCCCAGATGTTCCCTTGGAATCTCATGTCGGCGAGCTGGTCGAACCAGCTAGGGGCCACACCCTGGAAGATCCGGAGAGACCGCACATAAGAGATTTGCTCGGATGAGAACCGCAAGGCCAGCAAGTCTCTGACCGCTTGCTCGAGACCAGCGAAGACGAGGTACGCCCGGTTCGGCGGCAGCCTTCTGACAAAGAGCTCGAAGACGGCGTGCGCGTCGCTCAGGCCGGCTGCCTGGTAACCCGCCATCATGGTGAGTTGATACAGGTCGGTGACTGTCCCGAGTGCGTCGGGGTCGGGATAGAGCGAGATCGGCGTGGCGATCGGCTGGTTGGTCATGGGTCGTGGGTCATCGTGTTTGGTCGTGCGACTTCCGTGTCGCGGCGACGGTAGAGCGTGAGTTCCGCTTGGTTCGTGCGCGAGGTGTTGGTGGCGGCACCGGGGTCCGCATCGAGCCAGGTCGCCGGGTTCAACGGCGCCCGCCAGGTTTCGGCGACCTCCCACCGACGTTGAAGCTCCGCGCCGACTTCGTCGTGAGCGTCATCCTGCCGCCATTGTGCCGTGTCGATCAACAACCAGCGAGACCGCCCGAAGGAGTGGACAAGGTCCTTGGCCTCGGCATGACGCGCGACGCTTAGGCGTTGACCTAGATAATAGAGCGCCGAGGGTCGCGCGAGCACGGGGACAGGCGTGTTTTGCTCACCGAGAGTCTCCACGGCGTCCAGGCATGCCGTGCGTAGAGAATCGGTCGGCCCAAGCAAACCAGGCAGGGGTCGGCCGGGCGTCGATTCCAAGGTGAAACCAAGGGCGGCCAAGGCGACCAAACTGGGCCAGACGATCGAGCGACCCTCCAACACGGGGACCCTTGCCATAAGCGAACCGCATACGAGCGCCAGACCGACGGCATGCACCGGCAGCCAAAGCCTCGCATAGGGATGATAGAGCGGAGTCAGAATGGCGAGCACGAGCCAGGCCCAGGCGACGACGCGAACGTGGGGGCGTTGGTCGAAGAGACGTGTTTGCAGCGTCATCAATGCGACCCACCAAATCAAGGAAGGTGCCAGCAACAAGGCGGTCGCGGCCAGGGCCGCGCAAAGAAGGCGCACGCGGACGGGCAGGGGGCGCCAATTCAGGACCGAGCAACCTAGCGCGATCAAGGCGAGGAGCGGACGGACCTCCGTGGTCCACAGGGGTAAGCCCGAGAGCGCCTCGACCTGGGAGAGTTGCAAATGAAAGTCGCGCCACCAGGCGGCTGGGCCGAGAACGTAGCTCGACTGGTGCTTGAGGAGCGAAGAGTACCCGCCATGTCCCTCAACGAAAAAGAACCAAGGAATGTACACCAGACCGGCGACGATCAAGGCGAAAACGACCGCCAACCGCGCTGGCCAGGGACCGCGTCGCAACAAGGGCAGGGCAGCCAACAAGAGGACCAACCCCACGAGCCATCCGTTGTACTTCACGTTCATCGCCAAACCGATCGCCAACCCGGCGACAAGAGCGCGCCCGAAGGTCGGATGATCGAGGGTACGCGCGCCCGCCCACATGGCGAGGGACCATGCGAAGAGGAACAAAGCGTCGGTCAAGGCCATGCGCGAGAAGACGATTTGGGCGCCCCAAAAGGCCCCGAAGATCGCCATCAGTAAGCCCGCTCCGCGGCCGAACGCCTTCGCGGTCAGTCCCGCGAGGAAAGGGATCGTGATCGAGCCGAGCACGATCGAGACGCCGATCGCGGCCACGTCGGACGGGCCGAGCAGTCGATAGGCAACGCCTACCAGGATCGGGTATCCCGGAGGGGCGTAAGCGATCAACGAGGGGTCGACCATCGGCCATCCCGATCCGAGGCCCAGACCGGCAAGTGCGTAGATGCCCTCGTCGAAATGGTCAATTCCCACCGAACCAAAGCCCCAAGCACGTAGCGCGAAGGAAAGCACCATCGCCAAGGAGAGGCACGCGATGTCCAGTCGTCGGGTGGCGATCATGCGGCGATTGTATCGGCGGGACAATCCTCGCGGCAGGACGTTCCACGTGGAACGTCCCTGGTTGACCACGCCGTGGGGGCGCCGTAAGGTCGGCGTCCCGTGCGATGTTCCACGTGAAACGTCGCGGGACGACGACCGCGGCCCAGGAGCGGAGGGACGCCCGATGGCGAACATTCAACAGATAACGCCCGTGATCCACGTACCTGACTTCACGGCCGCGATGGACTTTCTCACTCGGGTCCTCGGTTTTCGGGTCGTCTTCCAGATGTCCTCCTACGCCTACCTGGAATGGGAGGGGGCCGCCTTGCGCCTCCTCGAAGCCCATCACGGTGTGGGGGCGAGTCACCAAGAGGCCCGGATGACGGTCTATCTCGACGTCGCGGACGTGGATGCGATGTACGGGTCTTTGCGAGAACGTCTCGCCACTTTGCCCGTGGGGGACGTGAAGGGCCCCGTCGATCAGCCCTGGGGCCAACGTGAATTGTGGGTCCGGATGCCGGATGGCCATTGGATGGCGTTCGGTCAAGCCATCCCATGATCACCACTCCGTTCCAATGACTGTTCGCGGGACCCTCCTCCCAGATCGCCCCGTTGACGCTCGGCGCTCGTCGTCGTAACGTCTTGCGAGCGAGCAAGGGCAGGGGGCATGAACATGGTCCATCTCTACACCGACCTTCGGATGCTGGCCCATCGCCCCTGGTCGTGGCACCCCGAATGCCCCGATCGCCTGTCGGCGATCCTCGACCATCTCGAGCACAACGGTCAGCGCCGGCGGTGCGTCATGGGTGAATTCGGACCGGCCGCGGACGAACTGCTTTCCCGTGTGCATGATCCCGCGTATCTCGCCGAGGTCGTGGAATTCGAACGAGGGGGCGGCGGTCAGTTCGACCCGGACACCTACGTCAGTTCGGGGTCGGTCTCCGCCGCTCGACTCGCGGCGGGGGCGGTCGTGGCGGCCGTTCGGCAAGTCGTCGAAAGTGATGATCGCCTGGCTCTCTGCCTCGTCCGACCACCCGGTCATCATGCTCGCCCCAGCACCGCGATGGGCTTTTGCCTGTATTCCAACATCGCCGTCGGGGCCTCATTCGCGCGCGCGGACCTCGGTTTGGACCGCGTCTTGATCGTTGACTTCGACGTCCATCACGGAAACGGCACGCAAGAGGCCTTCTACGAGGACCCAACCGTGTCCTTCCTCTCGGTCCATCGCCACCCCTTCTATCCCGGCACGGGCACTCAGGACGAGACCGGTTCGGGTCCAGGTCTGGGTTTCAACCGTAACGTCCCTCTGCGCTTTGGCACCAAGAGGGCTGAGTTCCACGCGGCCTTTCGCGCGGCCTTGCACGACTTGGCCGACAAAGCGCGGCCCGACCTTGTCCTTCTGAGCGCGGGTTTCGACGCCCATTTGGAAGACCCCGTGGGTAGCCTGGGACTTGAGGTTGAAGACTTCGAAACGTTGACCAGCGAGGTCTTGAAAGTGGCAAGCACTCACGCGTCGGGCCGCCTGGTGAGCGTGCTCGAAGGGGGCTACAACCTCGATGTTCTGCCCCTCTGCGTGGAGGCCCACCTGAAGGCCCTCGGTGTGTCGTGCGCTTCCGAGACCGGGGCATGAAGCGACCCCGACTCCCGCGGATCGGCCAGGCCGGCCGCATCCTCATCGCGATGGTCCTCGGTGCCGCCCTTGGGTCCTTGCTCGGTCCCCAGGCCGAAGTCCTGAAGACGCTCGGCTCGGTCGTCATCGATCTCATCAAGGCGCTCGCCGGTCCGCTCGTCTTCTTCGCGGTGCTCGACGCTTTCCTTCGCACCGACGTGAAGGCCAGGAGTGGCGGGTTGATGGTCGCGATCTCCCTAAGCAACGCGACGATCGCGATGATCATCGGCCTGACCTTGTCGAACGTGCTTCAACCGGGTGTCTTCTTGCGGGCGGTGCTCGGCGGTGAGGGCGCCACGAGGCCCCTGCCTCTCGTGGAGAAACTCGACTTCGTCAAGCAGCTCAAGTCGTTCGTGCCGACCAACGTCCTCCAGCCCTTCCTTGAGAACTCGATCCTCCACATCGTCATCATGACGGTCCTCGCGGGGGCGGCCCTCCGCGTGGTGAAGAACCACCAGGTCCGGCAAGGAGAAACGGCCTATCGAGCGGTCGAAGACCTCGTGACCACTTGCTACAAGGCCGTCGAGCTCATGCTGTCTTGGGTGATCCTGCTTGTGCCCTTGGCCGTGTTCGGGGTGATCGCCAGCGTCTTCGGCGAACACGGCTTGAACGCGGTGAAGGGACTCTCGGCCTACGTCGGCGTGGCCGTCTTGGGTTTGGCCCTTCAGATCGGGATCGTCTATCAGATATGGATCAAGTTCGTGGCGCGTCGGCCCCTCGTCTGGTTCTGGAAGGGGGCCCGCGACCCAATCGCTTACGCGGTCGGGGCCAGCAGCAGCCTGGCGACAATGCCCGTCACCCTCGCGAGCCTCGACGCCATGAAGGTCTCTCCACAATCGGCGCGGCTTTCGGCCTGCATTGGCACGAACCTCAACAACGACGGCATCATGCTCTACGAAGCGATGGCGGTGTTGTGCGTGGCCCAATATCACGGCATCCACATGGGCCTTGGTCAGCAAGCCCTTACGGCGGCCGCTTGCCTGATCGCGGGTATCGGCATCGCGGGTGTGCCCGACGCGGGACTCATCTCGCTACTCGTCGTGCTCACAACGGTGGGCTTACCCTTGGAGGTATACCCTCTACTGCTCTCGGTCGACTGGTTTCTATCACGCTGCAGGGCAATGACCAACGTCATCAGCGACATGCTCGTGGCGGTCTTGCTCGACCATTTCCATCCAAATCCGGGACCTCATGCCATGGTGCCTGAGCTGGATGGAAGCCACGGCAGTTGACACGACAAAAAAGCGCAGCGTTCGCTGAGTGCAGTGACCCCGACGGGATTCGAACCCGTGTCGCGGCCTTGAAAGGGCCGTGTCCTAGACCTCTAGACGACGGGGCCAGGTCGATGGCTGTGTTACTTTAGGCGCGGGAGTGCGGGCTGGTCAAGGAACTTGTCAATCGGGGCGGAGTGCGTTATCCTCCTGCGGTCCTGCGGATTGAAGGAGGTCGATCTCGATGCGGGTCTTGATGCTGACAGGTGACGCGGGCGAGGCCCAAGAGATTTATTACGCGAAGTACCGGCTCGAGGAAGAAGGCTGGCTCGTCCAGATCGGCACGACCACAGCCCGGACGTTCCTCTCAGTCGTCCACGATTTCGAACCGGGGTTCGACACGTACACCGAGAAGGCGGGATACCGCGTCCAGGCGGACCTGGGCCTGGATGAAGTGGATGCCGCGAGCTTCGATGGTCTGGTCCTTCCGGGTGGGCGCGCACCTGAGTTCTTGCGGAACAAGCCCCGAGCGGTCGCCATCGTGAAGCACTTCGTCGATGAGCGCAAGCCGATCGCGGCCAACTGCCACGGCCCCTTACTGGTCCTCGCGGCTGGAGGGGCGAAAGGGCGGACGATGACTTGCTACCCCGACCTTGAACCCGATGTCACGGCCGGGGGCGGTTCGTTCGTCAATCGTGATGTGGTCGTGGACGGCAACCTGGTGACTGTCCGCGGCTGGCCCGACAACGGTCCCTGGATGCGTGAGTTCGTGAAGCTGATGCGGGCCCGTCAGGCCCCTGGCTGACGAGTGTCCGGCATGACCGGCCCCGGGGAGGACTCCCTCTCCCGCGCTCGGTGTTGATTTTGAATGGCCTCGTACACCTCGCGGCGATGGACCGTGATCTCTTTGGGGGCGTCAATGCCCAGACGGACCTTATCGCCCCGGATCTCAACCACGGTCACCGTGATGTGATCGTCGATGATGATGCACTCGTTCTTTTTTCGGGAAAGAACCAACATCGCCTTCCCCTCCACTCGGAATCCAGTTTCCCAGGGAGCTTCCATCACGGCCCAGTCCAACCTGAGGCGATGGAGACCCGGTCCATGACGCGTAAGCGGAGCTCCGATCCCGCCGAGCGTCCCGCAGACTGTGTCCGTTGAACTTTAGCGCAAAAAATCCGGAGGTCAAGCGGATAGGCCGAAGAGGAGGATTTCGTGGACCTCCAAAGATGAACAGGTTGGGAGTTTTGGGCGATTTACTTTAAAAAGGCGTCCGCCCTTCAGGAGGAATCCCCGGCGACTGCCGCAGCGTATTTCCGGTAAAAAGTGCCCAGGCCCAAGTCGAAGATCTCGGCCTCGATGTCTTCGCGTGTGGCTGGGTTGAGAGTGTCCCGGAGTTCCTGGATCAATAATTCCAGAAACTTGGTCCGGGCCCGTTGGAGGGTCTTGCGTAGACCTTCGGGGGTGATGGATGCGTTGAGGCGCTGAGAGAGACGTACCGCCATTTCGTCGATCGGGGAGGTCGGCTCGTTCACACGCATGCGCAGAACGGTCGCGTAGCGGTTCTTGGGGGTCTGGGCCTCGTAGGTCTCGAGGCGCGACCAGACGCGCTTGAGCACGGTCTCTCGCCAAACGCGGTCGTACTCATCGTCGGGCCGGCTGGGGTCGAGCAAGTCACCGGGGGGCAGGGGCTGTAGCTTTCGCGCGCGAAAATGGTCGATGATAAGGCGGTGGAGGACCGTACGGAGATAGTCGCGGAACCGACCTTTGTTCTCATCCGCCCCGGCAAGTTTGTGCGTGAGGAGTTTCGTCCAGAATTCCTGCAAGACTTCGTCGGCGAGGTTGCGGTCGCGGAGCTTCAGACGCAGGTAGTTCTCCACGGCGTCGTGGTAGCGGCTGATGAGCACGCGCATCGCGGCCTGACCCGTGGGGCCGCTCTTGTGGGCGTTCGCCACCATCGTCCAGCTCGTCTCAAGGTCCGTCAGTCGCTCGACGTTCGAAGGGACCACGGCCTTTTCGGATGTTGAGGACATGGTGCGTCAAAAGATGGGATGGGGGAACGACGCGGGTCGATCGAGAGCGGTCCAAGCCGACGTTCCACGTGGAACGTCGGCTGGACGATACGCCCCACCATTATCTTAGCAAAGAGAAGGACCTCCGGGGCGTGTCTCCCGGGGAAAACCGCGCGCTCAAGGAGAGTCGCGGTTAGGGGCCCGATTCGATACTCTGGAAGGTCAGCGAAGCCGGATACCCAAGTCGGAAGCCACCACGGGGTAGGGAAGGGAGCGATCGGGCCACGATGCGAATCGCCAAGCTAGCACTCGAGGACGGGACCGTTTTCACCGGGCGGGCCTTCGGCGCCCTTGTGGACTCCGAAGGGGAAGTGGTCTTCAACACAAGCATGACCGGCTATCAAGAGATCCTCACTGATCCTTCCTATCACGGCCAGATCGTGACCATGACCTACCCGCTCATCGGTAACTATGGCGTCAATCGCGAGGACGTCGAAAGTGGCCGGCCCTGGGTGAAGGGCTTCGTGGTTCGTGAGTTGAGCCGCTCCGTCAGCAACTATCGGGCCTCGGGGTCCTTGGGGGACTACCTCGCCGAGAACGGAATTCCCGGTATTGAAGAAATCGACACGCGCGCCCTGGTTCGACTCACGCGCGAGAGAGGGGCCATGAAAGGGGTCCTCTCGACGAGCGATCTCGATGACGAACGCCTGGTGCGACGCGCTCAGGCCAGTCCAGGACTGATTGGCCGCGACCTCGCCTCCGAAGTCATGCCTCCGGGGCCTCGCGTCTGGACCGAAGGTGACCTTCACGTGTTCGACGAACCGGAGACACCCAAACTCGCGACCTCAGCCCGAACGCCCCACGTGGTCGCCCTCGACTACGGGATGAAATGGAACATACCCAGGCGCCTGGTTGAATCGGGCTGTCGGGTGACGATCGTCCCCGGCTCGACCCCCTCGCGTGCGGTCTTGGAACATCAGCCCGATGGCATTTTTCTGTCCAATGGTCCCGGGGACCCGGCCG